>JBOGDK010000017.1:0-27052 GCA_050701795.1 Micromonosporaceae bacterium
CCGGCCGCCTGGAGCCACGCCGGGTGGTCGGTTCGGTGGATGCCAGCGAATTTCTGGTGGCGATCGCCGCCAGCGCCGGCTTCCTGATCGCGCTGGGGGCCAGCGCTGTGCAGTGGCCGGTCGTCGCCGCCCTGCTCGCCGGGGGTCTGGTCGCCGCTCCGATAGCCGCGTGGTTGGTACGAATAGTGCCGGGCGTAATGCTCGGGGCGATGGTGGGCGGCGTCATCCTGCTGACGAACGCGCGTACCGTGCTCGACGCCGTGGGGTTCGGCGGCGGCAGCCAGACGGTGGCGTACGGCGTGATCGCCGCCGCATGGGCGCTCGCGCTGGCGATGTCGGTGCGGATCGTGCTGCGTGACCGTCGGGCGGCGGCAACCGCCACCGAACCCGCGCTGGAGCCCGCTTGACGTACCCAGCGGTCGATCAGAGAGCCTCGGCGACGTCCTGGATCTGGTGCCAGGCAGCCACCACGTGGTCCCGGTCGGTGGCCGGTGCGCCGATCGCGAACCTCAGGACGTACCGACCGGACACCCGGGTATGGGTGAGGTAGAGCCGCCCCGACGCGTTGAGCCGCCGAAGCAGCTCCTCGTTACGGGCATCGGCGGCCGCGTCGTCTTCGCCCGGTCGGGGCACCAGCCGGAAACAGACCAGCGAGAACGGGTGGGGCGCCACGATCTCGAACCGCTCGTCCTGGGCGATCCAGTCCGCCAGTTCGTCCGCGAGGGCGATCCCGTGACGGATATGTGCCCGTAGGCCCTCGGCTCCGTACCAGCGGATCACGAACCACAGCTTGAGTGCCCGCATCCGGCGTCCCAGTGGCACCTGCCAGTCGCGGTAGTCGATCACCGCGCCAGATTCGGTGGCGGCGTTGCGAAGGTACTCGGGCAGCACCGACAGAGCCTGGATCAGCTCTGCCCGGTCAGCGACCCAGAAGGCGTCGCAGTCGAATCCGGTGAGCAGCCACTTGTGCGGGTCGAAGCAGTAGCTGTCGGCGTACTCCAGACCGGCGTGGGTGTGCCGCAACTCGGGGCAGACCGCGGCGGCTCCGGCGTACGCGGCATCAACGTGCAACCACACCCCGAGGTCCCGGCAGACGGCTCCGATCTCGGGCACCGGGTCGACCGCGGTGGTGGACGTGGTGCCGATGGTGGCCACCACCAGCGCCGGCGTGGCACCTGCCGCCCGGTCCTGCTCGATCATCCGGCGCAGCGACTCCGGCCGCATCGCCAACGTCGCAGGGTCCACCTCGACCAGACGTACGTTCGCGTCGCCGATCCCGGCGATCCGGGCGGCCTTCTCGATAGACGAGTGGCCCTGAGTCGAGGTGTAGACCGTGTGACGGCCCTGCGGCCCGGTACGCCCCCAGGCGCCGCCGCTGGCGCGGTGCAGCGCCACCAGCGTGGCGACCAGGGCCGCCGAGGACGCGGAGTCCTGGATCACGCCACCGCCGGTGGAGTCCGACCGGAATCGTTTCGGCAGGTCGAGCAGTTCGACGAGCCAGTCCATCATCACGGTTTCCAGCTCGGTGCAGGCGGGCCCGGTCGCCCACAGCATCCCCTGTACGCCGAGCCCGGCGCAGGCCAGATCCGCCAGCACGGACGGGCCGGAGGTGTTCGCCGGGAAGTACCCGAAGTACGACGGGTGCTGCCAGTGGGTCAGTCCGGGTAGGACCACGGTCGACAGGTCGGCGAGCACCCGTTCGAAGGGTTCGCCGGTGCTGGGTGGCCCGTTCGGGAGCCGGTCAGCGACCCCGCCCGGGGCGACCTGGCTGAGCACGGGGTGCTGGCCGACCCCTGCCCAGTAGTCGGCAACCCAGTCCACCGTGGCGTGTCCGTACCGGCGGAACTCCTCAGGTGTCATGTGCGCGGTCATGCCGCAAACGTAGACCGACCAGCGGAGTCGCCCGTGATTAACACATTTCGATCACGATTCGCGGTCGGTCACGTACGATCGGTGGCATCACGTCGGAGCGGAGCCAGCCCGGAATGCCGCCTCGACAACGTCCCCCGCGTATCGGAATCGCTGACAGCACGGCGCGGAGGGGAGCGATCAGAGATGCCTACATCCAGCACTGTGGGGCGCACTGACCTCGACACGGGATCCGGTACGTGGTCGCTGGTCGACGATCCGGTCGCACTGCGGCGGTTCGTCTCTGCGGTTATCGATCGGCACCACAGGGTGGTGCTCCCAGGAGAGGTCGCGGACCAGTGCTCGTGTGGACGCCCGTTCATGCTCTGTCCGATCGCGCCGCTCGCCGATTCGTTGCTGGAGCAGCGACGAGCGCTGTACTGACGCAGGCACTGTGCTGACCCGTCACCGCGGAGGTGGAGAGAAGTGGCTGCCCCTGATCCGTCGACGCATCGGATGGCAGAGATCCGGCGCCAGATCAGCGACCTGGTGGCGATGGTGGACCGGATGGCGCGCCCGGGACCTTTCGGATCCCGGCCGTCGCCGGACGCGGCCCTGCTCTACGCCGAGTTGTCCCGGCTCGCCGCGGCGGTGCAGGACATCTCAGGACGCGACTCCACCGTGGTGACGACGCGCCGCGGGGTCGAGCCCCGGCCCGCTGGAGCCTTCCTGGTGCCGCGGACCCGAACGGCGCCGCACCGGCGTTCATCCCCAGGACCGTTGCCGTCGGCGACCGACTACTGGTTCGGCTGACACTCCCGCTGGTGTTGGCGGGAGTAGTACGTGGGGTCCCCCCCGCATGGCATGGCGAGCTGAATGGGCTCATGTCTTCGGTATGGCGCTGGCGGGGGTCGCACGGGGGGTGCGGGGGGTCGTCCCCGGCATGGCATGACGAGATGAAAGGGCTCACGCGTTCGGTGGGCATACTTCACCCATCAGATCGTGCCGGGAGCGGGACTCGAACCCGCACGCCCTTTCGGGCAGAGGTGTTTGAGACCTCCGTGTCTTCCGTTCCACCATCCCGGCGAGGGGCCTCTAGCGTACCCATTACGCTTCATCTGGTTGGCACGGTGGGTGCCGGCCGACGATCAGCCACGACCGGGCCAGGCGCAGGAGGTGTCGGTGGCGAACGAGGGACAACCCCGGCGGGTCCTCATTGCCGAGGATGAGGCGCTGATCCGCCTCGATCTCGCGGAGATGCTGGCGGAGGAGGGGTACGAGGTCGTCGGTGAAGCCGGCGATGGCGAGACCGCCGTGCGTCTCACCGAGGAGACCAAGCCGGACCTCGTCATCCTCGACATAAAGATGCCCATCATGGACGGCATCGCCGCCGCGGAACGGATCGCCGGCAACCGGCTGGCGCCGGTGGTGATCCTTACAGCCTTCAGCCAACGGGACCTGGTGGATCGGGCGAGAGCGGCCGGAGCGATGGCGTACCTGGTGAAGCCGTTCCAGAAGAGCGATCTGGTTCCGGCGATCGAGATCGCGGTGTCCCGGTTCTCGGAGCTGGCTGCCCTGGAGTCCGAGGTCGCGACCTTGGCCGACCAGCTGGAAACCAGGAAAGCGGTGGAGCGCGCGAAAGGAGTGCTGATGTCCGATTACGGGATGTCAGAACCCGATGCGTTCCGTTGGATTCAACGAAATGCGATGGACCACCGAATGACGATGCGCGGCGTCGCCGAACGGATCGTGGCGGAAGGTCCCCGGTCGCAACTTCCTGGTAACGGCAGTGATCAAGCGGCTGAGTAACAGTTCGATCTCACGCGACGTACGGACCTGGCGGTGGTTCCGGGAGGGCCTGAGGGTCAGGTAGTGTCCCGCGCCACAGGCTGCTGAACTGGGTCGATCGCTGGGTGCTCGGTCGTTTCCGCAATGCTCACAGCTGCTGGTGCGCCAGTGTTCCATCAGGATGGAGGAGGCACAGAGCCTTGAAGCGAAACACGATACGGGTCCTCGGCGGCGCCATGCTGTCGCTCGCCCTTGCCGCGGCGACGACCGCGTGCGGCACTGCGGAAACCGGCGGTGGCGGCGAAGCTGGCGACTGCTCGGGCAAGGTCGGATTCATGGGTGCACTGAGCGGCGGCAACGCGAGCATCGTGATCCCGTCGTTCAACGCCGCGAAGCTGGCGTTCAAGAAGTTCAAGGAAGCCAACCCGGACTGCAAGGTGAGCCTGCAGGAGTACGACACCGAGGGCGACCCGGCCAAGGCCACGCCGGTGGCGGCGAAGATCGCCGCCGACAAGGGCTTCATCGGGGTCATCGGCGGTGCGTTCTCGGGTGAGACGCAGGCCACCAAGAAGACGTACGAAGAGGCTGGCGTGACCATGGTCAGCCAGTCGGCGACGTCACCGGAAATCACTTTCAAGGACCCGACGTCGACGTTCCACCGCGTCGTGGGCCACGACGTGACGCAGGGTGCCGCGGTGGCCAAGTACCTGAGTGAGGTGCTGAAGGCGAAGAAGGCATTCGTGGTCGACGACGGCACCGCGTATGGTGCGGTGCTCGCCGACGAGGTGGTGAAGAACGCCAAGGACATCGCGGGTAACCGGGACAAGGTCCAGGAGAAGCAGACCGACTTCGCGGCGACGATCTCCAAGATCAAGGCCGCGAAGGCCGACGCGGTGTTCTACGCCGGGTACGCCAACGAAGCTGGCCCGTTCCTCAAGCAGCTCCGGGCAGCCGATCTCGACATCCCGTTCGTCGGTGGTGACGGTCTCTACGGTGCCGACTTCCCGAAGGCGGCCGGTGCCCAGGCCGAGGGCGCGATCGTGACCTGCCCATGCCTGCCGGCCGAGAAGGCCGGTGGCACGTTCGCCAAGGACTACGAGGCTGAGTACGGCGAAAAGCCCGGCGCGTACGGCGCCGAGGGTTGGGACGCCGCGACCGTCTTCCTCGACGGGATCAAGGCGGGGAAGAACACCCGCGAGGCCATGGAGAAGTTTGTCGACTCCTACGACAAGAAGGGTGCGAGCAAGCACCTGAAGTTCGACGACAAGGGCGACGTGGCCAAGGAGAGCGTCGTGATCTGGTCGTACAAGATCCAGGATGGGGCCCTCGTCCCCGATCAGGAGATCACCCTCTCGTAACTGGACAAGGGAACGATGCGGCCGGGGGTGGTCCTCGGCCGCATCCCCCTGTGATGGAGCTTCCGTGGATTTTCAGAACCTCATCGATCACTTGGGTCAGCACACCGTCAATGGTTTGTCCAAGGGTTCGATCTATGCGCTGGTGGCATTGGGGTACACCCTGGTGTACGGCGTGCTCAAACTGATCAACTTCGCCCACTCCGAAGTCTTCATGATCGGTACGTGGACGGTCCTGGGTACCTTCACAGTGCTTGGCGCGACCAACGAGAGTGCCGGTACGTGGCTCGTCATCCCGTTTCTGCTGGCGGCGGTCATCGCCGCCTCGGTCACGTCCGCCGGTACCGCATTGGTTATCGAGCGGATCGCGTATAAACCACTCCGTCGCCGCCGCGCCCCAAGCCTGATCTTCCTCATCACCGCCATCGGGTTCTCGTTGGCGTTGATGGAGGTCTTCGGCTTTGTACTCAGGGCCTTCTTCGGCCCGCCGTTCGGTCGTGCCGCGGTTACCATTCCGACCCTCGTGGACCACGAGACTCTGTTCCACATTGGTGATACAGCGATCAGGAACATCGATGTCATCGTGGTGGTCGCGGCCCTGGCGATGATGGTCGGGCTGGATCAGTTCATCAACAACTCGCGTCTGGGCCGAGGCGTCCGGGCGGTGGCACAAGACCCCGACACCGCCGCGCTGATGGGGGTCAACAAAGATCGTGTCATCATGTTGATCTTCGTACTCGGCGGGGCGCTCGCGGGAGTCGCGGCCCTCCTGTTCACGATGAAGTTCTCCATCACCAAGTTTGATATCGGCTTCCTCATCGGATTGAAGGCGTTCACGGCCGCGGTGCTCGGCGGTATCGGAAACATCCGCGGGGCGCTGGTCGGAGGGCTGCTGCTGGGAGTCGTGGAGGTGTACTCGTCTTCGGTGATCAGCTCAAACTGGGAGGACGTCACCGCCTTCATCGTTCTGGTGGTTGTGCTGATGTTCCGGCCGACCGGGCTCCTGGGTGAATCGCTGGGGAAGGCGAGGGCGTGATGAACGAACGGTTGCGCAAACTCGATCAGGACCGGGCTGCCCTCATGCGTGGCATGCGAAGCCGGTGGTCCGGGCAGCAGCGTTGGGTACGCATCGCCGGTGTGCTGGCTCTCATCGCGGTGCTGTTCTACCTGCCGTTTCTCAAGCACTACCCGTTCGCGATCATCCGTACCGACCTCACCGACAGTGGCTTTGACTGGTCCAGCGTGTTGTTCCTGATCGCGGTCTACGTGATCGTGGCGATCGGGCTCAACGTCGTGGTCGGGCTGGCGGGACTGCTCGACCTCGGGTACGTCGGTTTCTTCGCGGTCGGCGCGTATTCGGTGGCGCTATTCGGGTCACCCGACTCCGAGGTCACCGCGTGGATCCAGCAGCAGTTCGGCCTTTCATCGGAGTGGGCGGTCACGTGGGCGGCCTGCGTGCCGCTCGCGATTCTGCTGACCATGGTTTCTGGCGTGATTCTCGGGTGGCCGACTCTACGGGTGCGTGGCGACTACCTCGCGATCGTGACGCTTGGATTCGGTGAGATCATCCGGATCGTCGCCCGGAACTCCGAATTCACCGGTGGGCCAAAAGGTGTGTACGGCATTCCGAAGCCACCCGGCACCCTGGCAAATGGCGACCGTATGTTCGGCGTGGTGGAGCTCTACCGCTGGTACTGGCTCGTTCTCGTCGCACTGTTGATCTTCGTGTTTCTGATCCGGCGGCTGGAGCACAGCCGGGTGGGTCGTGCCTGGGTGGCGATCCGGGAGGACGAAGACGCGGCGGCCGTGATGGGCGTGCCGGCCTTCAAGTTCAAGCTGTGGGCGTTTGCCATCGGCGCGGCGCTGGGCGGCTTCTCGGGCATGATGTTCGCCAGCCGTCAAGGCTTCGTTGCCCCGGAGAACTTCCTGCTGAATCTGTCGATCTTGTTCGTGGCGATGGTGGTGCTCGGCGGTTCAGGGAACATGCTTGGAGTGACTGTCGGCGCGATTCTGGTCACGTATCTGCCGTATCGTTTCCACGCGTTCGAGCAGTGGCGTCCGTTCGCGTTCGCGGTGGCGCTGATCATCATGATGTTGCTCCGACCACAGGGGATCATTCCCAGCCGGCGTCGCGTAAGTGAGCTTGCGGATCGGAAGAAGCAAGCCCAGGAGGTGGGTGCCAGTGGCTGAGACCGAGAGTCAGACCGATCTGGCGGTGGAGGCACCGAAGGGTCCGACGCTGCTTCAGGTGCGAGATGTGACTCTGAAGTTCGGCGGCGTCGTTGCGCTCGACAATGTCAATTTCAGCCTGCACGAGGGTGAGATCCTCGGCCTGATCGGGCCCAACGGAGCCGGTAAGACCACGTGCTTCAACGCCATGACCGGGGTCTACCGGCCGACCTCCGGGGAGATCACGTTCGACGGCCGACGGGTTTCCGGTCGTCAGAAGCACCACATCACTCAGATGGGCATCGCGCGTACTTTCCAGAACATCCGGTTGTTCCCGGAAATGACCGCTCTGGAGAACGTGATGGTCGGGACCGACTCCCGCCACAAGACGAGCGTGGTGGGTGCGGTGTTCCGGCTCTACCGGGTCCGTCCGAAGGAGCACGAACTTCCCGAGGTGACGTCATCGTTGCCACTGCTCCGTACCTGGCAGCAGGTGCGCCGTACCGCCGCGAAGATTTTCGGGATCTCCCGTTTCACGCTCGAGGAGCGTGCGGCGTACGAGAAGTCGATGGACCTGATGCGGTTCGTCGGTATCGACAAGTACGCCAACGAGGTCGCCCGCAACCTCTCGTACGGTCACCAACGGCGTCTGGAGATCGCGCGCGCCTTGGCCACGGAGCCGAAGCTGTTGTGCCTCGACGAGCCGGCCGCCGGATTCAACCCGGTGGAGAAGGCAGATCTGCTCGAGCTGATCAGGCGGATCCGCGACCGTGGCTACACGGTGCTGCTCATCGAACACGACATGCGCCTGGTGATGAATGTGACCGACCGGATCGTGGTGCTCGAATTCGGCAAGAAGATCGCCGACGGGACACCCGCCGAGGTGGCACGGGATCCCAAAGTCGTCGCCGCATACCTGGGGGTTCCCGAAGATGCTGCTTGAGCTGGAGAACGTCCACCTGTCGTACGGCAGGATCGAAGCCCTGCACGGAATCAACCTGCAGGTGGACGAGGGTGAGATCGTCGCGCTGATCGGCACCAACGGCGCCGGTAAGACATCGACGATGCGGGCGATCTCAGGTCTGCACATGGTCTCGCAGGGTCGGATCCGGTTCGCCGGTGAGGACATCACGCGGCGGCGTGCCGACGAGCGGGTACGCAAGGGGCTGTGTCTGGCCCCGGAGGGCCGTGGCATCTTCCCCGGGATGACCGTGCTCGACAACCTCGACATGGGCGCCTACTCCCGGACCGACCGCAAGGGGGTCGCGAAAGACCTTGACCGGGTGTACAGCCTGTTTCCCCGGTTGCTGGAACGCCGGCGGCAGGCAGCCGGCACCCTGTCCGGGGGCGAACAGCAGATGCTCGCGATCGGGCGTGCGTTGATGGCGCACCCGAAATTGCTGCTGCTCGACGAACCGTCGATGGGCCTGGCACCGATGCTGATCCAGCAGATCTTCTCGATCATCGTGGAGATCGCCGAGCAGGGGACTCCGATCCTGGTGGTCGAGCAGAACGCGCAACAGGCGCTGTCCCGGGCACATCGGGCGTACGTGATGGAGACCGGTCAGATCGTGAACCAGGGCCGGGGCGAGGATCTGCTGCACGATCCGAGCATTCGCGAGGCGTACCTGGGCGTGGCCTGAGGCGCCGTACCGCTGATTTCCCGCCCTCTGGCCGCGCGCCCGGTGCGTGCAGTGTCAGAGGGCGGGACTAGGCTCGCCGCCGTGACCGACACCACTGCGACCACACCGCCGCAGGCTGATTCCGGGGTGAAACAGCCGCCGCGACTGCTACTGCTCGATGGGCACTCTCTGGCCTACCGCGCATTCTTCGCGCTGCCGGTGGAGAACTTCTCCACCAGTACCGGGCAGCCGACCAACGCGGTCTATGGCTTCACCTCCATGTTGATCAACATGCTGCGGGACGAGCAGCCGACGCACATCGCGGTGGCCTTCGACGTGTCCCGGCGCTCGTTCCGTACCGAGCGGTACGCGGAGTACAAGGCGGGCCGTTCGGAGTCCCCGGCGGACTTCGCCGGGCAGGTCAGCCTGATCCAGGAGGTGCTCGCGGCACTGCGGATCCCGACGGTCAGCCTGGAGGGCTACGAGGCCGACGACGTGATCGCCACGCTCACCAGGCAGGCCCGGGAGCGGGGTGCGGAGGTGCTGATCTCGACCGGTGACCGGGACGCGTTCCAGCTGGTCGACGACCACGTCACCGTGCTGTATCCGAAGCGGGGCGTATCCGAGATCAGCCGGATGGACCCAGCGGAGGTCACCGCGCGGTACGGCGTACCACCCGAGCGGTATCGAGACCTCGCCGCGCTGGTCGGCGATAAGTCCGACAACCTCGAAGGCGTACCGGGGGTGGGGGCCAAGACGGCCGCGAAGTGGATCACCGCGTACGGCTCACTCGAGGGTGTGGTCGAGCACGTCGACCAGATCAAGGGCAAGGTCGGCGACAGCCTGCGTGCGCACCTGGCCGACGTACTGCGCAACGCGGAGCTGAACGTCCTGGTCGGCGACCTGACGCTGCCGCTCGGCCCCGACCAGATGGAATGGCCCGGTTGGGATCGGGAGGAGGTGCACCGGGTCTTCGACACCCTGCAGTTCCGGGTGCTGCGAGACCGGCTCTACCAGTATCTGGAGCCGGTCGCGCCGGAGGCGGAGTCCGGGTTCGCGGTGGACGGCACCGTGATACGCGCCGGCCAGCTCACGGGGTGGCTCGCCGACCATGTGGCGCCCGGCCAGCGGGTGGGGGTCGCGGTGGCCGGCAGCTTCGGCCGCGGCGCCGGCACGCTGACCGCGGTGGCGATCGCGACCGGTGCCGGTCCGGCGTCCTGGTTCGCCCCCGATCAGTTGGACGAGTCGGACGAGCGTGCGCTCAGTGCGTTCCTCAGTGACCCGGCGACGCCGAAGGTGATGCACGACGCGAAGCGCGCCATGCTCGCCTTCCACGCACACGGATGGCGGTTGTCGGGGCTGGACTGTGAAACCGCACTCGCGGCGTACCTGGTACGTCCTGACCAGCGCTCCTACGACCTGGCCGACCTGGCGCTGCGCCACCTCCACAAGGAGCTTCGGGTCGACGAGGCCGACGACGGTCAGCTCACCCTCGACGGGCTCGGCAGCGAGCTGGGCGACGACGGGGTGGAGAACCAGCTCATGTCGCAGGCAGCGGCCACCCTCGAACTCGCGGAAGCTCTTGAGGGCGACCTGGAGCAACAGGGCGGCACCAGGCTGTTGCGGGAGGTGGAGCTGCCGCTGATCGATGTACTGGGCCGGATGGAGCAGACCGGGATCGCCGCCGACGTCGACTACCTGACCGATCTCGAGGCACACTTCGCGGGCGAGGTGAAGGCCGCCGCGCAGGCCGCGTACGGCGTGGTGGGGCGGGAGTTCAATCTCGGTTCCCCGAAGCAGCTGCAGCAGGTGCTGTTCGACGAGCTGAGCCTTCCGAAGACCCGGCGGATCAAGTCCGGCTACACCACGGACGCGGACGCGCTGCAGGGCCTCTTCCTGTCCACCGGCCACCCCGTGCTGGAGCACCTGCTGCGACACCGTGACGTCGCCAAGTTGAAGTCCACGGTGGACGGCCTGTTGAAGTCGGTGAGCGACGACGGTCGGATCCACACCACCTTCTACCAGACGGTCGCGGCGACCGGCCGGCTCTCGTCCACCGACCCGAACCTGCAGAACGTGCCGATCCGTACCGAAGAGGGTCGCCGGATCCGCCGTGCGTTCGTGGTGGGGGAGGGGTACGACTGCCTGCTCACCGCCGACTACAGCCAGATCGAGATGCGGATCATGGCTCACCTGTCGGAGGACGCCGGGATCGTGGAGGCGTTCCAGTCCGGGTTCGACTTCCACGCCGCGACCGCGGCGAACGTGTTCGGCGTAGCGCCGGAGCAGGTGACGCCGGAACAGCGTCGCCGGATCAAGGCGATGAACTACGGCCTGGCGTACGGGTTGTCCGCGTACGGCCTTTCCAACCAGCTCGGTATCTCCCCGGACGAGGCAAGGGTCCTGATGGAGGAGTACTTCACCCAGTTCGGTGGGGTACGCGACTACCTCCGGGCGATCGTCGCCCAGGCGCGCCGGGAGGGCTACACCGAGACCATCATGGGTCGCCGGCGGTACCTGCCCGACCTGGTCAGCGACAACCGGCAGCGCCGTGAGATGGCCGAGCGGATGGCGCTCAACGCCCCGATCCAGGGGTCCGCCGCCGACATCATCAAGGTGGCGATGCTGCGTACCGACAAGGCATTGCGCAGTGAAGGCCTGCGCTCGCGGATGTTGCTCCAGGTCCACGACGAGCTGGTCTTCGAGGTGGCCCCCGACGAACGCGCCGCCGTCGACGAGCT
This sequence comes from Micromonosporaceae bacterium, assembly GCA_050701795.1. Lineage (GTDB taxonomy): Bacteria > Actinomycetota > Actinomycetes > Mycobacteriales > Micromonosporaceae > WHSM01. The sequence goes on from JBOGDK010000017.1 coordinate 11,524, forward strand.
GGTACGTCGTGAGATGGGTGGAGCGCATCCGCTGTCGGTCCCGCTGGAGGTCTCCGTCGGGGCGGGCCGGGACTGGGACTCCGCCGAACACTGACGCCCGTCCGGCGCGGCCACCCCACAGCCCGCTACGCCACCGCGAGGCGGAACGCGAGCAGTCCGACGCCGGCTGTGGTCATGATCCGGGGGCCGCTACGGAGGTGGCCGACGTACGCCACGGTGGCGTCGGCGGGTACCGGCTGATCCAGTGTGAGTACCAGTCCCCGGCCGATGTCGTACCGGATGTCCTTCACGACGGCGCCGGGTACCCTGAAGTCCGCCGCGGCGCCCGACTCCACCGTCAGTGGGTCGGTGGGGGAGCGGAGTGCGACCACGATCTCCGTGGGCCGGTCGGCGACCCGGTGGGCGAGGCGCGGATCGGGCGCCCACACGCCTGGGCGTGGCAGGTCGTACTGGTCGGCGAGCACGGTGGCGGCGGCGTGGTCGCCCATCCGTTGGTAGCCCTCGGCGTACGCGTAGTGGCAGCCGTCGTGCCCGTTCTGGTCGGTGGTGGACAGCACCCGAAGGTTGTCGATGGTGCCGGGGAGCCGCCGCTGGGCGTCCCGCAGGGCGACCGCCTCGGTGTTGTTGCACGGCGAGGTCCGTACCTGGTGGACGTACACCCGGAGGTTTCCGAGGTCGCGGCGCCAGTCGGCGACGAGCCGGGTGAAGCCGGCGACGTGGTGGTCGGCGTCGTCCCGGTCGCCCTCCCCCTGGTACCAGAGCAGCGCGTCGATCGCGCCACGCTGGTCCAGGCCGGCTCCGGCAAGGCGGCGCAGCAGCCGGCCGTAGTTCGTCTCCGGGTCGGTGGGGTCCGCGTCGTTACGGTCGAAGTAGTCGATCGGCCTGCCGCCGACTCCGCCGTTGACCACGGCCACGGGCACGTCACGTTCGTCCGAGATCTGCCGCGCCATACGGATCGCCCACTGGCCCACGGCACCGACCCGTCCGGCGGTGTCGCCCACCGCGTACCCCCACCCGTCGATCGCGGTGCTCAGCGCCGGGTCGGCGGTGGACGACCCGGAAGTGCGCAGCCACCGCGACCGGTCGGCCTCCGAGGAGCCGTTGTACTGGGTGGCCACCGCGTTGGACTGGCCCTGTACGACGAACGCGTCGCCGGCGACCACGTCGACCGCGCGGGCGATGCGCCGATCTCCATCCGGGGTGAGGGCCCACAGCTCCAGGTCTGTTGAAACACGTTCGACGGGGAGGTCGACGGTGAACGAGAACCGTGGCGCGGACGCGGCGACGCGGGCCTGCCACTTCCACGTCCGGCCGTTCCGTTCGGTACGCAGCTCCACCGCGGTGACGTCCGGGTCAACTGCCTCGCCGCTGACGCTGACGGGAACACTGGTGGCGTCCTGGCCGGGCCGCGCGAACAGCTGGCGGGAGTCGGGGAACTTCTCGACCCGCGCCGCGGCCGGTCGGGCGTACACGGTCAGACGTCGCTTCGTGTAGGTCGCCGCGTTCCCCGCGAACGTCCAGTCGGGGTGCTGGCCGTCGCTGGCGCCGATCCCGATGTCGAGAGACCGTGTCGCGGACGTGAAAGCGTTGACCGACAGTACGGGCGTCGCGGTGGCCCCGGATCCGGGCCGCGGGCCGCGGGCGGCGTCCGGGTCGGTGAACGCGTGGATCTGGAACGACCCGTACCCCAGGCTCGTCGAGACGTTGTCGTCGGTGTCGTACAGCGTGCTCGACGCTCCGGGCACCTGTCGGGTGCCGCTCGCCGAGTACTGGTTCGGCCACATCTCGACCCACCCCGCGCCGCCGCTGACGTCTGGTACTGCCGGCTGGTTGGACGTGACGGTGAGGTCGTCGGCGTACCGCTGCCACACCTGCCCGGCGCGGGTCGGCAGGCCCAGGTCGGCGGTGTCGGCGCTCAACGCCGCCATCGACGTCCACACCCAGGTCGAACCCGTCGCCGTGGTGAGCTCCATGCAGTAGCCCACCCGGTCGAAGCCGTCGGCGACGCTGGCTGTGTCGTCGAACTCGTACGGCGGTGTCGTGCCGCGCCAGTTCGCCTCGGTGGGCAGGTCGATCCCGCGGACCGCCCGGTAGCCGGCGGATTCGGTGGCCTCGGAGTCGCACGTGGTCGACCAGGCGGCACCGGAGGGTGCCGCGGCGGCTGTGGTGTCAGCCGTCGCCGCGGCGAGGCCGGCGAGCAGCAGCGCGGCGCACCCGGTGCGCGCCCAGCGGGCAAGGTGCGAGTGTTGCATGGGCGGCCTCTCCCTCGTCCCCGGACCGGCGGTGGTGGAGGCACTCAACCAGGTCCGGATCATCGGGTACAGGCAGCGGCCGGGCGCTTCCGGCGAACGGTGCGATTTCAGCGGCGACCGGTCGATCCGTGACGTCGATACACCTATCGGACTCCAGTCAGCCCCGGCCCGGAGCGACTCGATCGCGTGCCGAACCACTCGCCGGCCCGCCAGCGCGCGCAACCGGCCCGCCAGCGCGCGCCGAAGCACCGCCGGCCCGCCGGGGTGCTCGCCGAGCGGTCAGCCCGGCTTGTCGGCGACGAAGATCGCGGTGCCCGGAAACAGCCGGCCGCGGTGCGGGCTCCACTGCCCCCAGGTCTGGTCGTGCCCGTCCGGCCAGGCCGGCTCCACGATGTCGCGGACGACGAAGCCCGCGGCGACCAGCTCGCGCACCCGGTCACCCAGCGTCCGGTGGTGCTCGACGTAGGAGGGAGTGCCGTCAGCGTCGGTCTCCACGTACGGGCGCCGGTCGAAGTACGAGTGAACCGCGACGAGCCCGGGGTCGCCCGGATCGTCGAGAAAGATCCACCGCATCGGGTGGGTGACCGCGAAGATCCAGCTGCCGCCTGGCCGCAGCACTCTGGCCACCTCGCGCATCAGGCGGGCGGAGTCGGCGACGAACGGCACCGCTCCGAACGCGCTGCATGCCAGGTCGAAGCTGCCGTCCCGAAATGGCAGCACCTCCGCGTCGGCGAGCACCAACGGCACCTCGACGCCGGCACGTTCCGAGGCCTTCCGGGCGTGCTGGAGCATTCCAACGGAAAGGTCCAGCCCGACGGAGTGTGCGCCCTTGCGCACCAGCCAGCGGGAACATGACGCGGCGCCGCAGCCCACCTCGAGCACCCGGCGGCCGGTGACGTCACCGAGGAGGTGCGCGTCGACTTCGCGGAGTCCCTCGGGGCACCATACGAAATCCACGTCCCCGAGGAAGGAACCGTGTTCAGCCTGGTACGCGTCCGCGTCGGTGTCCCACCAGCGCCGGGACGCGTGCCGGCTCTGCAGACTGTCCAATGGTCGCCGGGCGACCCGTTCTGACATGGGGGCCACGGTACGCACCGGTGGCGGGGGAGCGGCTGCGGGGACAAGGGGAGCGCCCGCGGGTCGCGACATGGGCAGGTCCGCCAGGCACGAGGCGACGTGTCGGACCGCGGTGCCGGGGGAACGGTGCCGGGGAAACCGGGGAAAGATGCCGGGGACGGCTGCGTGTGACGGGCTCAGCTGGCAGTGATGCGCGAGAACATCGCCCGAAACGGCGCGCAATGCGCAACAATATGCACGTGGACCTGCGTCACCGTGTGTGGTTGGACCATGTGGTATTACGCACGGTACGCTAGTCGACGCGCTTGGGCCTGCGTGTCACGGCAGGGTGTGGGTGCGCGTCGTCGCGTCAGCGATCCCGTATCACGATCAGTGTCGATCCGGTGGTCGCCATGTGCGGCGAAGGACCCGGGCGCAGAACCGACCGACAACCACCAACCGGAGCAACTGCCCACATGACGAGCAGCATCGAGGCCACCTCGAGCGTAGCCGCGGCCAGCAGGGAAAGCGGCAACACGGTCGCCATCGACGACATCGGCTCTGAGGAAGCGTTCCTCGCCGCGATCGACGAGACCATCAAGTACTTCAACGACGGCGACATTGTCGAAGGCACTGTCGTCAAGGTCGACCGGGACGAGGTCCTGCTCGACATCGGTTACAAGACCGAGGGCGTGATCCCGTCACGGGAGCTGTCCATCAAACATGACGTCGACCCGGCAGAGGTCGTCGCCGTCGGTGACCACATCGAGGCCCTGGTGCTCCAGAAGGAGGACAAGGAGGGCCGCCTGATCCTCTCGAAGAAGCGGGCGCAGTACGAACGCGCCTGGGGCACCATCGAGAAGATCAAGGAGGACGACGGCGTCGTACGCGGCACCGTCATCGAGGTGGTCAAGGGTGGGCTGATCCTCGACATCGGGCTCCGTGGCTTCCTGCCCGCTTCGCTGGTGGAGATGCGCCGGGTGCGCGACCTGCAGCCGTACGTCAGCCGGGAGCTCGAGGCCAAGATCATCGAGCTGGACAAGAACCGCAACAACGTGGTTCTGTCCCGGCGCGCCTGGCTGGAGCAGACCCAGTCCGAGGTACGCACCGAGTTCCTCAACAAGCTCGCCAAGGGCCAGGTCCGCAAGGGCGTGGTCTCCAGCATCGTCAACTTCGGCGCGTTCGTCGACCTCGGTGGCGTGGATGGTCTGGTGCACGTCTCGGAGCTGTCCTGGAAGCACATCGACCACCCGTCCGAGGTTGTCGAGGTGGGCCAGGAGGTCGAGGTCGAGGTGCTCGACGTCGACCTGGAGCGGGAGCGGGTCTCGCTGTCGCTCAAGGCCACCCAGGAGGACCCGTGGCGGCAGTTCGCCCGGACCCACCAGATCGGCCAGATCGTGCCCGGCAAGGTCACCAAGCTGGTGCCGTTCGGTGCGTTCGTACGGGTCGACGACGGCATCGAGGGCCTGGTGCACATCTCCGAGCTGGCTGAGCGCCACGTGGAGGTGCCCGAGCAGGTGGTCGGCGTCGGCACCGACGTCATGGTCAAGGTGATCGACATCGACCTCGAGCGGCGCCGGATCTCGCTGTCGCTCAAGCAGGCCAACGAGGGCGTCCAGGAGGGTGAGGAGCACTTCGACCCCACCCTGTACGGCATGGCCGCCACGTACGACGAGCAGGGCAACTACATCTACCCGGATGGCTTCGACGCCGAGACCGGCGAGTGGCTCGACGGGTTCGACAAGCAGCGCGAGGAGTGGGAGGGCCAGTACGCCGAGGCCCGCACCCGCTGGGAGACGCACATGCAGCAGGTGCGCGACGCGCGCGAAGCTGCCGAGGCCGAAGGCGAGGGTGGCAGCACACCGACTCGCGCTCCGGCGCAGGCCTCGACTCCCAGCTCCACTCCATCGGCACCCGCCGAGCCGAGTGGCACGCTCGCCACGGACGAGGCGCTCGCCGCGCTACGCGAAAAGCTCGCCGGCGGCAGCTGATGAGCGGACTCAGCGCTTCGCTGCCGGCGTTCTCGGTCGCTTGTGTGCACGAACCGCACACGGCGCTCCCTGCGGCCTTGGCAGCGAACCGCTGAGCCTCGCTCATCGGGTCCCACGCAATATCAGTGAGAGCCCCGCTCGGGACATCCCGGGCGGGGCCTTCGCCGTACCGGGCGCCTTATCTGGGAGGCTGGCCGAATGGTGCTGGTGGGACTGACGGGCGGTATCGGGGCCGGCAAGAGCGCCGTGGCGAAGCGGCTCGCAGAACTGGGGGCGGTGGTGATCGACGCCGACCTGGTGGCCCGTGAGGTGGTCGCCGCCGGCACCGCCGGGCTCGCCGAGATCCGGAAAGCGTTCGGGGACGGCGTACTTGCGCCGGACGGATCGCTGGACCGGCCGGCGCTGGCCGAACGGGTGTTCGGGGACGAGGCGGCGCGCCGGCGGCTGGAACAGATCGTTCACCCCCGGGTACGGGCCCGTACCGCGGAGCTGATCGGGGAAGCGCCACCGGACGCGGTCGTGGTCAATGACGTACCGCTGCTGGTGGAGAGCGGGCTGGCGGAGACGTTTGACCTGGTCATCGTGGTAGAAGCCGCCGAATCGGTACGAATCGACCGGCTGGTACGCGATCGCGGGATGACCCCCCAACAGGCCACCGAACGGATCGCGGCCCAGACATCGGAGGAGCGACGTCGCGCGGTGGCGGATGTGGTGCTGGACAACAGCGCGGATCTGCCGGCGTTGCATGCCCGGGTGGACGCGCTGTGGCGGGAGCGGCTGGCCACGTACCGCACACGATGAGGCCCCTCCGGCGATGCCGGAGGGGCCTCCCTACGCAGGTGTCTCGCGCGTGGTCGGCTTTCGCCGATCGCGCAGTGCGCTCACCGGCCTGGACGGCCAGGGCTGCAGCTCGCGCTCCGGATCTTCGGCTGCCGACTGACGGCGCCGGCTCCCCGGCCACTGCTGCGATCTCACCTGCGTTCCATCGTTGACGGTAGCGCGGCCAGATACCCGTCACAACCGCTTTGGGCAACCGTAGGGTCCCGCCACGGGGAACGTGTCACAGACGTCACCGTGGCATGTCAGACCCGGCACGTACGGTGGACGAATGACGCTCGATATTCCACGTCGGGACGGCCGTTTCGAGGTCGTCAGTGACTATCAACCGTCCGGCGACCAGCCACAGGCGATCGAGGACCTGGCCAAGCGGGTCAGGTCGGGTGAGCGTCATGTGGTGCTGCTCGGTGCCACCGGCACCGGAAAGAGCGCCACCACCGCGTGGCTGATCGAGCAGGTGCAGCGCCCGACCCTGGTGATCGCTCCGAACAAGACTCTCTGCGCGCAGCTGGCGAAGGAGTTCCGCGAGCTGCTGCCCCACAACGCGGTGGAGTATTTCGTCAGCTACTACGACTACTACCAGCCCGAGGCGTACATCGCACAGACGGACACGTACATCGAGAAGGACTCCTCGGTCAACCAGGAGGTGGAGCGGCTGCGGCACTCCGCCACGATGAGCCTGCTGACCCGGCGCGACGTGGTGGTGGTCGCCACCGTGTCAGCGATCTACGGTCTCGGGACTCCACAGGAGTATCTCGACCGGAGCGTACGGCTGCGGGTGGGTGAAGAGGTCGAGCGGGACAAGCTGCTGCGCCGGCTGGTCGACATTCAGTACACCCGCAACGACATGGCGTTCCAGCGGGGCACGTTCCGGGTCCGTGGCGACACCATGGAGATCATCCCCGCGTACGAGGAGCTCGCGGTGCGGGTCGAGATGTTCGGCGATGAAGTGGAGCGGCTCTATTACCTCCACCCGTTGACCGGAGAGGTGCTACGGGAAGCCAACGAGCTGCTGATCTTCCCCGCGTCGCACTACGTCGCCGGCCCCGAGCGGATGCAGCGCGCGATTCAGGGCATCGAGTCGGAGCTGGAGGAGCGGCTCGCCGAGTTCGAGCAGCAGGGCAAGCTGTTGGAGGCGCAGCGGTTGCGGATGCGCACCACGTACGACATCGAGATGATGCGCCAGGTCGGCTTCTGTTCCGGCATCGAGAACTACTCGCTGCACATCGACGGGCGGGTCTCCGGCAGTCCGCCGCACTGTCTGCTCGACTACTTCCCCGACGACTACCTGACCGTCATCGACGAGTCACACGTGACGGTGCCCCAGATCGGCGGCATGTACGAGGGAGACGCGTCCCGGAAACGTACCCTGGTCGACCATGGGTTCCGGTTGCCGAGCGCACGGGACAACCGGCCGTTGCGGTTCGACGAGATTCAAGAGCGCGTCGGACAGACGGTCTACCTGTCCGCCACCCCGGGGCCGTGGGAGCTGGAGCAGACCCAGGGCGAGTTCGTGGAGCAGGTGATCCGCCCGACCGGGTTGATCGACCCGGAAGTTCTGGTGCGCCAGACCAAGGGCCAGATCGACGACCTGATCCACGAGATCCGGGCCCGTACCGAGTCCGACGAGCGGGTCCTGGTCACCACCTTGACCAAGAAGATGTCCGAGGACCTCACCGACTACCTGCTGGAACACGACGTCCGGGTGCGGTATCTGCACAGTGAGGTGGACACGCTGCGGCGGGTGGAGCTGCTTCGTGAGCTGCGCCGCGGTGACTACGACGTACTGGTCGGCATCAACCTGCTGCGGGAGGGCCTCGACCTTCCCGAGGTGTCGTTGGTGGCGATTCTGGACGCTGACAAGGAGGGCTTCCTGCGTTCCGGCACCAGCCTGATCCAGACCATCGGCCGGGCCGCCCGTAACGTCTCCGGGCAGGTGATCATGTACGCCGACGAGGTCACCCCGTCGATGGCCCACGCGATCGACGAGACCAACCGGCGCCGGGCCAAGCAGGTGGCGTACAACGAGGCGAACGGGATCGACCCGCAACCACTGCGGAAGCGGATCGGCGACATCCTCGACGACATCTACCGCGAGGCCGATGACGCGGAGGCGTTGGTCGGCGGGGGTGGCCGCCAGCAGAGCCGTGGCAAGGCGCCGGTGCCGGAGGCGCGTTCCCGGGCACGTACCGGGCCCGTGACGCCGGCTCCGGAAGGGATGGCAAGGGCCGAGCTCGCGGACCTGATCTCGCAGTTGAACGAGCAGATGCTGACCGCGGCCCGGGACCTGCAGTTCGAGTTGGCGGCGCGGATCCGTGACGAGGTGGCCGAGCTCAAGAAGGAGTTGCGGCACATGGACACGGCAGGGGTGAAGTAGCCCGGGCCGGCTGAGTCGGCCGGCCCGGCGTCATCAGTCGGCGGGGTGCTCCGCTGCGACGGTGTCCGCCACGCCGTTGCGGCCGGATGGCACCTCGTCCAGGTCTGTGAAGTGCTCGACGACCGGCGGTGCCGCGAAGTAGGGGCCGATCGCCGCCCGCCACTGCGAGAACTGCTCGCCCGCCCGGAAGTTGTCAAGGTGTGCGTCGACGGACTCCCACTCGACCAGCAGGACGAATCGTGACGGTGACTCGACACCACGTGTCATCCGTACTGACAGACACCCGGGGGTGTCAGTGAGCAGGTGTCGCACCTGCTGGTATGCAGCACTGAAATCAGCCTCATGACCAGGGGTGACGTCGACCAGCGCGACCTCGAGAACCATGGGCGAAGCATGACAGGCTCGCCGCGGAGCCCGGCCGCAGGGGCTGCCGCGTGTGTTCCCTCACGTGCGACGGTGGTGGTAGTGCGTAGTCAGGTCGATACGACACGAAACCCCAGCACCCGGGTGTCGGCGAATTCCCGGGTGATGGAGAATTGTGGCGTACGGGAGGGGAGTATCCCTCGCGGCGATGTCGTCAACACGGTCGCGTTCGAACGCACCCGGCGTCGTCGGTCGCCTGACGGCGGCGGGAGAGACCTCCGGTGTCACCGAACGTGCCTTCCCATGGCTAGCACCACGCCAGAGGGTGGGCGCGTCCACCGAATGTGTCTACCGGAGGCTTCAACGTGAACGTCCCCAGCTGGGTGTGGATCATCACCCTGGTCCTCATGTCCGCGATTCTGATAGTCGACCTCGTGGTGATTGGGCGACGTCCACACGAGCCGACGATGCGCGAGTCTCTGCTCTGGGTGAGCCTGTACGTGGGCCTCGCCGTACTGTTCGGAATCGGCGTACTCGTCACGTCGGGCGCCAGGTACGCGGGCGAGTTCTACGCCGGGTGGCTCACTGAGTACAGCCTCTCGGTCGACAACCTCTTCGTCTTCGTGATCATCATGAGCCGGTTCGCGGTGCCCCGGATACATCAGCAGAAGGTCCTGATGATCGGGATCGTGCTGGCGTTGCTGCTGCGGGGGTTGTTCATCGCCGCCGGCGTCGCGATCATCCACCAGTTCGTGTGGGTGTTCTACATCTTCGGCGCGTTCCTGCTCTACACCGCGATCCAGCTGGCGCGGCACAGCGATGAGGACTCCGACGAGTTCAAGGAGAACATCCTGATCCGGGTCAGCCGCAGAATGCTGCCGCTGGCGAAGAGCTTCGATGGCGCCAAGATGACCACCAGGGTCGACGGTCGGCGGCTGTTCACCCCGATGCTGGTCGTGATGATCGCCATCGGCACCACGGACCTGGTCTTCGCGCTGGATTCGATCCCCGCGATCTTCGGCCTCACCACGGAGGGGTACCTGGTCTTCACCGCGAACGTGTTCGCGTTGATGGGGCTCCGGCAGCTGTACTTCCTGCTGGGGGGACTGCTGGACCGGCTGGTCTATCTGAGCATCGGACTCGCGATCGTGCTTGGCTTCATCGGGGTGAAGCTGGTGATGGAGGCGTTGAAGGAGAACAACGTCCCGTTCATCAACGGCGGCGAGAAGCTGGACTGGGTGCCTGCCGTGCCGATCTGGCTGTCGCTGTCCTTCATTGTGGTGACCTTGACCGTGACCACGGTGGCCAGCCTGCTACGGAGCAGCGGGCGCGAGAAGGCCGCGGGTGCCGCCGAGGAACCCACCGCCGTCGACGCCCGTCAGGACAAGCACTGACGTAGCTGTCAGCGGGTTTCCACACGCTTTAGCTGTCCCGGGGCCTGGCCAGCGGTTGCTGTCAGGACAGCAGTCGCCGGGCTCCGGTCAGCGTCTCGGCGCGCTCGCCTTCCAACGGCTCCAACACCACCCGGGCGCGAGGCCCGGATGCGTGCACCATCCGGCGCTCACCCGCCACGATCCCGACGTGGTGGATCCCAGCCCCCGGGCGGGCGAAGAAGTACAGGTCGCCGGGCGCCGCGTCGTCCACGGAGATCTCCTTGCTGGCCTCGGCCTGGTCACCGGCGTCCCGTGGGATCTCCAGGCCGTGCCGGCGGCAGGCGAGGTGGACCAGACCGGAGCAGTCGATCCCGTACGCGGAGACGCCGCCCCACACGTACGGCACGTCGAGCAGCCGCTCCGCGACCTCCAGTACGTCTTCCCCGCTGGCGGACCCGTCAGGAGCCGGCGCCACGTCGGCGGTACGTACCCAGGCCGGCTCCCGCTGGCCAGGGATCAGAATCTGGGTCCAACCCCGGTACGTGATGCCGGTGCCTGTCAGCCGGGTGCCGATCGCCACGCCGTAGAGCAGGATGTCGCCGAACGGAGCGTCGCGTACCGCGGTGGCGGTGGCGTCAACCACCAGGTCGACACCGGAGCCGGTCGAGTCGGTGGTGAGCTGATCTGCCCGCAGCCAACCGGGGTAGCCCCTCGGGTCAGCCCGGCTCGGTTGCTCGACGGCGACGACTTTTGCCCAGTCGCCCCGTACCTCATCGACGGTGACCTGCTCTCCGAGCAGCAGTTGGGTGTCGAGCCGTGGATCGTCACCGCTGCGGTCCGGCTCCTTGAGCCCCTCCACCCAGGCGCGAATGTCGACCGGCGTCCGCAACGCCGGGTCATCAGTCACGCGTACCACATCGGGTGAGTTCCAGAGAGTGGCGATCGCGACCGAAACCGTGGCCTGCTCACCTGGCTGCAACGTCACCGAAATTCCTCCATCACCGTCTGATCAACCCCCGAGTCGCTGACGATACGAAACCCAGGTCAGCGACACACCGTGGGGTCTGTTCTCCGGACGGCGCAATCCGGTAACGGTTGTATGGCGTCGTGTCACGAGCCGAGCTTCACGCCCAGCCCGGCCTTGTCCGACAACAGCACCGTCCCCTGGTGGTAGCGGGGGCCACCCTCGATCGGGGACGACGCGAGCCACCACGCGGCGTCGAGGTCACTGACCACGGTGGTCCGGTACGCCGCGACCAGGCTGGCCGCCGCGGCGACGCCGACCGGTCCTTCCATCATGGAGCCGACCATGGTGCCCATCCCGGATGCCACGGCGAGATCAAGCAGGGTACGTGCCGGCGCCAACCCGCCGGACTTGGCCAACTTCACGTTCACCATGTCGGCGCCACGCCGCCTGAGCACCTCGACCAGGTCGGCGACGCCATACACCGACTCGTCGGCCAGTACCGGGGTGGCCACCCGGTCGGTGACCCAGGCGAGCCCGTCCAGGTCGCGAGCCGGTACGGGCTGCTCCACCAGCTCGACGTCGAGTCCGGCGTCCTCCATCGCGGTGATCGCGCGTACCGCGGACTTGCGGGTCCAGCCCTGGTTCGCGTCGAGCCTGATCCCCACGTCGGGGCCGACCGCGTCGCGTACCGCCCGGACCCGTGCCACGTCGGCGATGGCGTCCTCGGTGCCGACCTTCAGTTTCAGCACCGAGAACCCGTCGGCGGTACGCGCCCGCGCCGCCGTCGCCAGGCTCTCGGGGTCGCCCGCCGAGATCGTGACGTCGGTGGCGACGGTGAGTGTGGAGCCGCCCAGCAGCCGTACCAGCGGCACGCCTAGACGCCGGGCCGCCAGGTCATGCAGCGCGATGTCGACAGCGGCCTTGGCGTTGTGGTTGCCCGGTACCGCGGCACGGATCTGGCCGAGCAGGCCGATCAGCTCGTCCGGGTCCCGGCCGAGCAGCAGCGGCCGGAACATCGTGTCGATTACGGCATCCGCGCTGGCCATCGACTCGCCCGTGACCCGCCACACCTGCGGCGCTTCGCCGAACCCGTGCGCACCTGAGTCGTCGAGCACCCGCACCAGGAGGGTCTCCATGGTGGTGGTCTCCCGCAGTGCGGTACGAAACGGGGTGTGCAGCGGACAGATCAGCCGATGCGTACGTACCTCGGTGATGGCCACGGTCGCACCCTATCGAGCGGCGGCCGGGGGAGCGGCGCCGATGGTGTGCCGGTCCTGCCAGCTGGCGGCGGCGACCGTACCGATCAGGCGCATCGTCTCGGTCTCGGGACGGTCGGTGGTGGTGCAGACCGCGACGACGTACGGTGGCGCGTCCGGCGGGTAGACCACCCCGGCGTCGTGGCGGATGCCGTCCACCCACCCGCTCTTGTGCCCGATCGCGGTGCCGGCCGGCAGGCCGGAGGGCAGGTCGTCGTTCTTCTCCTGGGCGAGCAGCACCTCACGCATCTCGCGGCAGGCGTCCCCGGAGGCGATCCGCTCCTTCTCGATCGCCGACAGCAGCGCCGCGAGGTCGCTGGCAGTGACCAGGTTGTCGCGTCCGGACCCCCGTGCGGCATAGTCCTCGATTCCCCTGATCACCACGCTGTGCTCGGCGCCCGCGAGCCGCCACGCCTCGGTGGCGGCGGGGTACCCGGTGCGTTCCAGCACCAGGTTGGTGGCGAGGTTGGACGACATGATGATCATGCGGCGGGCGAGCCAGCGCAGTGTCGCGGTATGCCCCAGCTTCGCCCAGACCTCGGAGTCGGAGTCGTAGTCCGGGTCCATGGTGAAGCCCGGCCCGTCCGGCGCGGCCGAGGTGAAGTCGTTGTGCACCGGTGTCTCGGCGTCGAGGTCCAGCGCGCCCGCGTCCGCCATCCGGTACGCCGCCACCAGCACCGCGAGTTTCATCGTGCTCGCCGGGTAGTGCGCGACGTCGGCCAACCGGGCGTACGCCGCCGGCCCGCCGACCGGGCCGCACCACACCGACACCACACCGCCCACCGCCGCGAATTCCGGTTCCAACGCGGCCAAGCTGCCAGTCAACGTGGCCTCACCCCTGGTGCTTGCGCCGGGCGGCGGCACGGCCGCGTTCCTGCGCGTTCAGCACCACCTTGCGGACCCGTACGGTCGGCGGGGTGATCTCCACGCACTCGTCCTCCCGGCAGAACTCCAACGCCTGTTCCAGTGACATCTTGCGGGGCGGGATCAGCTTCTCGGTCTCCTCCGAGGTGGACTGCCGCATGTTGGTGAGCTTCTTCTCCTTGGTGATGTTGACGTCCATGTCGTCGGAGCGCGAATTCTCGCCGATGATCATGCCCTCGTACACCTCGGTGGTGGGCTCCACGAACAGCGTCCCGCGCTCCTGAAGGTTGGTCATCGCGAACGCGGTCACCACACCCGCCCGGTCGGCGACCAGCGAGCCGTTGTTGCGGGTACGCAACTCGCCCACCCACGGCTCGTACGACTCGAAGACGTGGTGCGCGATGCCCGTGCCACGGGTGTCGGTGAGGAACTCGGTACGGAACCCGATCAGTCCACGGGCCGGCACCAGCCACTCCATCCGTACCCAGCCGGTGCCGTGGTTGACCATCTGCTCCATCCGGCCCTTGCGGGTGGCGAGCAGCTGGGTGATCGCGCCCAGGTACTCCTCCGGGGCGTCGATGGTCAGCCGCTCCACGGGCTCGCAGACGCGACCGTCGATCTCCCGGGTGACCACCTGTGGCTTTCCGACGGTCAGCTCGTAGGACTCCCGGCGCATCTGTTCCACCAGGATCGCCAGCGCCAGCTCACCCCGGCCCTGCACCTCCCAGGTGTCGGGACGTTCGGTCGGCAGCACCCGCAGCGAGACGTTGCCGACCAGTTCCCGGTCCAGCCGGTCCTTCACCAGCCGGGCGGTCACCTTGGTGCCCTTGGTGCGCCCGCCCAGCGGCGAGGTGTTGATCCCGATGGTCATCGAGATCGCGGGCTCGTCCACCGTGATCAGGGGCAGCGGCTTCGGGTCGTCCGGGTCGGCGAGGGTGTCGCCGATCATGATCTCGGGGATCCCGGCGATCGCGATGATGTCCCCGGGGCCCGCCTCGGTGCCGGGCTTGCGTTCCAGCCCCACGGTGACGAGCAACTCGGTGACCTTGACCCGCTCGAGCGTGCCGTCGTGCCGGCACCAGGCCACCTGCTGGCCCTTGCGGATCGTGCCCTGGCGTACCCGGCAGAGCGCCAGCCGGCCGAGGAACGGGGAGGCGTCCAGGTTCGTCACGTGCGCCTGCAGCGGCGCGCCTTCGGTGTACGACGGCGCCGGGATGGTCTCCAGCAGGGTGCCGAACAACGGTTGCAGGTCGCCACTGTCGTCGGGCACCTTGCCGTCCTCGGGCTGGGTCAGCGACGCGACGCCGTCCCGGGCGCAGGCGTACACGATCGGGAAGTTGATCTGTTCCTCGTCGGCGTCGAGGTCCAGGAACAGCTCGTACGCGTCGTCGACCACCTCTTTGATCCGGGCGTCCGGCCGGTCCACCTTGTTGATCACCAGGACGATCGGCAGCCTGGCCGACAGGGCCTTACGGAGTACGAACCGGGTCTGCGGCAACGGCCCCTCCGAGGCGTCCACCAGCAGCAGTACGCCGTCGACCATGGTCAGGCCGCGTTCCACCTCGCCACCGAAGTCGGCGTGGCCCGGGGTGTCGATGATGTTGATCGTGATCGGTACGCCGTCCGGCGAGACGTAGTTGACGGCGGTGTTCTTCGCCAGGATGGTGATGCCCTTTTCGCGTTCCAGGTCCATCGAGTCCATGACCCGGTCGGCCATCTCGCCGCGGGCGTGGTACGCGCCGGCCTGCCGGAGCATGGCGTCGACCAGAGTGGTCTTGCCGTGGTCGACGTGGGCGATGATCGCGACGTTACGGAGATCCGAGCGAAGAGACATGCCGTCAATCCTTGCCGCTGCCGATCCGGATCCCGTCGCCGGGGCCTCCGGTACGGGCGTGTGCCTGCTCACACCTGCCGCCCACGATGCCCGGGTGGCCCCCGGCGCGGATTCCGATCTTGGACGTTACTGGTCGCCACCGCTGCCACACGTCCAAGATCGGAACGCGGCGGCCGCTCGGGGCTATAGCGCCCTGAGGGCCCGGCGGCGGCCACCTGACGCCGCGACCGGGGTGGTGTCGTGGGCGCTGGCCGGGGAACGGCGGTCGGCGAGCCAGGAACGTACGTCCTCGGCCCGCACCCGGTCCAACCGCTGGTAAGTCCGGAACGCCAGATCGCCCGACCGGAGGGCCTCGGTGT
>JBOGDK010000018.1:0-26948 GCA_050701795.1 Micromonosporaceae bacterium
GATGGGTGGCGCGGGCCGGGCCATGTTCGACCCGATGATCTCCCGGATCCGGGAGGTCGCCTCGCCGGGGATCATGATGTCCGGCGACAGGTCCGAGGGTGCCCTGCTCGGCAACATTAAACCGCAGATTCTTCCACCCGGACGGGGCTGGCTGGTCACCCGCCGGGAAGGCACGCGACTGATCCAGATCGCCTGGGAACCGCCGCCAGGTGAGCGCGCCGGTGGCGCAAGCCACTGACCGGTAGCGGATTCCGCGACAGGCGTCAGCCGGCGGGTACCGGAATCGCCCGGTCGTTCGGCTCGGTGGTCACCGCGGTGCCGGCAGGTTGGTGTGTGGTGGCGTACAGGTGTAGCGCGGCGAGCCAGACCATGCAGGCGCCGGCCATGTGCAGGCCCACCAGCAGGACCGGTAGCGCCGTGAAGTACTGCACGAAGCCGATGCCGCCCTGTGCCAGTTCCGCCGCCACGAGCAGAGTCGCGGCGCGCGCCGCGGAGCTGCCTGGCGCCGTCGCCCGGATCGCGAACCACCCCGCGATCGACAGGCCGAGCAGCAGAAACACCAGGTCGGCGTGGATTTGTGCGATCAGTCCGGGGTCGATCGCGATCCGCTCCGAGTCGGGGTCCCCCGCGTGCGGTCCGCTGCCGGTGACAACGGTCCCCACGGCGAGTACGGCCAGCGTGGTCGCCGCGATCCCGGCGGTGAGCCACCGCAGCTCCCGGGGTAGGCCCGCCGGGTGCACGTCGGTCCTCCCAGCTCGCGCGACCTCCTCGTGCCGGGTGACCGGACCCGGTGCTCGGGACCAGAGCGCGTACCCAAAGGCGATCACCACCATGGACATCGTGAAGTGGCCGGCGACCACCCAGGGGTTGAGCTGGAAACGTACGCTCAGCCCTCCGATCACACCTTGTACGCCGACCAGGATCACCACGGTCATCGCGAGCCAGGTCAGGTCTCGGCGGCGTGGCCGCGCCGATATCGCCGCCACGAGCGCCGCGATCGCGATCAGGCCGACGATCATGCTCAGGGTGCGGTTTCCGAACTCGATCACCCCATGTAGCCCCATTTCGGGCGTACTGGTGTAGGAATCGTCGGTGCAGCGCGGCCAGGTGGGGCAGCCCAGTCCGGAGCCGGTGAGCCGTACCGCGCCGCCGGTGATCACGATGACAACGTTGGCGACCAGGGACGCGACCGCTGTCCGCCGTACCAGCGTGGGGGAGATGGACCACACGCCAGACATCCTAGGAAGCGGGTATGTGCCGCTCGCGACCGACCACCCGGCAAGGCGCCCCACACCGGCAGGGGACCGACTACCGCTAGTGACTGGGGTCACCGGCCGTTCAGTTTGCCCCGCCCTCCGGAAATACGTCACACTGGTGTTGTGAAAAAGGCGCCGGCGTTCGACGCTGCGCGTACCCAGGCTCCCGCGGAGCAGGTACGCGACTCGACGCTGCCCGCCCCGCAGCGCGACGGGGCGAGGGAACCGGCCGCCTCGGACGGGCGTACCCGGGACCGGGTCACCCAGCTACTGCTGGAGCGGGGGAGCGCCACCGCCGCCGAGCTCGGCGGCCAACTGGGGCTCTCGCCCGCCGCGATCCGCCGGCACCTGGACGTGATGCTCACCGACGGTCTGGTGAGCAGCGCTGCGGCACCGGTACGCGGGCACCGCGGCAGAGGACGTCCGGCACGGATGTTCGCGCTGACCGAGGAGGCGCGGTTGACCTGCGCCCCGCACACCTACGACGACCTCGCCACCGCGGCGCTGAGGTGGATCGCCCGACACGACGGTCCCGAGGCGGTGGGCAGGTTCGCGCAGCAGCAGGTGGCGCGGCTGGAAGAGCGGTGCCGTACCGCCATGGAAGGTGCCCGGGACGAACCGCTCGCCCGGTCCCAGGCTCTGGCGGAGGCGCTTTCCGCGGAGGGCTACGCTGCCAGCGCCACGACGATCGCCACCGGGGGCCAGTTGTGCCAGCACAACTGTCCGGTGGCCCATGTCGCGGCCGAGTTCCCGCAGCTGTGCGAGGCGGAGACCCAGGTGATCGGCCGCCTGGTCGGCACACACGTACAGCGGCTGGCCACCATCGCCAACGGCGACGGCGTGTGCACCACCCACATACCGGACCCCCGGCGTTTCGCCGGTTCAGCAACGCACGTCCCCGGACGTACCGACTCCGGGCAGGAAACCGACCATCGCTCCGTGAGGACTATTGATGACTGAGATCGTCAGCCAGCCTGTGCCAGGCGCCCCGATCACGCAGGAGGAACATCTCGCTGCTCTCGGCCGGTACGAATACGGCTGGGCCGACTCGGATGTGGCCGGCGAGGCCGCGCAGCGTGGCTTGTCCGAGGTCGTGGTACGGGACATCTCGGCGAAGAAGAACGAACCCGAATGGATGCTCAAGCTGCGGCTGAAGGGCCTCAAGCTCTTTGGCAAGAAGCCGATGCCCGCCTGGGGCGCGGAGCTCGGTGGCATCGACTTCGACAACATCAAGTACTTCGTACGGTCCACCGAGAAGCAGGCCGCTAGCTGGGAAGAGCTGCCAGAGGACATCAAGAACACCTACGACAAGCTCGGGATCCCGGAGGCGGAGAAGCAGCGCCTGGTGGCCGGTGTCGCGGCGCAGTACGAGTCCGAGGTGGTCTACCACAAGATCCGTGAGGACCTTGAGGAGAAGGGTGTCCTGTTCCTCGACACCGACACCGCGCTGCGGGAGCACCCTGAGACGTTCAAGGAGTACTTCGCCACCGTGATCCCGGTGGGTGACAACAAGTTCGCCGCGCTGAACACCTCGGTGTGGTCCGGCGGCTCGTTCATCTACGTGCCGCCCGGCGTGCACGTGGATATCCCGCTGCAGGCGTACTTCCGGATCAACACCGAGAACATGGGCCAGTTCGAGCGGACCCTGATCATCGTCGACGAGGGTGCGTACGTCCACTACGTCGAGGGCTGCACCGCGCCGATCTACTCGTCCGATTCGCTGCACTCCGCGGTGGTCGAGATCATCGTGAAGAAGAACGCCCGGTGCCGCTACACCACGATCCAGAACTGGTCGAACAACGTCTACAACCTGGTGACCAAGCGCGCCGTGGCCCACGAGGGCGCGACCATGGAGTGGGTCGACGGCAACCTCGGCTCCAAGGTCACCATGAAGTACCCCGCCGTGTGGATGGTGGGGGAGCGCGCCAAGGGCGAGGTGCTCTCAGTCGCGATGGCCGGCGAGGGGCAGCACCAGGACGCCGGGGCGAAGATGGTGCACGCCGCGCCGCACACGTCGAGCACGATCATCTCCAAGTCGATCGCGCGGGGCGGCGGGCGTACCAGCTACCGGGGCCTGGTCCAGGTCAACGAGGGCTCGGAGCACTCGAAGAGCACCGTGAAGTGTGACGCGTTGCTGGTCGACCAGATCAGCCGTTCGGACACCTACCCGTACGTGGACGTACGGGAGGACGACGTGTCGATGGGGCACGAGGCGACCGTCTCGAAGGTCTCCGACGACCAGCTGTTCTACCTGATGAGCCGGGGCCTGTCCGAGGACGAGGCGATGGCGATGATCGTGCGCGGCTTCATCGAGCCGATCGCGAAGGAACTTCCCATGGAGTACGCGTTGGAACTCAACCGGCTGATCGAGCTGCAGATGGAAGGTGCCGTCGGGTGACCCAGAACGTCCAGGACGCCATCGACACCACGGTGGTCAGTCACCTGCACCCGCCAGGCTCATTCGATCCCGCTGCCCATCCGGTGCCTACCGGGCGCGAGGAGGTCTGGCGGTTCACCCCCGTCAAGCGGCTACGGGAGCTGTTCGCGGGCGAGCCGTCCGACGGGCACCTGACCTGGAAGTACGACGCCCCTGCCGGGGTCACCGTGAGCACGATCGGCACCGACGAGGCGAAGGCGCTGGGCGTACCGCTGCCGGTGGACCGGCTCTCCGCCCTGGCCGTGGCGAACAGCGGCGGCGCGCTGCTGATCGACGTGGCACCGGAGACCCGGCTGGACGCGCCGTTGCTGCTGCACCTGATTGGCGAGGCCGCCGACCAGGTGGTCTGGGGGCATGTCGTACTGCGGGTCGGCGCGTACGCGCAGGCCACCGTGGTGTTCGAGCACGCCGGCACCGCGCAGTACGCCTCGGCGACATCGGTGCTGGTCGGTGAGGGCGCGCAGCTTGATCTTGTGTCGCTGCAGCTGTGGGACCGCGACGCGGTGCACACCGGCCAGGTCAGCGCCCGGATCGGCCGCCACGCCCGGCTGCGGTCGTTCCAGGCGAGCCTGGGCGGCGAGCTGGTACGCCTGGTGGAGACCGCGGAGTACGACGGCTCCGGTGGTGACGTACAGATGCACGGCATCTACTTCGTCTCCGGGGACGCGGGCGCCGGCGCGGACGGTCCCGGGGCGGGCGACGCGGCCGCGCAGCACGTCGAGCACCGGCTGTTCGTGGACCACACCGCACCGGGGACCCGCAGCCGGGTGGACTACCGGGGTGCGTTGCAGGGCAAGGGCGCCCACTCGGTGTGGGTCGGCGACGTACTGATCCGCAAGGCCGCCGAGGGCATCGACACGTACGAGTCCAACCGCAACCTGGTGCTCAGCGACGGCTGCCGGGCGGACTCCGTACCCAACCTGGAGATCGAAACCGGTGAGATCGCCGGAGCCGGGCACGCCAGCGCTACCGGCCGGTTCGACGACGAGCAGCTGTTCTACCTGCGGTCCCGGGGGATCCCGTACGAAGAGGCCCGCAAGCTGGTGGTACGCGGTTTCTTCGCCGAGCTGCTCGGCAAGGTGAAGGTGCCCGAGCTGATGGACCGGCTCGCCACGGTGATCGACGAGCGGCTGGCCGAGGCGGGAGCCTGATGACCGAGGTCAAGGAGTACGTCAAGGTGTGCGCCGCCGTGGACGTCGAGCCCGGCAGTGCGGTACGCGCCGAGATCGACGACCTTGCGGTGGCCATCGTCCACGGCGAGGACGGCGAGTTCTACGCCGTGCACGACGTGTGCTCCCACGCCGAGGTGCCGTTGTCCGAGGGCGACGTGGAGGACCGCACCATCGAGTGCTGGCTGCACGGCTCCCGATTCGACATGAAGTCCGGCGCGCCGACCGGGCTGCCTGCCACCGAGCCGGTGCCGGTGTACCCGGTCGAGGTACGCGACGGTGACGTGTACGTCTGCCTCACCCCGTCCAACGGTGTCGAGCCGCAGTGAACCGCCCGGCGGGGCCGGGCGCCCAAGTCTTCCGAGCAAATATTGAGATGGATGATCAGGAGTTAAGGACCCGATGAGCGTTCTCGAGATTCGCGACCTGCACGTGTCGGTGAAGACCGGCGACGACGAGCTGAAGCCGATCCTCGCCGGGGTCGACCTGACGGTACGGGCCGGCGAGACCCACGCCATCATGGGTCCCAACGGCTCCGGCAAGTCGACCTTGGCGTACTCGATCGCGGGTCACCCGAAGTACCAGGTCACCTCCGGCAGCGTCACCCTCGACGGCGAGGACGTACTCGCCATGACGGTCGACGAACGCGCCCGGGCGGGGCTGTTCCTGGCGATGCAGTACCCGGTCGAGGTGCCCGGCGTGTCGGTGGCGAACTTCCTGCGTACCTCGAAGACCGCGATCGACGGCGAGCCGCCGAAGCTGCGTACCTGGGTGAAGGACCTGCGGGGCTCCATGGAGAAGCTCGGGATGGACCCGGCGTTCGCGGAACGCAACGTCAACGAGGGCTTCTCCGGCGGCGAGAAGAAGCGGCACGAGATCGTCCAGCTGGAGCTGCTGCAGCCGAAGCTGGCGGTGCTCGACGAGACCGACTCCGGGCTGGACATCGACGCGCTGCGGGTGGTCAGCGAGGGCATCAACCGGGTGAAGCAGACCGGGCGTACCGGCCTGCTCCTGATCACCCACTACACCCGGATCCTGCGGTACGTGGCGCCGGACTTCGTCCACGTCTTCGTCGGCGGCCGGATCGTCGAGCAGGGCGGGCGCGAGCTCGCCGACGCGCTCGAAGACACCGGTTACGAGCGGTACGTCGCCGGGGCCGGCCCTGCCAAGGTGGGCGGCTGAGAGGTGATCACATGGTGACCACACCCGTGCCGGAGGTTTCCACCTACGACGTGGCCGTGCTGCGCGAGGACTTCCCGATCCTCTCCCGGGAGATCAACGGGCACCCGTTGGTGTACCTGGACAGCGCCAACACCTCCCAGAAGCCGCACCAGGTACTCGACGTGCTGCGGGAGCACTACGCCCGGCACAACGCGAACGTGGCGCGTGCCGTACACACCCTCGGTACCGAGGCGACCGCGGCGTACGAGGGCGCCCGCGGCAAGGTCGCCGGCTTCATCGGCGCCACCAGCACCGACGAGGTGGTGTTCACGAAGAATTCCTCCGAGGCGATCAACCTGGTGGCGTACGGGTTCGCGAACACCACGCTGGGTGCCGGCGCTGTGTCGGGCGCCCCGTCGCAGGCGACGGACGAGCGGTTCCGGCTCGGCCCCGGCGACGAGGTGGTGATCTCCGAGATGGAGCACCACTCGAACATCGTGCCGTGGCAGCTGTTGTGTCAGCGGACCGGCGCCACACTGCGCTGGTTCTCCGTCACCGACGACGGGCGGATCGACTTCTCGCGGCTCGACGAGCTGGTCAACGAACGTACGAAGATCGTCTCGCTGGTGCTGACCTCGAACATCCTGGGCACCGTGAACCCGACGGCGGACCTGGTACGACGGGCACACCAGGTGGGTGCGCTGGTGGTGCTGGACGCCTCCCAGGCCGTACCGCACATGCCGGTGGACGTCGTCGACCTCGACGTCGACTTCCTCTGCTTCACCGGGCACAAGATGTGTGGCCCTACCGGGATCGGGGTGCTCTGGGGCCGCCGGGAGCTGCTGGCCGCGATGCCGCCGTTCCTGGGTGGTGGCGAGATGATCGAACGGGTCGACATGACCGGCTCAACGTACGCGGAGCCGCCGCACCGGTTCGAGGCCGGCACCCCGCCGATCGCCCAGGCGGTGGGTCTCGGCGCCGCAGTGGACTATCTCTCGGGCATCGGCATGGACGCGATCCAGGCGCACGAGAAGCAGCTCACGGGATACGCCCTCGACGCGCTGGTGACGGTGCCCGGGCTGCGGATCATCGGCCCACCGGAGCCGGTCGACCGCGGCGGCACGATCTCGTTCGTACTCGACGGGATCCACCCGCACGACGTGGGACAGGTGCTCGACGCTGGCGGTGTCGCGGTACGCGTCGGCCAACACTGCGCCCGCCCCACCTGCGTACGGTTCGGGGTGCCGGCGACCACCCGCGCCTCGTTCTACCTGTACACCACCGACGAGGAGGTGGACGCGTTGGTACGCGGCCTCGAACAGGTCCGGAAGGTGTTCGACTGATGCAGCTCGACGGGTTGTACCAGGAGATCATCCTGGACCACTACAAGCGACCGCAGGGCCGTGGCCTCCGGGAGCCGTACGAGGCTGAGGTGCACCACGTCAACCCGACCTGCGGGGACGAGATCACACTCCGGGTGCACCTCGCGGATGAGCGGGTCGCCGACGTGTCGTACGAGGGGATGGGCTGTTCCATCAGCCAGGCCGCCGCGAGCGTGCTGTACGAACTGCTCCGGGACAAGTCGCTCGGCGAGGCGATGACGGTGCACGACGCGTACACCGAGATGATCGGCAGTCGTGGCCAGGTCGAGCCGGACGAGGAATTGTTGGCCGACGCGGTGGCGTTCGCCGGGGTGTCCAAGTACCCGGGTCGTGTGAAGTGCGCGCTGCTGCCGTGGATGGCGTTCAAGGACGCGGTCGCCCGCGCGGCGTCCGACACAGGAGGTGCCGAATGAGCGAGGAAACCGCCACTGATACCACCACGACAGACGCCCCCGCGGCGACAGACGCCCCCGCCGTGACGACAGGCGACCCCGCGGCGAAGGCCCCGATCGAGGACGTCGAAGAGGCGATGAAGGACGTCGTCGACCCGGAGCTCGGGATCAACGTGGTCGACCTCGGTCTGGTGTACGGCATCCACGTCGACGACGAGAACGTCGCGACCGTCGACATGACCCTCACCTCGGCCGCGTGTCCACTCACCGACGTGATCGAGGATCAGACCCGCTCCGCGCTGACCACCGGCCCGGGCGGCGGGGTCGTCGCCGACTTCCGGATCAACTGGGTCTGGATGCCGCCGTGGGGCCCGGACAAGATCACCGACGACGGGCGGGAGCAGTTGAGAGCCCTCGGCTTCAACGTCTGATCCACCGGGCTACGCCATGACAGAGGACCCGGATCACGGGACACGCCGAGGTGTGTCCCATGATCCGGGTCCAGTGTCCGGGCCACCGTTTCTCGGAGGTCGGTCAAGGGCGTGGGGTGCCCTCGGACCGGCAGTCGTCGTGCGTTACGGCTTGCGGATGCCGCGACCGGCGGCGAAGGCGCCGCCGCCGGCGATGATGGCGCTGGTTACGACCGCCCACAGGATCGGCGTGACGTCGAGATCGCCGAGCGCGAGGCCCCGGGCGCCGTCGATCGCGTAGCTGAGCGGGTTGACGGTGGCGATCGCCTGCAGCCACCCGGGGAGGCTTTCGACCGGCGCGAACGCGTTCGAGGCGAACATCAGCGGGAACACGGCGACCATGCCGATCATCTGCATCACCTCCAGGTTGCGTACCCAGACCCCGAGGGCCATGAACAGCCAGGACAGGCCCCAGCCGACGATCAGGGCGATCAGCAGCGAGGCGAGCGTGCCGATCACCCCGCCGGCGGGGCGGAATTCGAACAACAGCAGCGCGCCAAGCAGCAGGATCGACAGTTGGATGGTGTTGCGTACGGCGTCGAACAGGCTGCGCGCCACCAACAGTGAGTACATGCTGATCGGCAGCGTACGGAACCGGGCGAGGGCGCCGTTCTTGAGCTCGTTGGCGAGACCGGCGCCGGCCCACATCGCCGCCTGAGAGCCGGTGGTGACCAGGATCGCCGGCATCAGGTAGTCGATGTAGTCGACGCCCTTCGGAAAGCCCGGGGCGAACGCCATGCCTTTGAACACCTGGCTGAACAGGGTCAGCATGATCAGCGGCTGCAGCAGGCTCATCACCAGCAGCCGCCGGTCCTTCAGCGCCTGCATGGAACGGCCGGTCAACACCGAGATCTGACTCAGGTACGTGCTGCCGCCCCAGTCGCGGGCGGCGGCCACCGGGTGGACGCGGGTATCGGCGGTGGTGGTCGCAGTGCTCATCTGGGAAGTCCTCTTCGGGTGAGAAGGTCGCATCGTCGCCTCAGGCGGCGGCCTGGTGGGTGAGGGTCAGGTAGACGTCGTCCAGGGTCGGCTCGTGCAGCGCGAGTTCGGCCACCTCGGCGTTCGCGTCGTCGAGCGCGCGTATCACCGGTGCCAGGGCGTTCGCGGCGTCGACCGGTACGGTCAGCGACCGGTGCGGGGCGTCGTGGATCGGGTGGAACCCAGCCCGGCGAAGGGATTCCAGAGCGGCTGGCACATCGGAGCCCTCGGTGAGCGTGATCGCGACCGTACGCTGCCCGATGTTGGCTTTGAGTTCGGCGGCGGTGCCGGCGGCGACCACCTTGCCCGCCGACAGCACGGTGATCGAGTCGGCGAGCCGGTCGGCTTCCTCCAGGTACTGCGTGGTGAGCAGCACGGTGGTGCCATCGTCGACCAGCTTCTCGACGATCTCCCACATGCCGAGCCGGCTGGTCGGGTCGAGCCCGGTGGTGGGTTCGTCCAGGAACACCACGTCCGGGTGTCCGACCAGGCTCGCGGACAGGTCGAGTCGGCGTTTCATACCCCCGGAGTACGTATCGACTTTGCGGTTGGCGGCGTCGGCGAGGTCGAACAGGTCGAGCAGTTCGGCGGCCCGTTCGATGGCCTGGGATTTGGTGGCTCCGAGCAGCCGGGCGATCAGTACCAGGTTCTGTACCCCGGTGAGCTGTTCGTCGACCGAGGCGAACTGGCCCGTGAGACCGATCCGGGACCGCACCTGGTGGCCGTCGGTGGTGACGTCGAAGCCGGCGACGGTGGCGCGTCCCGCGTCCGGCGGCAGCACCGTGGTGAGCAGGTTGACCAGGGTGGTCTTGCCCGCGCCGTTGTGCCCGAGCAATCCAGTGACCGTGCCTTTCGGCACCTGGAGACTCACCCCTGCCAGCGCTTCCACTTCGCCGAACGACTTGCTGACGTCGACGGCGTCGATCATGAGTGAGGTCATGGTTTCCCCCCGAGGTCGGAATCTCTGGTGAGTACGCCGTGCAGGAACACGTCGACGAGTTCGTCGACGCCGATCCGGTCATCCTCGGACGCGGTGGTGTGCACCCTGCCGGCGAACTGGGTGCTGAAGATCAGCCCGATGAACATGTAGGCGGTACGCCGGGGGGACAGCCGCAGCGAGTCGGCGTCCGAGCCGATCAGGTCTACCAGGGCTGCGACGGCGTCGCTAATCCATTTTTCGCGATCCAGTGGAGGCTTGTCCCCCGGTCGGTAACCGGTCGCCATCAGGGTGTGCATCACCGCGCCGATCTTGCGCATCCGTTCGGACATGGCGCGCGCGACGTGAGCGAGCTTGGCAGGCAGTGCCAGGTCCTGGGGCGTGTCCGTGATCTGTTGCAGGCCTTCGTCGGGACTCACCACCGTGCTGACGCAGGCGTTGATCAGCTCGGTCTTGTCGCTGAAGACACGGTAGACGGTGCCTTCGGCGATGCCTGCCGCTCTGGCGATCTGGCTGGTGGTGACGTTCATCCCGTGCTCGGCGATGAGTGGGATGGTCATCTCGACGATCGCGGCCCGCCGTTCGTCGGTGCTCATCGCGGGCGCCCGGCGGCGTGGCGGCGGTGGGACTGTCATGACACCAAGGCTAATGAGTGAGCTCTCACTCAGGCAATGAGTGAGTCCTCACTCACACTTTCGGTACGTGCCTGGTCGCCTCTCGTACCGACAGCGGCGAGAGCTGCTCCCGGTGGTCGAGGACGAAATGGCGTACCGCCCCGGGGTCGGTCCTGGCGTACTGCCGCAACGCCCAGCCGATCGCCTTCCGTACGAAGAAGTCCGGGTGTCCGGCCTGGGCACGGCAGTACCGGAACAGCCGTACGGAGTCCGTCGCCTCCCGGTAATGCAGCTGATGTAGCAGGGCGGTACGCGCCAGCCAGACATTGTCGTCGCCGATCCAGCCGTCCATCACCGGCGCCAGGTCACGATGCCGCCTCACCAGATCACCGACCACCCGGGTCGCCAGCGGGTCCACGGTGTCCCACCAGGATCTGGCCGTGATCAGGTGCTCGATGTCGGGCAGCAGGTCGTGCGGCAGCCGCTTGGCGTGGCGTACCAGCAGGTCGACCGCGAAGTACTGGTACTCCCGTTCCGGCAACGTCCAGCAGGCGGCGGAGATCCCCCGCAGGTCCGCCGGAGCCGGCGTATCGAGGTCCGCGAGCGCCGCGCGGGACAGCGCCCTGCGCCGCGGGCTCGGGATCCCGAGAAAGTCGAACTGGTCCCGCATGTACCGGCGCATCTCGGTGCCGCGAGCAGGGTCCGCGGCGGCCACGTACACTTCCCGCAGACGCTGCATGACGGCGTCCGTCAACGGCGTGCTCACGGCGGCCAGCATGCCAGTCGGATAGCGTGCCGCCATGGCGACACGACCAGCGGCGGGTGGCGGACGGATCGTCGAGGTGCCACCGGAGCGGTTGCACCGCTGGCTGGACAACTTCGCGTCCCGGCACGGTGGTCAGCCGGTCGCCGAACCGGTGTCCGGCGGCCTACGGTTCACCGCCCCCGACGGGGTCCTCGCCGAGTGCGAGCTTCCGTTCGGCGGCGCTCCGGTCGACCGCGCGGGCCTGATCGCGGAGGCGGAAGCGGCCCGTCGGATCGGCCTGCTCCTCGCCCGCCGCGGCGCGTACGCGGTCGGCATCGCGGACGGTACGAAGCTGGTGAAGAGCAAGGTCGACCGCCGGTACGTGCAGGGTCGTACCGCCGCGGGGGGTTGGTCCCAGCACCGGTTCGCGCGGCGGCGGGACAACCAGGCACGGCAGTCGGCCGAGGCGGCCGCGGGCGAGGCGGCCCGGGTGCTGCTGCCGGAGTCCGACATGCTGTACGCCGTGGTGCTGGGCGGTGATCGCCAGGCGGTCGAGGCCGTGCTCGCTGACCGGCGGCTCGCTCCGCTCGCCGGCAAGGTGGCGGGCTGGTTCCTCACCGTCCCGGAGCCGAGGCAGGCGGTGCTGGCCGACGCCATCGGGCTGGCGCGAGCACTGCACATCCGGATCGTCGAACCCAGCTGAGTCCCCCAGCCATCGGGCTGGAGGGCGGTACCGCGCTGCCTCTGCGCCGACCGTGCGGGAGCGCTAAGTGTCGGTAATTGTCGTCAAATCGCCATTTTGTTGCGAAAACCAACGCGCTCTGAGCAGATAGACGCACACCGATGGGACCAGAGTAGGGAGGCGCCAATGCAGGCAGTCACAGCCCGGACGGCGGCACTGTGGCGATCCAGGAGAGGTCGTCGCGCGCTGATCGGGGTGGTCCTCGCTGTGGCCACGGCACTGGCGGTGGCGGTTGCCCCCACGGTGCGGGCGGCAGAGACCGCCGCGACCCCGGAAGGCATTGACGTCGCGTCGCACCAGGGGAACGTCGACTGGGGCGCTGTCGCGGGCGCTGGAATCAAGTTCGCGTTCGTGAAGGCGACTGAGGGCACCGGCTACCAGAACCCCTACTTCGGTCAGCAGTACGTCGGCTCGTACAACGCCGGGATGATCCGCGGGGCGTACCACTACGCGCTCCCGGACCGCTCCAGTGGCGCCGCCCAGGCGGACTACTTCGTCGACCACGGCGGCGGTTGGTCGGCTGACAACCAGACTCTGCCCGGGGTGCTCGACATCGAGTGGAACCCGTACGGCTCCACCTGCTACGGGAAGTCCGCCGGCGACATGGTCAACTGGATCGCCGACTTCGGCGCCCGGTACAAGGCCCGCACTGGCCGGGACGCCATCATCTACACCGCCGCCTCGTGGTGGAACCAGTGCACCGGCAGTTCCACGGCGTTCGCCAACAGCAACCCGCTGTGGGTGGCGCACTACGGCGTGGACTCGCCGAACCTGCCCGCGGGTTGGGGCTTCTACACGTTCTGGCAGTACACCAGCACCGGTTCGGTGCCCGGTGTCTCCGGCAACGTGGATCGCAACGTCTTCAACGGGGACGAGTCGCGACTGCTCGCGCTCGCCAACAACACACCGTGATCGACGCGCACCAGCGGCCGGCGCCTGGGTCTGGCGGCTGACGCGCGTACCACGACGGTGCCGGAAGCGTGACATCCCACGCTTCCGGCACCGTCGTCGCTCACTCCGGAACCGGCGACCCGTCCGGGTTGCGATGAGGTACGCGTCTCACCGGCGGTTCGGGACTGCCGTCCGCCGGTACACTCGTCACCGTGTTGGCTTGCAGTGACTGAATTCCGCTCCGCTAGCCCGTCCCCGGGCTGGCGGTTTCGCGCGCCCTGAGGGCGCAGGTTCAGTCCCGTCGACCCCGAGAGCGAGCCGTACCCCGATGATCACCGCCACTGGCCTGGAACTGCGCGTCGGCGCCCGTACCCTGCTGTCCGAGACCACGCTACGGGTGCAGCCCGGCGACCGGATCGGTCTCGTGGGCCGTAACGGCGCTGGTAAGACCACCAGTTTGAAGGTGCTTGCCGGGGAGTCCCTGCCGTACGCCGGGAGGGTGGACGGGCGCGGGCCGGTCGGATACCTGCCGCAGGATCCGCGTACCGGGGACCTGCACGTCACCGCCCGGGACCGGGTGTTGTCCGCCCGCGGTCTGGACACCCTGCTGGAGGAGTTGGGCAAGCTCTCGGCGGCGCTCGCGGAGACCGCTGAGGACACCGAACGGGATCGCCTGGTACGCCGCTACGGCACCCTCGAAGACCAGTTCGCCGCGCTCGGAGGGTACGCCGCCGAGGCCGAGGCCGCCCGGATCTGCGCCAACCTTGGGTTGCCGGACCGGGTGCTCAAGCAGCAACTCGGCACCCTGTCGGGCGGTCAGCGGCGGCGGGTGGAGCTGGCGCGGATCCTGTTCAGCGACGCGTCGACGGACGGCTCCGGCGGCACCCTGCTGCTGGACGAGCCCACCAACCACCTCGACGCCGACTCGATCGGCTGGCTGCGCAGCTTCCTGGCCGGCCACAAGGGTGGCCTGATCGTGATCAGCCACGACGTGGAGCTGCTCGACGCGGTGGTGAACAAGGTCTGGTATCTCGACGCCAACCGTTCCGTCGTCGACTTCTACAACGTGGGCTGGAAGACCTACCTGCAGCAGCGGGAGACCGACGAACGCCGCCGCCGCCGGGAACGCGCGAACGCTGAACGCAAGGCCGGCGCCCTGATGGCGCAGGCGGACAAGATGCGGGCGAAGGCGACCAAGGCGGTCGCGGCGCAGAATATGGCCAAGCGCGCTGAGAAGCTGCTGTCCGGGCTGGAGAACGAGCGGGCCGGCGACAAGGTGGCGAAGGTACGGTTCCCGACTCCGGTCTCGTGCGGCAAGACACCGCTGACCGCGTCCGGGCTGTCCAAGTCGTACGGCTCCCTGGAGGTGTTCTCCGGGGTGGACGTCGCGGTGGACAAGGGCAGCCGGGTGGCGATCCTGGGGCTCAACGGCGCGGGCAAGACCACGCTGCTGCGCGTGCTCTCCGGTAAGGAGTCACCGGACACCGGTGAGGTGGTTGCGGGGCACGGCCTGCGGCTCGGCTACTACGCGCAGGAGCACGAGACCCTGGACATCGACCGTACGGTGCTGGAGAACATGCGTACCGCCAGCGGGGCGGCGTACACCGATACCGAGCTGCGGAAGATCCTGGGGGCGTTCCTGTTCAGCGGCGACGACGTCGCCAAGCCGGCCGGGGTGCTCTCCGGCGGCGAGAAGACCAGGCTCGCGTTGGCCAGCCTGGTGTGCTCCGGGGCGAACGTGCTGCTGCTCGACGAGCCGACCAACAACCTGGACCCGGTGAGCCGGGAGCAGGTGCTGGACGCGATCGCGCACTACCCGGGCGCGATCGTGCTGGTCACCCACGATCCGGGAGCGGTGACGGCGCTACGGCCGGACCGGGCGATCCTGCTGCCGGACGGTGTCGAGGATGCCTGGAGCGACGACCTGCTGGAGCTGGTGGAACTCGCGTGAGCACCCGAGGCGTCACGAAGCCTTGATCACGGCCGCGAGCAGCAGCGCGACCGCCGCACCGGCGGCGGTGAGCAGCAGCGGGGCCGGCACCTGCGGCCCGCCCTGCCGGGACGGCGCGACCGCCGCCACGGTCAGCCACGGGAAGAACGCCAGCCACGCGTGTTCGATGCCCCCGCGAGCGAACCCGGCCGACAGCGAAAAAACCACGGCCGCCCCCGCGCCCACCAGAAACGGCCAGGCGGGGGTGTTCCGCACCTTGCGGAGGCTGGCCACCAGGACCGGCCCGGTGACCCACAGCAGGGCGACCAGGCTCAGCGCCGCCCACCACCACCCCGACCGGTACGGTTCCACCCGCTCGGCGTAGTCGGCGTAGGCCGCGATCATCCCGTCCACCCAGCTGAACCCGAGCGCCTCGGCGATCAGCACCGGTACCAGGACTCCCACGCCGGTCAGCATGTTGAGCAACGGGCGGCGGCGGGCGAAGTACAGACAGATCACCGAGAGCCCGAGCCAGGCCGCGGCGTACCCGAACATCGCCGCGAGGCCGAGCAGCACCCCGCTACCGAGCCCCCCGACCGCGGCCCGCCAACCCCGCTTCCGGGTCGCCCAGGCACCCACGACGATCATCGCCGCCCCGAGCGTGGCGACCAGTGAGTCCGGGTGTACGGCCCACAGCGCGTACGGGGCCAGCACCACCACCGGCAGGTACCGGCGGGCGTTCAGCTCACCGCACGCGTTGCGTACCGCGGTCAGCACCAGCGGTACGGTCAGCACTCCGCCCGCGGTCAGTAGCAGGCCGAGTGCCAGGTCGTCGGTGACTCCGATCCGGTGCATCGTCCACAACAGCAGCACCGGGCCGGGCGGGTGGCCCCGGGTGTGTGGGCTGTGCGATTGACCGGACCCGGTGAATCCGCGCAGCCAGCCGTACGGGTCGTCGCCGATGTCGCCGATGTCCGTGGCGGCGCCGTCGGGGTCGGTGAGTGGTCCGGTGATCCCGGCCAACCCACCGGTCAGGGCCAGGCTGACGGTCCAGGCCAGGCTGGCCAGGTAGCTGACGGCGATCAGGCGCGGCCACGGCATCAGGTCGAACGTGCCCCGCAGGCCGAGTGCGAGGACGGCTCCGGCCACGAGCCCGGCGAGTAGGAGCGCGGGGGAGACCCGCATCTGGTACCGGCCGAGGAACGGGGGGCTCGCAGTGCCGAGACGGGCGTCGGCGAACACCGCCACCGCAGTGACGGTCAGTCCGACCGCGCCGAGGAGCAGCCAGACCGCGAGGTCGCGACGCTGGGTTCGCACCGGTTCGTCTTCGCTGTCCACGGCGCATCACCGTATCGGAGCCGCCACGGGTGGGTTGCCTCCGCAGGTGTGGTGGGGCCTTACGCGGCGCCGTTGGGTCCCCGTACTCACCGGTATCACGGGTCGGTTTGCCGACATGGTCGGTGCGATCAGTTGTCTTCCGGTGACCGACTGGCGCATGATCGTTCGTGGCGGTCTAATGGATGGGACCGTCGTACGCTCACTTCTCCTGACGTGAGGGATACAACATGGCAGCCACCGGCACCACCACCTCCGCCCCGAAGGGTCGCCGGATCGTCGGCGCGGAGCGCGCCACACTCGCCAGTGATCTGGTGAAGCGGTACACCCAGGGCGAGAGCATCCGGGCACTCGCATCGTCGACCGGCCGCTCGTACGGCTTCGTGCACCGCGTCCTCACCGAGTCGGGTGTGCAGTTGCGGCAGCGTGGCGGCGCCCGGCGTCGTAAGGGCTCCTGACAATCTCGGGCCGGTGGCCGATCCCGGCCCGGTCACTGACCGTCCAGCCGCTGGCCGTCACCGGTCGGCCGTCGGGCTGGGGTGTGGTGGCCGGACCGGCGAGAGCGCTGAGTCCCGCGAGTACGGAATCGAGGGACGACGGTGCCTGGTCGCGAGCCTGACGTGACGGCCCCGGCCGCAGCGTCACAGGCGGCCTCGCCCGGGGTTCGACTCGACCGGGACGGTCCGGTCGCCACCGTGACACTGTGCAACCCGGAAACCCTCAACCCCCAGACCCCCGCGTTGTGGCTCCGGCTCCGGGAGATCGGCCGGGAGCTGCCGGGAGACGTCCGCGTGGTGGTGGTACGCGGTGAGGGCCGGGCATTCTCCGCTGGGCTCGACAAGTCCGCGCTGACTGGTCAGCCCCTCGACGGCGGTATGTCGTTCCCCGAGATGGCGAAGCTGCCGGGCGAGGAGCTGGAGCGGCTCATCGCGTCGTACCAGGAGGGGTTCGGCTGGCTACGGCGCCCCGACGTGGTGTCGGTGGCCGCGGTACAGGGCCACGCCGTCGGGGCGGGGTTCCAGCTCGCGCTGGCGTGCGACCTGAGAGTGGTGGCCGACGATGTGAAGTTCTCGATGGCGGAGATCCGGCTCGGCCTGGTGCCCGATCTGGGTGGCACCAAGCGGCTTGTCGAGCTGGTCGGGTACGCTCGCGCCCTGGAGCTGTGCCTGACCGCCCGCCGGGTGGAGGCTGACGAGGCGTACCGGACCGGTCTGGCGTCCCTGGTGGTGTCCCGGGACGCCTTGGACTCCACGGTGGCTGACCTGGCGTCTGCCCTGGTCGCCGCCCCGCACGGGGCGGTATCGGAGATCAAGGCGCTGATCGGTGTCGCTGCCGGGCACTCGTACCCCGAACAGGAGGCCGCTGAACGAGCGGCGCAGGCCCGAAGGATTCGTGATCTGGCCGACCTCGGCGAGTAACCGGGAACTAATCGCCCTCCGCCGGAAGTTGTCGCAGGTGTGATGCAGACTTCGAGGATGAGTGGAGGTGGCCGATGACCGGACCCATGGGCGGAATGATGGGCCCCGGTTGGGGGTTCCTCCGCGCGATGCGCAACGAGGACGCTGTCAAGGAACGCAAGATCAACCGCGACACTGTGCGCCGGATCCTCACCTTCGCGAAGCCGTACAAGCGGGATATTTCGGTCTTCCTGGTGCTCGTGATGCTCTCGGCGGCGGCCGGGGTAGCCACCCCCGTGCTCGCCGGCCGGGTGATCAACGCGATCACCGACAGCGCCGACCGCGGCGTCGTGGTCACCATCGCGCTGCTGATCGCGGGGCTCGCGGTGCTCGACGCAGGGTTCGGGCTGGTGCAGCGGCTGTTCTCGGCCCGGATCGGTGAGGGCGTGATCCTCGATCTGCGGCGAGAGGTCTTCGACCACGTACAGCGGATGCCGTTGCAGTTCTTCACCCGCACCCAGACCGGTGCGCTGGTGAGCCGGCTCAACAACGACGTGATCGGAGCGCAGCGGGCGTTCACCTCGACGTTGTCCGGGGTGGTCAGCAACGTGATCGCGCTCGTCCTGACGGCGGGGGTGATGTTCGCGCTGTCCTGGCAGATCACGCTGTTGTCGCTGGCCCTGTTGCCGGTGTTCATCATCCCGGCCCGACGCGTCGGCCGGAAGCTCGCCGAGATCACCCGGGAGAGCTATCAGCTCGACGCGACGATGAACACCCAGATGACTGAGCGGTTCGGCGCCGGGGGAGCGCTTCTGGTGAAGCTGTTCGGCCGCCACGCCGACGAGACCGATGAGTTCGCTGAACGCGCCCGGCGGGTGCGTGACATCGGTGTGCTCTCGGCGCTGTACTCCAGTGCGTTCTTCGTCGCGCTCACCCTGGTCGCCACCCTCGCCCAGGCGTTGACGTACGGGCTGGGCGGCTGGCTGGCGCTCTCCGGCGCGGTCAGTGCCGGGTCGGTGGTCACCCTGGCGCTGCTGCTCACCCGGCTGTACGGGCCGCTCACCGCGCTGTCCAACGTCAATGTGGACGTGATGAGCGCCCTGGTCAGCTTCGACCGGGTGTTCGAGGTGCTGGATCTGAAGCCGAGCGTGGTCGACGGACCCGACGCGGTCGACCTTCCCGCTGGCCCTGGGCGGGTGGAGTTCCGCGAGGTCGGGTTCCGGTATCCGGCCGCGACCGAGGTGTCGCTTGCCTCTCTGGAGGACGTGGCGGTGCTGGAACGCACCACGAACGAGCCGGTCCTCAAAGGCGTGTCGTTCACTGTGGAGCCGGGCCGGTTGGTCGCCCTGGTCGGTCCGTCCGGCGCCGGCAAGAGCACGACGTCGATGCTGGTGCCCCGGATCTACGACGTCACCGACGGAGCGGTTCTCGTCAACGGAGTCGACGTACGCGACCTGAGGGCGGAGTCGTTGCGGGCCGCTATCGGCGTGGTCACCCAGGATGCCCACCTGTTCCACGACTCGTTGCGGGCCAACCTGGGGTACGCGCGTACCGACGCCACTGACGAGCAGCTGTGGACGGCGCTGGAGCGTGCCCAGCTCGGACGGTTGGTGCGGTCCCTGCCGGACGGGTTGGACACCGTGGTGGGGGAGCGGGGCTACCGGTTCTCGGGCGGCGAGAAGCAGCGGATCGCGATCGCGAGGTTGCTGCTGAAGGCGCCCAGCGTCGTGATCCTGGACGAGGCGACAGCGCACCTCGACTCGGAATCGGAGGCGGCGGTGCAACGGGCCCTGGGTGAGGCGTTGTCCGGGCGTACCGCCCTGGTGATCGCACACCGGCTCTCCACCGTCCGGGACGCCGACGAGATCCTGGTGCTCGACGACGGCCGGATCGTGGAGCGGGGCCGCCACGACGAGCTCATCACGGCAGGCGGCTTGTACGCCGAGCTCTACCGCACCCAGTTCGCGGACTCGCCGCGTACCGATGCGCCGAAACTGACCACCACTGGCTGACCCGCCCTGGAGGCTGCTCCGGGGCGACCGCCGGCCGGATCTGCGGCCTCACGCGGGTTGTGGTGCCGCCGACTCAGCGGCGACCGGTGCGTCCCAGTCGATCCGGTAGCGGTGCTGCCACCCGAATGCCTTCTCGGCGTTGTAGAACGTACGGATCGCCAGCGGGACCATCAGGTCCCGGATCACCCGGCCCACCGGGCCCGCGGCCTTGTCGTTGTTCACCCGGGCGCCCGCGGCGATCACCCGCTCCACCCGGGTACGCCGGAGCCGCTCGTAGCTGGTGAACGCCGCGTCGACCGTGGTCATGTCCCGCAGGCTCCTGGCGAGCTGGATCCCGCTCTCGATCGCCATCGACGCGCCTTGACCCGAGCTGGGGGAGGTGGCGTGGGCGGCGTCCCCGACGAGCACCGTCCGGCCCCGGTGCCAGGTCGGTACGCTCGGCAGGTCTTCCATGCCGCCCACGTTCACGAGTTCGGCGGGGTCCATGTGGTCGAGGATCCGTAGCGCCGGGCTGTTGTCGTCGGCAAACAACTGACGCATCCGGTCCAGCCACTCCGCGGCCGGTACGGCGCGGGCCTGCGCGCCGGACATCGGCTCGGCGTGGGGCAGGTTGGCGAACCACCCCGCGAGGCCGTCATCGAGCACCTGGTATCCGAAGAACGCCCGCTTCCCGAATACGAAGTGCATCGCGCCGCCCGTACTGGTCAGGTCGGCTGCCCGGACCCAGCCGCCCATCCCGAGCAGCCTCACGTACCGCGGTTGCGGCGCCGCGGGGTCGATCAGGCCGCGGACCGTGGAGCGGATCCCGTCCGCGCCCACCATGATGTCTCCGGTCGCGGTGCCGCCGTCGGCGAAGTGGGCGGTGACGTCGTCGGTGGTCTGTGCGAGATCGACCAGCGTCTTGCCGGGCACCACCAGTACGTCCTGCCGCTTCGCCTCGTCGAGCAACGCCCGGTAGAGATCACTCCGGTTGACCGTGTACGTGGTCGGCACTCCGGGGAGCGTGGAGAAGGTGGCGAGCCGCCGCCCCGTGTGGCTCTGGATCACCATCCGATCGGTCCGGACACCGGCGTCACGTACCCGTTGTGCGGCGCCGATGATCTCCAGGGCGGCCAGCCCGTTCGGGGCGATCGACAGGGCGCCGCCGAGTCCGTCGGCCGTACTGTCGTACGCCTCGTACACGGTGGCGTCGATGCCGGCCTTCTTCAGGGCCATCGCGGTCGCCGGGCCGGCGATTCCGCCGCCGATCACCAGCGCGGTGCGTACTGATGTCATGGCTTCTCCTCGTGGAATTCGCGCCAGGGTCGTACGTACTCGGGGTCTTTGATCGACGTCAGGAGGTTGTTGACGAAGCCCAGTTCGGCCTCCAGCAGGGCACGTCGGTACTCCTCCTCGACCAGGAAGATCGGGTGCAGGCCGCCGTCGAGCGCCGTACGGATCAGTGACCTGACCTCATCGACCTGTTCGTGGAGGGTCGCCTGGCGTACGGCCAGCAGGTCAGCCGCCTGCGTGGGGGCCAGCACGCCGAGCAGTGAGAGTGCGACCCCGAAGTGCGGGTACTCCTCACGGGGGACCGACACCAGGTCGCGCATCCAGTCGTGCATCTCGTCGGTACCGGCATCAGTGAGCGCATACACGGTCCGCTCCGGGCGCGGGGTGTCCCGCACCGTCTCCTGCGCCTGGATGAAACCGGCCCGGAGCAGTTGGTCGACCACCATGTAGAGCGAGCTGTGGTTGAACTTGATGTTGCGGTCGTTGCCGCGCTCCTTGAGCAGTCGGCCCAGCTCGTACGGATGCATCGGACGTTCTCGCAGGAACGCCAGCACCGCCAACGCCAGCGGATTGTTGACCTCGCGCCGTTTCGCCATACGCCCACCACCTAGTCGATAGCGACTATACGCTATCGACTAGTCAGTGTCGACTATGTTGGCAAGTCGGCGGTACCCCCCGACGGGGACATTGGTGGAGAGCGGTGCTCGGGGGCCAGCGGCGCTGGCGGTCAGCGGCGTACCGCGGCCTCGATCAGATCCAGCACCGGATTGAGGTCCTCGGTGTCGCGGCCGGTGGCCAGGAGCATCACCAGGCCGTCGTGAGCCAGCTCGAGAAACTGCTGCAGCACCGCCACCGGTACGTCTTCACGCAGCGCTCCAGCTTCGCGTTGCCGTTCCAGCCGCTCCCGGGTCGCGGCGGCAATCGCCTCGGAACGCTGTGCCCAGCGCTTGGTGAAGTCCGGGTCGGTACGCAACCGGCGGGACACTTCCAGCTGGGTGCCGAGCCAGCCTCCCACCTCGGGTGATGTCGAATCCGCGACCAGATCCCGCATCACCTGTACCAGACCGTCGCGGGCGACCGTGTCCACCATGGCGGCGGCGTCGTCCTCGGCGACGGCGAGGAACAATGACTCCTTGTCGCGGAAGTGGTGGAAGATCGCACCGCGGGACAGCCCGGTCTCTTCCTCGAGACGGCGTACCGTGGCGCCTTCGTACCCGTGGCGGGCGAAACACGTCCGCGCGCCGGCGAGAATCTCCCGGCGCCGAGCGTCAAGCTGGTCCTGGCTCACCCGTGGCACCAGTTGATCGTGTCAGGGGGCGCCTGCTTCTGCAATCCGTACGTACGGCTTGCCATACGAGCCCGTCGTGGGTTGACCACTGTCGCTCGACCACGGCCGGCCGTGGCCGCTGGAGGGGTGCGTGCGTCGTACGTCGCGGACACCCCCGGTCGGGCCATCGGATACGCGGTGGCGGCTGGCAAGATGGGCGGGTGACTCA
The DNA here is from genome assembly GCA_050701795.1 of Micromonosporaceae bacterium. Taxonomy (GTDB): domain Bacteria; phylum Actinomycetota; class Actinomycetes; order Mycobacteriales; family Micromonosporaceae; genus WHSM01. The sequence goes on from JBOGDK010000018.1 coordinate 22,617, forward strand.
GGCTCCCGACAGACCCCTCAAGGTGGCCGCGATCCAGGCGGAGGCGGTCCCTGGCGAAGTCGCGCACAACGCCGTGACGGTCGCCAGACTGATTCGCGAGGCGGCGGACGCGGGCGTACGGCTCGCCGTGTTTCCGGAGCTCTTCCTACCCGCGTACGACCCACCGGCACTGACGGCGAATCCGGCTCGATGCGACGTACCGGCCAACGATGACGACCTGGTGGCCGACCTCCGGCTGGACCCGATCCGGGAGGCCGTACAGGACACCGGCTCAGTGGCGCTGATCGGAGCCGCGGTCGCGCGACCCGACGGTGCCCGCCGCTGCTCGGCGTTGCTCGCCAGCCCGTCTGGCACCGTCCATGCGGTGTACGACAAGCAGCACCTGTGCGGCAACCACGAGAAGGAGCTGTTCTCGCCCGGCGACCACGGTTGCAGCATCGAGGTCGACGGCTGGCGTCTCGGGCTCGGGATCTGCTACGACGGTTGCTTCCCGGAACACGCCCGAGCGGCCGCGCTGGACGGGGCACACGGTTACCTCTGCCCCAGCGGGTACGTGATCGGCTCGCATCCGCGACGCGACCTCTACTACCCGGCACGCGCCCTGGACAACACGTACTACGTGGTGTTCGCGAACTCGTACGGCGGAGTGGCGCCCTGGCAGCTCTCCGGGGGCTCTGCTGTGTATGACCCGCAGGGCCAGGCGGTGGGGAAGGCCGGTGCCGAAGGGGAGGCTGTCGTGGTTGCTGATCTCGACCCTGACGAGCTGTCCCGGATCCGTGGCCGCCACACCATGCTCGCCGATGTGATGGCTGAAGGCGCCAACATTGGCCCCCGGAGCCACATTGCCGTCGCGCCGGCACCGTGACGGCGGAAGCCGGGGCAGCAAGGGGGCCGGGTCAGAGCGTGAACAGGCGCAGCTCGCGCTGGTGCCGCGCGAGCAGCCAGCCCTCCCCGAGCTCCATCAGAAGGTTCGCGCCCGCGCAGACCCGCTTCTTGCGGGTGCGCAGGTCGTAGAGGGCGAGAGCGTCCCCAGTTACCGGGGCGGGATAGGCGATGACACCGTGGGCTGCCTCGACGGTGTCGACCTTCCTGCCCAATTTCACGTCCCACACTGCGGTGTGCTCCGCGGCGGCCAGGGCAGCTTCCGACGTCGGCACCGGTTCGTTGGTGGCCAGCGCCGTAAACGCCGGCTTGGTGGGTCCGGACGTAGCCAGGTTGCCAGCGACCACCACGCCCTCGGTGACGCCGACGACGGCCGCTTTCCGTTCGCCGGCCCAGGTAAACTTCCCGGTCGCGGCTTCGAGCAGGATCGGGGTGCGCTGCGGGGTACGCACCAGCAAGCGATCGCCGTCCGGCACGGATACGTGCCAGTCGAACTCGCAGCTGCTCTCGTCCTCGCCCAGCGCTGCGGGGGTGAGTCCCCAGAGCTTCCGGTGGGTACGGATCTGGTGAGCGCTCAGCTCGGCGGCACACCGCCCCTTCCCGACCTCGGTCCGGACATACAGGTCCTCGCTGATCGGGGTGACGTGGTCCCTGCGACGGTTCCTGTCGTCGTTATGGTGCATGACGGGTTTCCCCAGAGGCTTCCCGGTTCGCACGTCGAGGAAGTATGTGCGGGTATGGCCATCGGGACTGACGTTCACCGTGGCGATCCCGGTGTCCGGCAACACGCCGCCCGGAAGGTCTCAGAAGGATGCGGCCGACATGGTGCCTTCCGGGACCGCCACATGCATGTCCGCCAGCGCGGTGCCGCCCAGGCGCTTCGTGGTCCTCCACATCAGAGGGTGCGTTCACTGGCCCCGGCCGGTCGGCGGGCGGCTCAGGTGGCGGGTCAGGAAGGCGCGAGGAAGCGTTGCCGCCTCCGCCCGTGTCCGGGAACGCTAACCCGCGGGGCGCCGTAGCCAGCCGCTACGGCAGCAGCTGGTCCACGGCGCGGTAGATCCGCTTCGCCGAGACCGGGTGCGCCGTACCGAGGTGCTGGGCGTATAGGCTGACCCGGAACTCCTCGATCATCCAGCGCACCTCGGACACGTCCTGCCGGTTCGGGCCGAGCTCGTCGACCAGCTCGGCGTACGCCTCGATGACGTCGTGCACCTGCTGCATCAACTGGCGGTCCCGGGGGATGCTGCCGGGCAGCTTGTCCAGGCGTACGCCCGCGGCCTTCAGGTATCGCACCAGGTCAGGCAGCCGTTCCGCGCCGACGTCGGACACGAAACCCGGGTAGATCAACCCTTGGAGTTGGGTACGGATGTCCGACAGCGCCGGCGCGGTGGCCGGGTCCGCCGACGACAGCCGGGACTCGACGGCGTACCCGGTGGTGAGGATCTCCTCGACGGTGGTCACGATCTCCATCACCGTGTCGACCAGGTGAGGCCGTACCGCGTCGCGGAGTTGCTGGAACCCCGCCTCGTCCCAGGCCGGGCCGCCACAGCGGTCCACCAGGTCGTCGATGGCGGCCGCCGCGCAGTCGTCCAGCAACGCCACGACGTTGCGGTACGGGCCTCGCGCCAAGCCCAACTTCTGCCGGTTGGACAGCCGCCCCTGGGTGTACGTCACCGGGGACGGCAGATTCAGCATCAGCAGCCGGCGGGTGCCCAGGCGCATCTCGTACCGCTGCTCGGTATCGGATTCGAAGACCCGTACCGCGACGGTGTCGCCCTCGTCGGCCAGGGCCGGGTACGCGGTGACCCGGTGGCCGGCACGGACCTGCTCGACGGTGCGGGGCAGCGCACCGATCGACCAGGTGGCCAGCCCGGTGCGCTCAACCGCGGCGGCCGCCTTCGACACGGTGTCCCGCACCTTCGGCCGCAACGACGCCTTCAAGGCGTTCAGGTCCTTGCCTTCGGCGACCCGCTCGCCTTTCTCGTCCACCACCCGGAAGGCGATCCGCAGGTGCGGCGGCACCTGGTCGGGCTGCCAGGCGCCGCGTGGCACAGTGATCCCGGTGATGTCGGCGAGTTCGTGTTCCACGGCGGGCAGCAGCGGGCCGTCATCCGGTCCGGTGAGTCCTTCCAGGACATCGGTGGCGTGGTCCGGGACCGGTACGAAGTTGCGCCGGAGCGGTTTCGGCAGGGACCGCAGCAACGCGGTCAGCAGCTCCTGGCGCAGCCCCGGCACCTGCCAGTCGAACGGCTCCGGCTCGACCCGCCCCAGCAGCGGCAGCGGGATGTGTACGGTCACCCCGTCGGCGTCGGCACCCGGCTCGAACTGGTACGTCAGCCGCAGCCTCAGCCCGTCGATCTCCCAGACGTCCGGGTAGTCGTCCTGGCTGACGCCCACGACACCCTCGTTGACCAGCATCGACGGGTCGAAATGCAGCAACTCCGGCTGTTCTGCGCGGGTGCGCTTCCACCAGCTGTCGAAGTGGCGTGCGGAGACCACGTCGGCCGGGATGTGGCGGTCATAGAACTGGAACAAGGTCTCGTCGTCGACCAGGATGTCCCGGCGCCGGGCCCGGTGTTCCAGCTCCTCGACGTCGTCCAGCAGGCCCCGGTTGTGGTCGAAGAACGCGTGCCGGGTCTCCCAGTCGCCTTCCACCAGGGCGTGCCGGATGAACAGTTCCCGTGCCAGCGGCGGGTCGACCCGGCCGTAGTTGACCTTGCGCTGGGCGACGATCGGTACGCCGTACAGGGTGACCTTCTCGTACCCCATCACGGCGCCCTGCTTCTTCTCCCAGTGCGGCTCGCTGTACGTACGTTTCACCAGGTGCCCGGCGAGCGGCTCGACCCACCCCGGCTCGATCTTCGCGTTCACCCGGGCCCACAGTCGGGAGGTCTCCACCAGTTCGGCGGACATCACCCACTGGGGTTGCTTCTTGAACAGCGCGGACCCGGGGAAGATGGCGAACCGGGCGTTGCGGGCACCGACGTACTCCCGTTTCGCGGTGTCCTTCAGTCCGAGGTGGGACAGCAGGCCGGACAGCAACGCGGTGTGGACCCGGTCCGGCGGTGCCGGTTCGTCGTTCAGGCTGAGCCCGAGGCTCTTCGCGACGTGGCCGAGCTGGCTGTGCACGTCCTGCCACTCCCGGATCCGCAGGTAATGCAGGAACTCGGAGCGGCACAGCTTCCGGAACTGGTTGGACGAGCGCGCCTGTTGCTGTTCGCGCAGGTAGCGCCACAGGTTGAGGTACGCCATGAAGTCCGATTCCTTGTCGGCGAACCGGGCGTGCAACTGGTCGGCGTGCTGCTGGGCGTCGGCGGGGCGTTCCCGGGGGTCCTGGATGGACAATCCCGCCACGATCACCAGGACGTCGCTGACGCAGTTGTTCCCGTCGGCCTCCAGCACCATCCTGCCCAGCCGCGGGTCGACCGGCAGTTGCGCCAGCTTGCGGCC
>JBOGDK010000019.1:0-26500 GCA_050701795.1 Micromonosporaceae bacterium
GACCTGCTTCGTCGCCGGCCACGTCCTCGGCCGCTCCAGAAGCGCCAACCTGGTGTGGGACTGTCGTTGCTGGTGTGCCTCGCGCTGCTGGCGACGTTCGTGTCCTGGGTGAGCGCGGAGCCGTTCTGGCTGGCCGTCGGGCATCCCGACACCGGGATGGTGCGGGTCACCCACTGCACCGGGCAGGGGGATCTCGGCACCCGCTGCGTCGGCAGGTTCCACACCACCGACGGCGAGTACGCCGTCGAGGTCGCCACCGTGAGCGGCGCGGCGACCGCCGACCGTACGGTGGGCACCACGATGCCGGCGCGGATGGTCTCCGGACAGGGGCGGATCGCGTACGTGGGTGACGCCGCCGGCCTGCACGTGCGGTGGCTCGTCGGACTCGGGCTGCTGCTGGTGATCGGATTCGGGATCGCAGCGGCGACGGGTGCCTGGCGGTTCCGGAAGGCGGCACGCGCCGGAGCCGTTGCGTGCAGCCTGCTCGCGCCCCTGCTGCTCGCCGGAGTGTCGCTGGCGCTGACCCACTGACCCGCCTCAACTCGTGGATCTTGGACGTTCCGGGTCGCCGGGGGTACCACAGGCGTCCAAGATCCTGGGACGCCGGTCACGGCGGTCATGCCGGTCATGCCGGTCACGGCGGTCACGTGGGCCACGGCGGTCACGTGGGCTTCGCGGCGACCACGGCGTCGTACACCTCGCGCTTCGGTACGCCGGCCGACTTCGCCACCGCGCTGATCGCCTCCTTACGGGGGGTGCCGGCCGATTCCCGGGCGGCCACCTCGGCGGCCAGGTCCGCCGCCGAGCGCTGCACCGGGGCCGCGGAGGCGCCCTCGACCACGAGGGTGATCTCCCCGCGCGGCGGGTCGGCATCGACGCCGGACACCAGTTCCGCGAGGCTGCCGCGGCGTACCTCCTCGAAGGTTTTCGTCAGTTCCCGGCACAGCGCGGCGGGGCGCTCCGGCCCGAACCCGGCGGCCAGGTCGGCCAGGGTCGCGGCGACCCGGTGCGGGGCTTCGAAGAACACCATGGTGCGGGGCTCGGCGGCCAGGTCGGCGATCCGGCGGCGCCGGTCGCCGCCGCGCCGGGGCAGGAAGCCTTCGAAGCAGAACCGGTCGCAGGGCAGCCCGGAGACCGCGAGCGCCGTGGTCACCGCGCTCGGCCCGGGGGCGACGGAGATCTCGACACCGGCCTCGATGGAGGCTTTGACCAGGCGGAACCCCGGGTCGGAGACGCTCGGCATGCCGCCGTCGGTGACCACCGCGACAGTGGCGCCGTCGCGCAGCGCGGCAACCAGCTCCGGGGTACGCCGCACCTCGTTGCCCTCGAAGTACGACACCAGCCTCCCGGGCAGCGCCACCCCGAGATCGGCGGCGAGCCGGTGCAGCCGCCGGGTGTCCTCGGCCGCGACGACATCCGCGCTGCCGAGGACGTCCGCGAACCGGGGCGAGGCGTCCGCGGAGTTCCCCAGCGGCGCACCCAGCAGGATCAACCGACCGGCCACCGTACCTCCAGACTTCGGGGTTTGCCTGGCAGCCTACGATCGGCGGGTGGCCGCGACTGCGACGACGGTGGATGATGCACCCGGCGAGACCCCCGGACCCCGGGTGACGGTCCCCGGGGAGGTGCGGCGTCGGCTCGCCTCGCGGCTGCCCGCGGACAGCACCCGCTCCTGGGTCTGGGCCGGCCTGATCGGGCTGATCGCGGCGGTGCTGCGGTTGGTGAGCCTGGCCTACCCGGACGAGATCATCTTCGACGAGGTGTATTACGCCAACGAAGGTCACAGCATGCTGCTGCACGGCAGCGAGTGGGACCTGGAGAAGAACGAGCCGAAGTTCGTCGTACACCCGCCGCTCGGTAAGTGGCTGATCGGGATCGGGATCAAGCTGTTCGGGTTCGACTCGTTCGGGTGGCGGATCGCGGCGGTGGTGGCCGGCGTGGTCAGTGTGATCCTGCTGATCCGGGTCGGTCGCCGGCTGCTCGGCTCCACAGTGCTCGGCTGTGTGGCCGGGCTGCTGCTGACCCTCGACGGGATGCATTTCGTGTCCAGCCGTACCGCGCTGCTGGACATCTTTCTGATGGTCTTCGTCCTGGCGTCGTTCGTGTGCCTGGTGATCGACCGGGACACCCGGCGGGCCCGGTGGCTCCAGGCAGTGGAGGGCGGCCTGGATCCGGCGAAGGCGCGGCCATCGTTCGGTATCGGCTGGTGGCGGGTCTCCGCGGCGGTGCTCGCCGGCTGCGCGTTGTCGGTGAAATGGAGCGCGGTGTGGTACATCGCGACCTTCATCGTGCTGCTCGTGGTGTGGGAGTTCAGCACCCAGCGGGCCGCCGGAGTGCCGGGTCACCGGCGCTGGAGCAACGAGCGGCTGGCCGCGGCGGCGGGCTGGATGACGGCGTTCGGGCTGCTGGCGCTCGGCACGTACGTGGTGTCGTGGTTCGGCTGGTTCGCCGACGGCGAGGCGACATACCGGCACTGGCTGGCCGACCAGGGCCGCGCCGAGTGGCCGGTGCTGGGTGCGCTGCGGAACCTGTTCGAGTACCACTCCCAGGCGTACGGGTTCCACACCACTCTCGACGCCGAGCACCAGTACCAGTCGTGGCCCTGGCAGTGGCTGGTGCTGGGCCGGCCGGTGGCGTACTACTGGTCGGACGCGGGAGTGTGTGGCGCGCCGAGCTGTGCCGCCGAGATCCTGCTGCTGGGTACGCCACTGCTGTGGTGGACGTTCCTGCCGGCCCTGGTCGTGGTCTTCTGGTACGCGATGAGCCGCCGGGACTGGCGGGCATGGACGATCCTGGCGTGCTCGGCGATGGGGATCGTGCCGTGGTTCGTCTACCAGCTCGACGACCGCACCATGTTCTACTTCTACGCCCTGCCGAGCACGCCGTTCCTGGTGCTCGCGGTCACCATGATGCTGGGCCTGGTGATCGGCCCGTCTGACGCGGATCCGACCCGGCGTACCGTCGGCGCGGTCGTCGCGGGGATCTACGTCGCCGCGGTGGCGCTGTGCTTCCTGTACTTCTATCCGATCTACGTCGGCGAGACCCTCAGCTACGACGCCTGGCACGCCCGGATGTGGCTCGGCCGGCTCTGGATCTAGAGAGCCCGGGTGGTGCGGGCGCGCACCACCCGGGCTCTGTCGCCGAAGCCGCGGCTACCTGCGGCTCTTCCCGCCCGAAGTGGCGCCGGCAGCGGCGGTGGCCGCCTCGGCGTCGACGATGCCCCAGCCGTACTCCGGGGTGTAGACGCCGCGCGCGGCGTCACCGGGGGTACGCGCGGTCGACATCAGGACGCTGTAGATGTTCTCGAGGCTGCGTCCCTGGGCGGCGAGCAGCGCCGCCACGCCGGCCACGTGCGGTGTCGCCATCGAGGTGCCGGCGTACGCGTCGTAGTCCGACCGGCCGCAGGCGCTCGACCCGGTGCCCCGCGGCACAGCCGACCAGACGTCGTCGTCACACGCGACCAGGCCGGCGCCGCCCGGGGCCGAGACCACCTTCAGGTCCGGCTTCACACCGTGCTCGGAGTACCAGGTCTTGGTCTCGTTGCGGTCGGTGGCCACGACGCACATCGCGTCGTCGGTGAACGCCGGGTCGGAGCACAGCGGCGTGGCGGAGTTGCCCGCGGCGGAGACCACCGCGACGCCCTTGTCCACGGCGTAGGCGATCGCCTGGGACATCTCGTCGGCGATCCCGACGATCGGAAGCACCTGGGTGCCGGCCAGGCCGCCGAGGCTCATGTTGATCACGTCGGCGCCGTGGTCGGCGGCGTACCGGATGCCGGCGGCGATCTCGGAGTAGCTGCCGCTGCCCGCCTCCAGCACCTTCACCGACATGATCTTGGCGCTGGGGGCGACGCCCGCGATGCCGGTGCCGTTGCCGGTCGCGGCGGCGGCGATCCCCGCCACGTGGGTGCCATGTACGTCATCCGGCGCGCCGTCGCCGTCGGGGCCCTTCCAGTCGCCGTTGCCGCACGGGCTCTGGCCCTTGCCGCAGCCGGTGAACGTCGCTCCACCGACGAGCTTGCCCGACAGCTCGGGGTGACCGGTGTCGACCCCGGTGTCCAGTACGGCGATCACCGCGCCGGCCCCGTCGCTGGCGGGCCACGCCGCTTCGGCGCGGATCTGCTGCAGGCCCCACTGCTTTTCGTGCAGCGGGTCGTTGGTGGCCGCACTCGACGGGGTCGCCGCGGCGACCACAGCCGCGACGGCTAATGCTGTCGCGACGATGACCCGGGTCCGGGTAATGAGCATCTGAAACTCCAAAAGGGGTGAAAGGGCTTCACCTCTTCATCCACATTGTGGCGGAATGTGTTACCCCGCCGCCGGGTCCGGGAGGGCCCCGCCGCCGGGTCCGCGAGGGCCCCGCCGCCGGGTCCGGGAGGGCTCCGCCGCCATTGATGAAGATCGACCGCTGACCGGTCCACGTTCGCCCGGCGCCGGCATCGCTCGATATCCGGTTGGCGGCGACTGACAACATGACGGTGTGCTGCTCACCATCTCGACCACACATACCCCGGCCACCGACCTCGGCTACCTGCTGGTGAAGCACCCGGACCGGGTGCAGTCCTTCGACACCACCGGCGGGACCGCGTACGTCTGGTACCCGGAGGCGACCCCGCAACGGTGCACCGCGGCGCTGCTGCTGGACGTGGATCCGGTGGCGCTGGCACGCCCTGCCAAGGGCTCGAAGGGCCCGGACGGGTTCTCCCTGGGCCGGTACGTCAACGACCGCCCGTACGCGGCGTCGAGCCTGCTCACCGTGGCGCTCGGGAAGGTGTTCCGGACCGCGCTGAAAGGTACGAACACGGTGCGGCCCGAGCTTGCCGAGGAAGCCTGGCCGCTGCGGATCGAGGTGCCGGCGCTGCCCTGCCGGGGCGGCCCGGACGCGGTGCGACGCCTGTTCGCGCCGCTCGGCTGGACGGTGGACGCGACACCGGTGCCGCTCGATCCGGAGTACCCGCAGTGGGGCGACTCCCGGTACGTACAGCTCGCCCTCACCGGGCAGCTGCGGCTCGCGGACGCCCTCAACCACCTGTACGTGCTGCTGCCCGTACTCGATGACGCGAAGCACTACTGGATCTCCGCGGACGAGGTGGAGAAGCTGCTCCGGGCAGGTGGCGGCTGGCTCGCCGACCACCCCGAGAAGGAGCTGATCACGCGGCGCTACCTCCGCCATCGCCGCAGCCTGGCGCAGACCGCGCTGGAACGGTTGCGCGCCGTCGATGACGAGCCGGTCGACGCCGAACCGTCGTCGGATGAGCCCGAGGAGGGGGCGGCGGCCGAGGAGGAGAAGGCGGCGGCGGAGCCCCGCAAGCCGCTGGTGGCGCACCGGAAGGAGGCGGTGCTCGCGGCATTGGAGGATTCCGGCGCCACCCGGGTGCTCGACCTCGGATGCGGGGAAGGCGCGCTGCTGCTCGACCTGGTACGGCACCGGCGGTACACCGAGATCGTCGGCGCGGACGTGTCCAGCAGGGCACTGCTGATCGCCGAACGCCGGCTCTCCCGGCTGCCCGAGTGGCAGCTGGTGAAGCCGCCGGGTCCCGGTCGTGGCTCGTCCAGGGAGGCGGCACCGCCGGAGCGGGTACGGCTCATCCAGTCGGCGCTGACGTACCACGACGACCGGCTGGTCGGGTACGACGCGGCCGTCCTGATGGAGGTGATCGAGCACCTGGACGCCGAGCGGCTGCCCGCACTGGAACAGGCCGTCTTCGGACACGCCGCTCCGCACACCGTCATCGTGACCACCCCGAACGCCGAGTACAACGTCCGGTACGAGGACCTGACCGGAATGCGGCATCACGACCACCGTTTCGAATGGACCCGGGCCGAGTTCGCCACCTGGGCCGCCCGGTCCGCCGCCAACCACGGCTACACCGTCGAGATCCGGCCGGTCGGCGAGCCCGACCCCGACGTCGGCTCACCGACCCAGTTGGCGTACTTCCGAAAGGAGGCCCCGTGACGAAGGCCATCGACATTCCTGAGCTTTCCCTGGTCGCGCTGGTCGGGATCTCCGGCTCCGGCAAGTCCACGTTCGCGCGGCGGCATTTCCTGCCGACCGAGGTGCTCTCCTCGGACGCGTTCCGGGGCATGGTGGCCGACGACGAGAACGACCAGTCGGCCTCGGCGGACGCGTTCGACGCCCTGCACCACGTCGCCGGGCTGCGGCTGCGGGCCGGCCGCCGGGTGGTCGTGGACGCCACGAACGTGCAGAAGCACGCCCGCGAGTCGCTGGTGAAGCTGGCCCGGGAGTACGACGTCCTGCCGGTCGCGATCGTGCTGGACACCCCGGAAGAGGTGGCCTGGGAACGTACCCAGGCCCGCCCGGACCGCGACTTCGGGCGGCCGGTCCTGCACCGGCAGGCGAGGGACCTGCACCAGTCGCTGCGGCATCTCAGCCGCGAAGGCTTCCGCAAGGTGCACGTCGTCGCCGAACCCACCGACGTCACCGTCCGGTACGAGAAGGCCTGGAACGACCGGACTGAGCTGACCGGGCCGTTCGACATCGTGGGCGACGTCCACGGCTGCCGTTCGGAGCTGGAGACGCTGCTGACCACGCTCGGCTGGACACTGGTACGCGACGACGCGGGACGTCCGGTGAACGCGACGCACCCTGAGCGGCGACAGGCGGTGTTCGTCGGGGACCTGGTCGACCGGGGGCCGGACTCCCCCGGCGTACTGCGGCTGGTGATGGGGATGGTGGCAGCCGGGACGGCAGTGTGCGTACCCGGAAATCACGAGCAGAAGCTGCTACGGAAGCTGCGCGGCCGCGACGTGAAGCTCACCCACGGGCTGGCCGAGACGGTGGAGCAGCTCGCCGTCGAGCCGCCGTCGTTCACCGAGGAGGTAGCGGCCTGGATCGACGGGCTGGTCAGCCACTACCGGCTGGACGGCGGCCGCCTGGTGGTGGCGCACGCCGGGCTGAAGGAGGCGTACCAGGGGCGCGCCTCGGGTCGGGTACGCAGCTTCTGCCTGTACGGGGAGACCACCGGCGAAACCGACGAGTACGGCCTGCCGGTCCGCTACCCCTGGGCCAACGACTACCGGGGCGCCGCGACCGTGGTGTACGGCCACGTACCGACCCCGAAGCCGGAATGGGTGAACAACACCATCTGCATCGACACCGGCTGCGTGTTCGGGGGTGAGCTGACAGCACTGCGGTGGCCGGAGAAGCAGCTGGTCGCCGTACCGGCCGAGAAGATGCACTACGAGCCGGTGAAGCCGCTTCACGCGACGCCGGAACGGGGCGACGCCACGCTGAAGCTGACAGACGTGACCGGGCGGCGGCATCTGCGTACCGACTACGGGGCGGTCACCGTGGAGGCGGAGAACGCCGCCGCGGCGCTGGAGGTGATGAGCCGGTACGCCATCGACCCCCGCTACCTGTTGTGGCTGCCGCCCACGATGTCGCCGTCATCGACGTCGACCGCCCAGGGGTACCTCGAACACCCGGCGGAGGCGTTCGCGGACTACCGGGCGATGCGGGTGGACCGGGTGCTCTGCCAGGAGAAGCACATGGGCTCCCGTGCGGTGGTGCTGGTGTGCCGTTCCGCCGAGGCCGCGGCGGAGCGCTTCGGGGTCTCGGATGGCTCGTCGGGGGCGGTCTACACGCGTACCGGCAGGGCGTTTTTCAGCGACCCGGAGCTGACCGAGGCGCTGCTGGCCCGGGTACGTGCCGCCGCGGAGCCGCTGTGGCGGGAGCTGGACACCAGCTGGCTGTTGCTGGACTGTGAGCTGCTGCCGTGGTCGGCGAAGGCCGGCGGGTTGATCCGGGAGCAGTACGCCCCGGTGGCCGCCGCCGCACGCGCTGCCCTCCCGGCCGTGGTCTCGGCACTCGGCGCCGGTCTCGCCCGCGGGCTCGACCTCGGCGATCTGCCGCAACGGACGGCCGCTCGGGAGCACAACGCGGAAGCCTTCGCGGCGGCGTACCGGCGGTACTGCTGGCCGGTGGACGGGCTCGACGGCGTACGGCTCGCGCCGTTCATGCTGCTGGCCTCGGAGGGCCGGTCGTACGGAGCCGTCGACCACGGGTGGCAGCTCGACCTGTGCGACCGGTTGGTCGCCGCCGACCCCGAGCTGTTCCGCGGTACCGGTCGGCGGGTGGTCGACCTGGTCGACCCGGCTTCCGAGGCGGCGGCGACGCAGTGGTGGCGGGAGCTCACCGGGTCAGGCGGCGAGGGCATGGTGGTCAAGCCGTACGGCGGGCTGGCCCAACGGGTCGGCGGCAAGCTGACGCAGCCCGGGGTGAAGTGCCGGGGCCGGGAGTACCTGCGGATCATCTACGGGCCTGACTACACCGAGCCGGAGCACCTGGATCGGCTGCGCAGCCGAGGGTTGGGGCGCAAGCGGGGGCTGGCGATCCGGGAGCACGGTCTGGGGCTGGCGGCTCTGGACCGGGTGGCGGCCGGCGAGCCGCTGTGGCGGGTCCACGAGCTGGTGTTCGCGATCCTGGCGTTGGAGTCCGAACCCACCGACCCCCGCTTGTAGCCGGCCAGGACTGAGCGGGCCGGGGGCCGGACCTCCGGCCTGACTCAGGTGCGGCCGTGGCGCTCCTGCGCGTCGAACAGGGTCGGCTGGGTGGCTTCGTCGAGCGCCCAGTCGGCGCGGAGCACCAGGAATCCGGCCGCCTCAGCCGCTGCGCACACCGCGGCGTCGTCGTCCACGAGCACCGCGACGGCGCGTTCCGCGGCCAGCCGCCTCAGCCGTCCCAGCTTGAACACCGCGGACGGCCGCCGGTCCGTTTCGCCGCGCATCAGTAGCCGACCGGGTGGCAGGCCGTGTCGTCGCAGCCACCGCTCGGTGGCTCGCCGGGTGCGTTCCGGGCGCCCGGTGAGGTAGACGATCTCGTGTTCGGCGGCTAGGGCGGCGGTGACCTCCAGCCCTTCCGGCAGTGGCTGATCGGCGGAGCAGCCGGCGAAGAACGCGTCCCAGTTTCTGGGACGCCGAGCCAGGTGGTGCAGCCGGTGCCGTACGTCCGCCAGGGTGCCATCGATGTCAAGCACCGCGTACGGCGTCGCAGTGGCTGGCTGTTTCACGTGCCCAGCTTTTCACGCCGTCGACCAGCGGGCGGGCCGGCTTTCACACCGTCCGACCAGCGGGAACCGTGTGTCGCGGCTTCGCGTGCCAGCGGCCGGAGGGTGTATTGGCTCACATGTCAGTTCACAGCGAGTGTCCGGGGTCGCTCCTACCAGGACGGTTGCCCCACACGTCCATTGCGGAGAGTGAGCCACCTTGCACGCAGGTAGCAAGGTAGAGACGATGTACCAGTCAAATCAATTGAAGTATCAGTCAACTCCATTGAACTCGTTCCCAGAAAACGTTGGCCAAGGACTCCCGCCCCGCACGGTGATCCAGTCTCCCCGGGGCACGGTTGCGCGCGGAAGCCTGGCCAAGGAGAGCGCTCGCATGGACCAGCACAAGGTGGCACGCGACATCCTGGCCGAATTCATGACCTATCAGCGTCGCGCCGGCGACGCGATCTGCGCCACCGAGCCCGAGCTGTGTGAACGGTGCCTCAGCGTACACCTGGCCCGCGTCCTCGAGTACGTCGCCCTTGGCGAGCAGGTGACGTTCGTACTGCCGGGATTCCCGGCCAAGTCCCCGAATCCCCGCAAGGTGCTGGGAAACCTTCCGGACATGGCCGAACGGTTGGCGTTGCGGTTCCTGAGCGGGCTCTGTGAACGGGTCCAAGAGCTGTATCAGCCCGGGGCACGGGTCGTTCTCTGCTCGGACGGGCGCATCTTCACCCACGTCGTGCCGTTCAGCGACAGCGACGTAACCGCGTACCGCGACGGTATGGAGCAGCTGATCGCGACGATGGGACCCGACGCGCCGATCGCACTGTTCCATCTGGACCACGGGTCCGGGGCCACCGACTACGAGTCGCTCCGCCAGCAGCTTCTCGACCAATACGCCGACGACCTGGAGCAGGTCAAGGCAAAGGTACGAGGCGACAGCCGGGCCCGCCGGAAGTGGCTGGGACTCACCAAGTTCCTCTTCGAGGACATGCGCGTACCGGGGTACGACGGCTCCAACCGGGCGCTGCAGCAGCGGGCGCGGCGAGCGGCGTACCACCTCCTCCAGCGCAGCGACGCGTGGAGCAAGCTGATCGCCGACCGGTTCCCGAAGGCGGTACGCCTATCGATCCATCCGCAACCGTGCGCGTCACCGAAGCTCGGAATCCATTTGATGGACACCACCAACACCTGGCTCACCCCGTGGCACGGCGCCGCTGTGGAGATCGCCGGACGGTGGTCGTTGATGCACCGGGAGGGGGCGGAGGCCCTCGGTGCGGACATGGTGCGGGTCGACGGCCGCCCGTCCCACTACCGCGCGACCGCGCCGGTCGCACCGGCACCCCGATCGGGTACCAGCTCCTGTACGGCGCCCCGCCAGTCCCGTTCCCACCAGCACGGAGGAGCGTCTCATGACAATCTTCGAGCCCCAGCTCGCTGACCGTTTCACCGTCGAAACCATCTCGCCGTTCGGCGTCATGGTGCGGCCGCGTACGGCGGGAGACGACCTGACCACCGTCCCGGTGGACACCGCGCGGGAGTTGGCGCGCCAGCACCACCTGCTGGTGTTGCGAAACTTCCGTCCCCCGGAGTCCGCGGAGGACCTGGCGCGGTACGCCGGGTCCTGGGGCGAGCTCTACACCTGGCCGTTCGGCACGGTCCTGGAGTTGATCGAGCACGACCAGCCGAGCGACACGGTCTTCGACCACACCCGGCTGGTCTACCACTGGGACGGCATGTTCGTGGACAAGATTCCCGAGTTCCAGATCTTCCAGTGCGTGATCCCGCCGACGGGTGGCCGGACCATCTTCGCGGACACCACGCTGATCGTGGCCAACGCGCCCGCGGAGACCCGTGAACTGTGGGAGGGGCTGGAGCTGCGGTACGGAATCAGGAAGCTCGCCCACTACGGCGGCGACGTGGTCTCCCCGCTGGTCGTACCGCACCCGGGCCATGGCACCCCCACGATGCGGTTCCACGAGCCGGTGACCGGCGACGAGCACTACATCAACCCGCCGGACGTACGGTTCCCCGACCACCTCGGGGCGGAACGGATCGCCGAGATCTCCGACGACCTGCGTGCCGCATTGTACGACGACCGCCACATGTACGCCCACGAGTGGCAGCAGGGCGACATCGTGGTCAGCGACAACTACACAAACCTGCACGGACGCGAGGCGTACACCTCCCGATGTGGACGTCACCTACGGCGGGTCCACGTTCTGGGTGACCCGCCGCTGGCCAACCCGGCGCTGCCCGACTGATCGGTTCCGGCGCACCTCACTACCTCGACTGGTCGTACTGCGGACGAGGTGGTGCGACGTGCCGGCTCTCGTCGAGACGCCCGGAGACCGTTCCGTCCCGATCTGTTGGCTGAGTGGAGCTGACCGCCCGAGAGCTGCGTAGGCACCGGGTGTCTGACTCCACAATGGACACTGGACAGGTCGATTTGGGACCATCGCACCCCCTATGCTGTACTCCGCCGCAACGCTGCCCTCCGCGACCGGCTGCGCCGCCCGAGGCCACCCGCTCCGGGCCGAGCCAAGCCGGTGCGACGTGGGCGGCCGGTGAGCCGTAGGAATGTTGGTTGAGGAAGGGACAGTTCTGTGGCACACCCGGAGGAGGCGCCTCACGAGCAGGTCCCGGACGGCCACCCGGGGCTCCGGCAGCGCCCCCGATGGTTACAGCCCGGCCGCCGGCTGGCGCGGCGACGTTCGGTCCGGACCCGGATCACGACGTTGCTCGTCGTACCGCTGATGTTGTTCACACTGGTGTGGGCCTGGGGGTTGTACCTCACAGCGGAGAGCACACTCGAGATCAACCTGCTCGCCCGTACCGAGGCGACGCTGCACCAGCAGACCGCTGAGGTGCTCAACGCGGTCCACGAGGAACGCCGGGCGACCTCCGCCTACCTGGGTGGCGACCAGAATCCCCGGTACCGCTCCGACCTCCTCGCGGCGCGCAAAACCACCGACCGGGCCGCGGCCGGGCTCGACAGCCTCCTCACCGACGACGTGCTCGAAGCAGTGAACCCCCAGGAACGGGACTGGCTGCGCACGACTCAGAAGGGCATCGGCGGCCTCAACAGGTTGCGGGAGCGGGTGGACAACGGCGAGGCCGGCCGGCCCACCGCCGAGGAGCAGTACACTGACCTGGCGCGCGCCTGCCTCGGCGTGTTCGAGCAAATGACCGCCGACATCAACCCTGCGTACGGCTCGTACCACCAGACCATGGTGGACCTCCAGAAGGCGCGCGAGGCGCTGTCCCTGGAGGATTCCCTGATCGCCGGCGCGCTGGCGCGCGGTCGCCTCACCACGACCGAGTACGCCACGTTCGTCCGGCGGGTCGGCGCCACCCGGGCACTGTTCGCCGAGGCGGAAGCCAACATCGTCGATGAGCAGATCCGGTCCCACACTGCCCGAACCCTCAGCTCTGACGCGTTCGCGCAGCTTCGGGAACTGGAGGACACCCTCGCTGCGGAGGAACGTACCGACCACACGCTCCCGTTCACCGCGACCCAGTGGAACTCCACGGCCGGGCAGGTGATCGGGGACCTGCTGCACCTCGACCACATGGTCCACACCGCCCTGGTGGATCACGCCACGCCCGTGGTGATCTCCATCGTCACCAACATCGCCGGCATGATCGTGCTCGGGCTGATCGTCATCGGGATCGCCGTCTACCTGCGGCGCCGTACGCTCCGGCCACTCACCCGGGACCTGGTCAACCTCAAGGACGCCGCGCTGCAACTGGCCCACGAGAGGCTGCCCCGGGTGGTCGCGAAGCTGCAACGGGGCGAGCACGTCGACATCGAGGGCGAGGCGCCGCCGCTGCGGTTCGGCAACGCTGAACTCAGCAACGACGAGCTCGGCGACGTGGGTCGGGCGTTCAACGTGGTGCAGAAGACCGCGGTGCAGACCGCGTACGAGCAGGCGGAACTGCGCAGTGGGATCCGGGACGTGTTCGTCAACCTGGCCCGGCGGGCGCAGGGCCTGGTGCACCGCCAGCTGGCCCTGCTGGACGAGATGGAGCGCCGCACCAGCGACCCGGACGAACTGGAACGACTGTTCGCGATCGACCACCTCGCGACCCGGATGCGCCGCCACGCGGAGGACCTGATCATCCTCTCCGGGTCGGCCCCCGGCCGGCAGTGGCGTAAACCCGTACCCATGGTCGACGTGGTACGCAGCGCAGTCGGCGAGATCGAGTCGTACTCCCGGGTGACCGTACTGCCGATCGCGGACGGCTCACTGTCCGGTCGGGTGGTCGCCGACGTGATCCACCTGTTCGCCGAGTTGGTGGAGAACGCCGCGGCCTACTCGCCACCGCAGACGAAGGTACGGGTCGGAGGCGACCTGGTCCCGAACGGCTTCGTGGTCGAGATCGAAGACAGCGGCCTGGGAATGTCCCGCGAGGACCTCACCCGGTACAACGAGCGACTGATCAGCCCGCCGGAGTTCAACCCGGCTGACTCGGTCCAGCTCGGACTGTTCGTGGTCGCCCGGTTGGCACAGCGGCACGGTATCCGGGTCCACCTCCGGGATTCGCCGTACGGCGGCACCACCGCGATCGTGCTGATCCCCGGTTCACTCGTCGAGGGCACCGCAGAGGTCAAGCAGGCGATCGAAGCCGGCCCGAGCGCCGCCGCGACCCGTACCGAACGACCGTCACCGAACCGGGCGGCAACGCGGCGTCCCGTTGTCCCTGCCGAGCCCACACCGGTGGCCCGGCCGCCTGCACACCTGGCACCCGAGCCCCCCGCGATCGACCCACCCGCCCTGGAACGTTCCGCATCGGACACCTCGGTGTTCGACACCGTCTCCCTCGAGACACTGTCCATGGACCCACCGGCAAGCACCGCCCCCAGCAACGGAGAGCCTCTGGAGGCCCGTCAGGTATCTCCCGGCGGTGCGTACGCGACGACCGACTTCGGCCTCGGCAGCGAACGCATTGACCTGGGGTCGACCTCAAGCATGCCGACAACGGCGCCGACCGCGCCTGAGCCCACCCCGGAACCCGTCGGCGATCCCAGCGGCACCGACGCGGCCAACTTCGAACACCGGCACGGTTCACTGCCGGAGTCGGAGCGACCATTCGACCCGAACGCTGCACCGGCCACCTCCACCGGTCTGCCACGACGGGTGCGCCAGGCGAGCCTGGCGAACGAACTCCGGGAGACCACGAAAACGTCCCCGGCACCAGCCGGACAACCGGCGGAAAACCCACCGGCGGGACGAAGCCCGGAACAGATCCGGCAGATGATGACCACTTTCCAACGCGGCTCACAGCGGGGCCGGAACGAGGCACCGCCCGTCGACAGCGGCCCTCCGGCCGCAAACTCCCGACCTTCCCCACGACCTTCGGCAACCTCTCAGAATGAGGACAAGTAGATGTCACCACAGACGGCCAAGCCGGGCGACCTGAAGTGGCTGCTCAACGACCTTGTGATGCGCGTACCAGAGGCGAGAGACGCGATCGTGCTCTCCGAGGACGGCCTGTTGATGGCTTCCTCCCAAGGGCTGGGCCAGAGCGATGCCGAGCACCTCGCGGCGGTGGCCTCCGGCTACCACGGCCTGTCACGCAGCGCCGGGCACCTCTTCAACGGCGGCACGATTCGTCAGACAATCGTCGAGATGGACGCCGCCTTCCTGTTCGTCACCGCCGCCGGCCGGGGCGCCTGCCTGGCGGTGATCAGCAACGCGGAGACCGACATCGGGTTGATCGCGTACGAGATGGCACTCCTGGTACAGCGTGTGGGCGCCTCGCTGTCGACCAGCCAACGCCTGGTGCCCACGCAGACCGGGACGGGGTGAGCCACACGATGGACCATCACGACGCCTGGGTGGACGAAGCAGCGGGACCTGTGGTGCGACCGTACACAATGACCGGCGGCCGTACCCGTCCCAGCGGCAACGGCTTCGACCTGGTCGCCTTCGTGATGACCGTCGAGCCCACGCCGTACCACAATCCGCGGCTGCACCCGGAGCACATCGCCACCCTGGAACTCTGCCGGCACCCGTTGTCGGTGGCCGAGGTCGCCTCACACCTCGACCTCCCGGTCGGTGTCGTCAGGGTGTTGCTCGGTGATCTGCTCGAGGACCAACTGATCATGGTGCGCGAACCAGCGGACCAGCTTCAGCTGACAGATGAGTACATCCTCGAGGCGGTGTTACATGGACTCAAGGCACTCTGAGCCGGCAGACCGCCAGGTGGCCGACCCCGATTCGGAGGAAGAGTTCCCGATCGCGATCAAGATCCTGGTCGCCGGGGGTTTCGGAGTCGGCAAGACCACGTTGGTGGGAGCGGTCAGCGAGATCCAGCCGCTGCGTACCGAAGAGATCATCACTACCGAGAGCATCCCCGTGGACAACCTCACCGGGGTCGAGGAGAAGCAGACCACCACGGTGGCGATGGACTTCGGCAGGATCACGATCCGCGACGGCCTGGTGGTCTACCTGTTCGGCACCCCGGGCCAACGGCGGTTCTGGTTCATGTGGGACGAGCTGGTGATCGGTTCGATCGGCGCCGTCGTACTGGCCGACACCCGCCGACTCACCGACTGCTTCGCCTCCGTGGACTACTTCGAGCGCCGCGGTACCCCGTTCCTGGTGGCCGTGAACTGCTTCGAAGGCGCCGAAAAGTACGCGCCCGACGACGTACGGGAAGCCCTCGACCTGGACCCGGACGTGCCGGTGGTGCTGTGTGACGCCCGTGAGCGGGAATCCTCCAAGCAGGTGCTGATCGCCCTGGTCACCCACGTGGTGAATCAGCTGCGGGAACAGGCGCCACGACGGGTCCCGATTCAGCCCGACGAACAGGACTCTGAAGCGGTGGCGTCCAGGTAGCCCACGCTACCCAGGTCGCCGTGCCACCTGGGTAGCGTCTCCAGCGCGCTACCTCCGCTGCGCGCCGCTGCGCAGGTCGAGTCCGACCAGGACCGCGTCATGGTCCGACGAGCGGTACGCATCCGGCTCGTACAGCCCCGGCGGGTTGAATTCGGTGTTGTAGTCCAGGATCAGCGGCTCGTCGGCGTTGATGTGCCAGATACCGGCCCCGGTGACGTTGTCGAGCAACTTCCGCCCCGCCAGGGCGTGGTCCAGCTCGCCGGACAGGCCGTCGAACACGTAGCTGTAGCGGTCTTCGTCAGCCACGAAACGTTCCGTGACGCCAGTGAAGCCGGCCGCCGCCAGAACGTCGACCGGATCCTCCCGGCTGTAGCTGTTCAGGTCACCCACCACCAGCGGGTTCGGGGCGCCACTGTCGTCCAATGTCGACACCAGCGCTTCGGCCTGTTTCACCCGCTTGGCGTTGTAACAGGCCTGACCGTCGCCCTGGTCCCGGTCGGGACCGGTGGCGCCGCCGCAGGACTTCGACTTGAAGTGGTTCACCACGACGGTGAACGGCTCGCTGCCGCCGGCGAGTTGGAACTTCTGGATCAGTGGCGGGCGGTCGAACACCTCGCCGCTACTGGTCATCGCGTCGCCCACCGGACGTACGGCGCCAGGCCGGTAGATCAGTGCCACTTTGATCGCGTCGGTGCCGAACCTGCCGCCGAACTCATTCGGCGGGTTGAGCACCGGTTCGGTGACGTACGCGTACGTGCCGGGGGCGGTCGCCTCGTTCAGCGCCTCCACCAGGCTGGACAGCGCGGTGGCCCCGTTGTTCTCGATCTCCATCAGCGCCACCACGTCCGCGTCCAGACCGGTGATCGCCTCGACCTCCTTGGCCTGCTGACGACGGAACTCCTCCTCGGTGTCCGCGCCACGGGCGTTCGAGTTCTCCGACCCCAGGGTGGTGAAGTAGTTCAGGGTGTTGAAGCTCGCCACCGTGATGTCGCCGCCGACCGACTCGGGAGCCTTGGGCCGGGGGTTCGTACGTTCGAACTCGATCGACTCCGTGGGCTGCAGCCGGTACGACCCGAACCCGAAACTCAGTACGCCGGTGATGCCGGACGCGGAGTCGCCGATGCGTACCGCCTCGGGTTCCAGGTACGGCACCGTGTCAGGGTTCTGGTCGGTCGAACCATCGTCGATCAGCAGCCGGCGCCGGGCCGCCTCCTCGGCCAGTTCCTTCGCGGGAGCACCCGGCTCAGCCCGTTCGGTCGGCTGGAACAGCCGGCCACCGGAGGACACCGTGACCTCACCGAACCTGCCGAGCTGGAAGTGCTCAGTGACGGTCAGCGCCTCGGAGAATGTGGCGAGCACGCCTTCCAGCGGCTCGAAACTGGTGTCCGGAGCGCGGGGAAGGTCGACCTCGACCGGGTCGACGTCACCGGTACCGCACACGTCGACGACCTCGACGGGCGAGAGCTCGGTGAGGCCCCTGTACTCCACCGCCTTTCCCGTGACCAGTACCGCGTCGCCCACCTTGACGTCGACGTCGCCGCCGTACGTGAACAGCCCGTCTGAGGTGGCAGGGTCCGCGTCGGGTGTCGGGTCCTGCACGAAGAAGCCGCCCAGCCGGCCCGCACCTTGGAAGTCGCCGGTCACCACGCCGGCGACGCGTACCGTCTGACCGTCGAGCGGAGTTGCCGCCCCGGAGCCCTGGACCTCGGCGATCTCGTGGGTAGCGGGTGTCTGGCAGCCACCATCCGTCGCCGACGCGGGGCTTCCGCTCCACACCCCTAACAGCGGTACGGCGATGACTGCGAGCCCGGCGTACACCTGACGCCGCGATCGGATTCCCGGCATGGGTCCTCCTGGGGGGTACGGGCCACTGAAGGGGATCTTGGAGCGGTACGGCAGAGCCACGCTAATGCCGTACCGGCATCGACGGGAATAGATGTCCCTGGCGTATTCTCGACGCCGTCCACGGGTTGCGGTGATACGTACCGGTACGTACAAATTCTCGCGCTCACGAATCCCGGGGGCGCCATCCCCTGAGCGGGCCGGCAGAGGGTCCGGCCGCGGTCATCACGGCTCCGGGAGGTCGGCGGCGCACCGGAAGCCGACGGACGGGGAACGACTCAGACCCATCCCGGGCAGCACCAGCTTCACGGTGACCTCGGGTGGCTGCGGGCCACCGTCGTGGTACCAGTCGGAGCCCTCGGCCCGCCACGCGGAGCCACCCTTGAGCATCGCGAACCGGGTACGCCCATCGCTGTGTTCGCTCTCGGTCCAGTTCCACACCAACGGTTCCCCCCGTTCCAGGAGACCCTGCGCCGCCGCGATCTGCCACTCGTCCTCTGTGGGTAGCCGCAGCCCCGCCCAGGCGGCGTACGCCCGCGCGTCGGCCAACTCGACGTGGGTCACCGGTGCGTCCGGCGGCCCCTCGCCGGCGAGGAACCGGTACGGGTGACGTGGCCGGTAGCCGGTGGCCGAGACGAACTCGGCGTACTCGGCGTGGGTCACCTCGCGCACCGCGATGGCGTACCTGCCCCACTCCACGACCCGGGTCAGGGTCTGGGTCTGGTGCAGCCGGGGCGGCAGCGGTTTCCATTCGTCGACGTACGGGGCGGCGCCGTACATCCCGGGCTCCCGGACCCGGTACCGGACGGTCAACTCCCGGTGGCTGCCGGGAACGGCCACCATCCCGGCAGGCACCTCAGAGGCGGTAGCAACCGGGACCGGGCGGCGGATCGGCAGCCGCTCCGGGAACGTGACGTCGGCCTCCGCCGCCTGCGACCGCGCCACAGCGGACCCCGTCACAGATGACCCCGTCACAGAGGATCGCGCCACCCGGGGGCGCGGCGACCCGGCGGGCACCGCGAGCACCGCCGCGACCCCCCTCGCCAGCAGCGGGCCACCGACGGTGCTGCCCGCGCCGCCAGCGGGAACGTCCGGGTCGCCGGCCCTGGACTGCTGACCGACCTCGGTGCCCCGGGACACCGAGAGCTTCGCACCGGTGGCCAGCTCGTAGAAGTCCGCGTCGCCGTCGCCGACCGACAGCCACGGACCGTCGTAAGGTTCCCCGGACCGGTTGACCACCGTCCACAGCACGCTGTCCAGGTACGCCCAGCGGGACGCGTACACCGGGGTGCCCGGTACGTGATCGGCCAGTGGGGTCCACTCCCCGTACCGGAAGTGGTCGGCGTAGTGCCGCTGCACCGCGAGCATCGCCCGCAGCAGCGACCGGTCCCGGGCGTTCCACCCCACCCAGGAGCCGAACACGTTCTCCCACACCAGCACGCCGCAGCCGTTCAGCCAGGCGGACTGCAACTCATCCGAGTGGTCGTGATGCCAGCGCCGGGTGTGGTGCAGCATGTGCCGCTGCTCGAACCACTTCGCCCGCAGCACTCCAGGCGCCTCGGAGTCGGCGAACCACTGCGCCCAGGACAGCTCGTGGTCGGCGATCCGGGACAGCGGCACCCGGGACTCACCACCGAGCTCGAGTCCGGGCCGGATCGCGTCCAGCGCCGCCCGTAGCCCGTGGCTGCCCTCCTTCAGGATGTCCAGGAACACCCCGTCCGCGCCCAACCAGGACGCGATCTCCGCGATCCGCAGCGGATCGCCGTCGTCCCACGGCAGGTACGTCACGAACACCCGTACGCCGCACCTCTGGAACCGCTTCACCACGTCGGGCAGCACGGGTACGTCCCGGTAGAAGGCGAACTGATCCCTGTCGTCCAACCCGATCACCGGGTACGCGTGCCACAGGATCACCGCGTCGTACCCGCCGAAGTCGCGTTCTGCCGCGTCCAGGAAGCCGTCGACGGTGAACTCGCCACGGTCGTGGTCGTACAGCGTCTCGTCCCACAACCAGGCCAGGCAGACCGCGAAGCAGGGCGACCCCGCCGAGTCGTACCGGTCGCCGGTGTAGCCGAGCCGGGTGCCGGCCTCCGCGCGCCACCGGGCGAGCGCCGCCCGCCAGGCGGGCCATTGCGCGGGGTCGTCGGGGGCGGCGAAGATCTTCGCCTCGTCCAGTACAGACAGGTCGGCGTCGGGCTCCAGCGGCACCGCCGTGGGCAGGTCGATCGGCCGTGGCAGGTACGGGTTCACCGGTAGGTCTCCTGGTACATCGAATCGATCTCGGCCCGGTACGGCAGCGCGGCCGACGCCCCTGGTCGTTGTGCGCACACCGCACCGGCGGCACAGGCCCACCGCAGTGCGTCGGCCACGTCCCGGCGCTCCGCCCAGGCGACCGCGAGCGCGCCCGCGAACGCGTCCCCGGCCGCGGTGGTGTCCACGGCGGTCACAGCCGGGGCGGGGACGACAACCCTGATCCCGTCCCGGTCCAGGTAACCAGCGCCCTGGGGACCCAGCGTGGTCACCACACGGGGCACGTACCGCGACAGGTCACCCCCGAGAGCGGCGGCCTCCACCTGGTTGACCACGAGCAGGTCGACGGACCCGAGCAGCCGTTCCGGCAGCGGCTGTGCCGGGGCGGCGTTGAGCAGCACGAACGTACCGGCGTCGCGGGCCACCTCAGCGGCGGAGGCAACGACGGACAGCGGCACCTCCAACTGGCACAACAGGATGTCCGCCGCGGTGATCGCGGCCCGGTCGGCGACGGTCAGCCCGGTCACGGTGGCGTTCGCGCCCGGAACCACGACAATGCTGTTCTCGCCATCATCGGCCACCGCGATCATGGCCACCCCCGACGACCCCGGGACGACACGCAACTGGCTGGTGTCCACACCGGACTCCTCCAGGGAGCGGCGCAGCAGCGGGCCGTACGCGTCGTCGCCGACCGCTCCGATGAAGCCGCAGCGGGCGCCGGCCCGTGCCGCCGCGGTGGCCTGGTTGGCGCCTTTGCCGCCTGGGACAGTGCTGAGCCTGTGACCGAGCACGGTCTCCCCCGGCGCCGGCAACGCTGGCGTGGTGGCGACCAGGTCGAGGTTGGCACTGCCCACCACGACCACCGCCGCCGTGCTCTCGCCCGGCGCGGCACTGGCCGGTGCCCCGGCTACCGCCTCGGCCGGCGGCGGCTTCGATTCCGGCCGCTCAGCCATGCCGGCCCACCAGCGCGACGGTACGGGAGGCGAGGGTGTCGAAGCCGACCCCGTCCAGCCCCGGGATGGAGGTGGCGAGCCGGTTGCGCAGCGGCGCGGTCCAGGTCGCGGGCAGCGACGCGGCGCCGATGAGCGCACCGACGACGCCGCCGACGGTCGCCCCGTTGGAGTCGGTGTCCCAGCCGCCCGCGACCACCGCCCCGATCGACCGGGTGTAGTCCCCCGCGCCGTGTACCAGGGCCGCGGTGAGAAGGGCGGCGTTGTTCACCACGTGCACCCAGTGCAGCTCGGCGTACCGCGCGTGGAGGGTGTCGACGACGGCGTCCCAGTCCGGCTCGGTGGCGGCGAGCCGCCGAGCGTCGGCGACGGCCGTCGCCAGCCTGCTGCGGGGCGGCAGTACCGCCGCGCCCGCCGCCAACACGGCGTCCACATCGTCCGCGACCACAGCGGCCGAACCGAGGGCGGCGGCGTACAAGGCGCCGTAGACGCCGTTGCGGACGTGGCTCACGGCGGCGTCGGCGTAGGCGAGCGTGGCAGCGGTGGCCGGGTCGCCCGGGTGCGCCCACCCGTACAGGTCGGTACGGATCTGCGCCCCGATCCACTCCCGGAACGGGTTGTGCGTCGTCGCCGTGGCCGGCGGTGTCAGCCCGGACAACAGGTTCCGGTACGCCACCCGTTCCGCGGTGAACGTACGACCCGCGGGCAGCAGGTCCAGCCACGCGGTGGCGACGTCCTCGCTGGTCAAGGTGCGACCGTGGCGTTCGGTGAGGAGCAACGCGAGCAGCGGGTAGTTGAGGTCGTCGTCCTCGGGCATCCCGTCGATGTTCTCGGCGAGGCTGGTGCCGGCGCTGCGCCGGTTCCACCGCCACCGGGCCGCCACGTCGTCGGGGAGCCCGGCGGCGGTGAAGTACCCGGTCAGCGGCGCCCGGCCGGTTGCCCGCACGATCGCCCGGATCCCCTCCAGCGGCAGACCCTCGACCGGCTTGCCGAGCAGACAGCCCGCCGCCCGGCCGAGCCACGCCCCATGCACACGATCGTGCATACCGGCCGGTCCTCCGGCCGGGCCAGGGCCTACTGACGGGCCGGGCAGGTCCCAGTCGGTGGGCCAGCCTGCCCGGATCTCATCCAGCCCGTCCGGTTCGTCGGCGGCCCCCGGCCGAGGCAGGGCCCCCAACTCGTCGAGCAGGTCGAGAGCCAACGCCCGCAGCGACGGCGACGCCGGTTCCGGCGAGGCGCCCTTCGGCGGCGGTGACGCGGTACCACCCGCGACGACCCAGCGCCGCTCGAAGTCCACCACGTCGGCGCCCTGTTCCCGGCTCGCCACCAGTTCGTGCGGCACCAGGTCCTCGGGCTGGATCCAGGTCACCCTCACGCTTCTCCCGACTGCTCGCCCGCGTGCTCGCTCCGCTCCCCGCTCGCCGCGATGCTCATTCGCTGCCGGCTCGCTGTGTCCAACGCTTCGAACCGTCGCGCGCGGGCGTGCCAGCGCCCCTGGTCTGCGGCGTACCCCTGACGCGCGACCGCCGCGAGCACTCGGCCGGGCTCGGCGAGGTCGACGCGGCTCGCGGTCGACACCCGGTCAGCCCATTCCGCCGGTACGGACTCCACCCCGGCCAGGGCACCGGCGACCGCTCCCGCCATCGTGGCTGTCGAGTCGGCGTCCCGTCCGTAGTTCACGGCACCGAGTACCGCGTCGGCGTACGACCCGCGCGCCACCACCAGCAGCCCGAGCGCCACCGGCAGCTCCTCGATGGCGTGCAGCCGACTCGGCCGGCGCGCCCCGAGCCCGGGGTTGCGGTACTCGGGCCCGACACTGTCGAAGGGTGCGACAGCGTCGCGGAGCGCCGGCAACGCCTGCTTCACGTCCGCGCAGCCCCGGGCGGCGCGGCACACCGCATCGATCGCGGCCCGGGTGCCGTCCCGCGCCAGCTCCGACGACGCCGCCACCACGGAGTCCACCGTCGCGTCCGGCGCCATCGCCTCCGCGACCGCGGCGGCGAACACCGCCGCCGCTTCCCGCCCGTAGCTGACCTGGTGCGCCCCGGCGATCTCCGCCGCCTCGGCGTACGCCCCCGCCGGGTCACCCGCGTTGACGATCCCGACCGGCGCCATGTACATCGCGGCACCGCAGTTGACGATGTTCCCGGCACCGGCTTCCCGCGGATCGGCGTGGGCGTGGTGCAGTTGCGCCACCAGGTGCCGCTCGGCGAGCGCCAGCCGGTGCAGGGTCACCGCCTCACGTTCCAGGTCCGGGATGTAGACCGGTCGCGAGATCAGGTCCGGTACGAGCAGGTCGGCGACGTCGTACGCGTCGAGGTGGTCGCGCTTGGCGGCGTACGCGCGGACCAGGGCGTGGGTCATCAACGTGTCGTCGGTGATGTGCCCGTCGCCCTTGTGGTACGGCGCGGTCGGCCGTGCCGTACGCCAGTCGGAGTGGTACGGCCCGACCACCCCGGACACCCAGCCGCCGTACCGTTCCACGATCTGCTCCGGCATGGCGCCCTCGGTGGCGCCGCCGAGGGCATCGCCCACGGCGGCGCCGACCAGGCAGCCGACGGCCTTGTCGACCAGTTCGTCCTTGCTCACAGGTGCGACCTCCCCCGATGTCGTTCAGTGTTCACCGCAGCACCCGTTCGCCGCCCTTGACCAGTCGGTCGCGGAGCTCGTTGATGGTGATCTTGTTGGCGAAGTACTCCTGGAACGCGGGTGTGGCGATCTTCGTCTTCCACTCCGGGTACGCCGGAACCCGCTGGAACGGGGCGAGCACCAGCGAGTCGGCGCTGTCGACAGCGACGTCCCAGCCGTCCTCGCCACCGGTGGCCTTCAGCAGCTCCTCGCCGGCCTGCTTCCCGGTCGGTACCAGCCAGTCCCCCATCGCCAGCTCCGCCATGTTCTTCGGCGACAGGAAGTACGACATGAACTTCATCGCCTGTTCCTTGTGCTCGGACGTTTCGGCGATCGAAAGGGTCTGCGGGTTGGCGGCCTGGTCCTGGCTGTCGCCCTGCAACGGCGGCAGGGTGACCCAGTCGAAGTCCTTGGGCGCCTCTTCGACCATCTGCTGCCGCAGGTAGATCGAGCCGGGAAGCATCGCGTACTTGCCGGCGAAGAACCCGGGAAGCGGGTCGGTGGCGCCCATCGACAACGCGGACGGCGCCGCCGACTTGTCCTTGTAGACCATGTCGTGGATCCGCTCCGGCACCTCGGCCTCGGCATCACCGAAGGTCACCTTGGACCGGCCGTCCTTGGTGTCGAAGTAGCCGCCGCCGTAGTTCATGCTGAGATTCAGCACCCGGTTGACCGGCTGTTTCATCGCCCAGGCGGCGCCGTACTGCTTGCCCTTGGTGAGCTTCTTCGCGTTGTCCGCGAACTCGTCCCAGGTCCACGGCTGGTCCGCTCCGGGGGGCTCGATTCCGGCGGATTCCAGCAGTTTCCTGTTCGCCAGTACGACCTGCGACTCCAGCAGGAACGGCACCCCGAAGACCGCCCCGTCCGATGTGGTCACGGTGTCCCAGATCTTCGGCCCGATCTCGGACTTGAGCTCCTTGGGCAGCAGGTCCTTCAGGTCCGCGAGGTACCCCCGGTCCGCGAACTCGCCCGCCAACGCCGCCTCGTAGTGGATCACGTCCGGGGCATCGTCGCCCTCGAACGAGGTGAGCAACTGGTCGTGCGCGGAGTCCCAGCTCCCCTGCACGTACTCCACCTGGATGTCGGGGTTGGCCTTGTTCCACGCCTTGACGATCTCCTTGTTCGCTGTCACCGACTCCTTCTGCCAGGCAAGGCTGAAGAAGCGCAGCTTCGCCGGCCCGTCGCCGGACTCGTCGCCGCCGCAGCCGGCCAGCGACCCGAGGCCCAGCGCGGTCGCCGCGACCGTCGCGGCGAGCCGCCGCCAGATCGCACTTCTCATCGGGGTACTCCTTCGGTTGGGGGTTGGGGTCAGCCTTTGATCGCGCCTGCCATCGCGCCCGAGGTCAGTCGGCGCTGCAGGAACGCGAAGAAGATCAGCGACGGTACGGTCGCCAGCAGCGAACCCGCCGCGAGCGGCCCGAGCCGCGAGATGCCTTCGATCCCGACGAACTTCGCCAGCGCCAACGGCAATGTGGCCAGCTCCGGCCGCTTCAGCAGGACGAGCGCGAAGAAGAACTCGTTCCACGCGGAGATGAACGCGAACAGCGCGGCGGCCACCACGCCGGGGGCCAGCAGCGGGGCGACCACCTGCCACAGGATCTGCAACCGGGACGCCCCGTCGACCGCGGCCGCCTCCTCCAGCTCCCGCGGGATGCTCCGTACGAAGCCCTGCAACATCCACAACGCGAACGGCAGCGACCACACCACGTACACCAGGACCAGGCCGGTGAGGGTGTTGGTGAGCCGTACCTGCTTGAGGATCAGGAACATCGGGATCACCAGCAGGATGAACGGGAACAGCTGGGACACCAGGATCCAGCCGGTGGCCACCGGGTTCAGCCGGGTACGGAATCGCGCCAGGGCGTACGCCGCCGGCAGCGCGATCAGTACGGTCAGCACCGCCGAGCCGATCGAGACCCGCACGCTGTTCCACGCCGCCTGACCGAGCGCCTGCTCGGTGAACGCGGACGCGTAGTTCGCCAGGGTCGGCGCGTCCGGGATGAACGCCGGGTGCAGGTCGTGGAGTTCCCGTGGCCCCTTGAACGACGTGGACAACATCCACACCAGCGGGAACGCCAGGAACACCAGGTACCCGGCGAGCGCGGCGTACTGCAACACCCGGGTCAGCCTCGTCGGCTTCATGAGGTTCCCTCCCGCATCCGGCGGCGCAGGTACAGGGCCAGCAGGCCGACGATGATCAGCACCATGGCGTTGCCGAGCGCGGCGGCGTACCCGAAGTTGCCGTACCGGAAGGCTTCCTCGTACGCGAAGAGCATCGGCAGCATCGTCTTGCCGCCCGGTCCGCCCGCGGTCAGTACGTACACCAGGCCGAACGAGTTGAAGTTCCAGATGAAGTCCAGGGACGTGATCGCCAGGATCACCGGGCGCAACTGCGGCAACGTGACGTGCCAGAACCGCCGCCAGGCGCCCGCCCCGTCGACGGCCGCCGCCTCGTGCAACTCCCCCGGTACGCCCTGCAGCCCGGCCAGCAGCACCACCGTGGTCTGCGGCATCCCGGCCCACACCCCGACCGCGATCACCGCCGGCAGCGCGGTGCTGAAATCACCGAGCCAGTTTGTGGTCAGCCCGTCGAACCCGGCCCGGTAGAGCGCTTCGTTGAGCAGCCCGGCGTCGGGGTGGTAGACCAGCTGCCACATGATGCCGACGATCACTGGCGGCATCGCCCACGGAACCAGCGCGAGGGTACGGGCCAGCCACCGCCCGCGTAGCGGCGCGTCGAGCAGCATCGCGAGCCCCAGTCCGAGCACGAACTGCAGCGCGGTGACCCCGAACGCCCACACCAGCCCGATCCGGAACGAGCCCCAGAACAGATCGTCGGTGAGCAGTTGCCGGTAGTTCTCCAGGCCGGTGAAGTTGATGTCCTGGTTGAGTCCGGCGCGGGCGTCGGTGAAGCCCAGGTAGATCCCGTTGAGCAGCGGCAGCACCGACAGCAGCACGATCGGCGCGAGCGCCGGCAC
>JBOGDK010000020.1:0-25568 GCA_050701795.1 Micromonosporaceae bacterium
CTCGGCGTCCCCGGCGACCACCCGCAGGGAACGCTCGACCAGTGTCGGGTCCCGCATCACCGACGCGGTGACGTCGACCGGGTTCGCCACCGACCCGTACGCGGGCACGATCTCCCGCAGCGCCGTCTGGGTTGTGGCCGCCAACGGGGCCAGGGTCAGCCCGTGGTCGGCCACCGCGTCGGCGGCGAGGATCCCGGATCCGCCCGAGGTGGTGACCACCGCGACCCGGGGGCCGCCGGTACGGCGCGGCTGCGCGAACGCGTCCCCCACGTCGAGCAGTTCGTCGATGTCGTACGCGCGCACGATCCCGAGCTGCCGCAGCGTGGCCGCGACCACCCGGTCCTCGGTGGCCAGTGCCCCGGTGTGGGACGCCGCGGCCTGGGCACCCGCCTCGGTACGCCCCGCCTTCAGCAACGCCACCGGCTTGCCGGTCGCCGCGAGCCCGCGCAGTCGTTCGATATCGGTGAGCGACTCCAGGTAGCCGAGCAGGCCGGTGCATTCTGGTTCTTCCGCGAGGGCGACCAGCGCTTCCAGTGCCGTGACGTCGGCTTCATTGCCGGTGGTGACGGCCCAGCCCAGACCGAGGCCACGTTCGAACGCGAGGCTGACGGTGCCGTACCCGAGCGCGCCGGACTGGCTCACGAACCCGATACCACCGGCGACCAACTCGGTCCGCTGTCCCGCGAACAGCGGCGAGAAGCTCGCCACCAGGCCGGTGTGGAAGTTGGCGGCCCCGATGCAGTTCGGACCCAACAGACGCATTCCGGCGGTACGCGCCTTAGCGGCGATCTCGTCCTGGAGTCGCCGCCCGGCATCGTCGGCGGCGTCGTCGGCTTCAGCGAACCCGGACGCACCCACGATCGCGGCCGGTACGCCCGCCGCCACGCAGTCGTCGATCGCCGCGGAGACTCTGTCGGCACCCACCATGACCAGCGCCAACTCCACCGGAGAAGGCGCCGCCGTGACGCTCGGATACGCCGTCAGCCCGAGGATCTCGCCGCCTCGCGGGTTCACCGGGAAGATCCGGCCGGGGTAGCCGTACCGGGTCAGGAATTCGATCGGGAGTCGACCGAGCGCGCCGGGCTTCGCGCTGGCTCCGACGACCGCGATTGAACGCGCCGACCAGAGCAGTGATGGCCCGCCCACACCTCGAAGCGTGTCACGTTTTCGTTGCGCCCGTCAAGCAAACGACATATCCGGTGGGCGGTCGGGGGCGTAGATGCGGGCGACTCCCGCACTCGCCTTCGATCCCGTGGTACGTCCGGTCGGCCTCGCCTTTCCAGGTGTTGCTGGATCGCACGCGGAACGCGCTATCGTGGAAGCACAACACCAGCCGGCCACCGCGGGTGGCTTGGAAGTAGAGCCGAGGCATCCTGGGGTACACCAGGCCCTCGGCTCCGCGCTTTTTGTGCTCAGTCCAGCCAGATTCGATGCTCAGTGAGGATCGGATCCAGGGCGTCCCGGTACTCCTCGTGGCCTCCGGTGATCATCCCCGCGACGATGTCGGGGATCCACAGCAGCGGCTCGGCCTGGTCTCCCGCCGGGTATGCGTGGCTGACCCGCAGCGTGGGCGAGATCAGCAGTTGTTTACGGAAGCCGTCAACGGCGCGGATGTCGCGCCGGTTGTCGTGGGGCCGGCGCGAGTCAAGCCACACGTGCTCTACGCCTGCGGTGTCGAGCTCGTGCAGAAGCCGAGCCAGGCATTGTCGGCGGCCGCGCTCCTGCTTCGCCGGGGTGAGTGGAAGGCCCACCACGACCAGGTGCAGCGCAGGCATCTGCGCGACTAGGTAAACGGCCTTGGCGCGGCGGGGCTCCGGCTCGTCTCGCCAGTGAAACGGCAACCGACCTCGTAGCGCGAGGTCTCGCGTCACCCGGTGCCGCTCCGCGTCAAGATGCTTCTTTTCGATCATCGCTGCGGCCAGAACATAGAGTCCCTCGGCGTCATCGCCGGGTGAGCGCATCGACTCATCGACGTACGCGACCCACGCCACGAGGTTCGCCCTTCCCACCCGACAACCCTCGAAGCGTACGCGGAGGCAAGGACAGAACGAGATGGACCGACGCCCGACGGCGCTCTCAGGACCGAGGTGCGAGGTCGGCGAGGGCGACGACGACGGCGGGCCACGCGGCTGAGAGCGGGTCGATCACCCCGAAGTGCTCGACGTCGGGCAGTTCGAACAGGCGCGGACCAGGCCGCTGTCCGGCGGCGGGACGGTCGGCGTACCGCCGGGACTGGTCCACCGGTACGCGGTCATCGAGTGACCCGTGCACCAGCACCGCCGGCGCCTCGGGTGGCGGCAGGGTACCGGGATCAGTCGCGGCGTACCGGGCCGGAAACTCCTCCGGGCCGCCACCGAGCAACTCCGCGGTGGCCCCCGCTCCCAGACCCCGCCGGTACGCGTCGGCCAGATCCGCGACCGGCGCCAGCGCGAGCACCCCCGTGATCACCGGAGCCTCCGGGAGCTGCCACTGTGCGCCGTCCGGTAGCCGGTGTCGTACCGCCCCCCACAGCGCCACATGGCCACCCGCGGAATGGCCGGCGAGCACCGGAGGCGCCAGCTCGCCGCTCGTCAGGTCGCCCACCAGCGCCGGCACCGTGTCGAAGGCCAGCGCCAGGTCGTCGAAACTCCCCGGCCACGCACCTCCGGGTTGTCCCACCCGGCGGTACTCGACCGAGGCGACGGCGTACCCCCTGGCGACCAGGTCGTTGCACAGCGGCCGTACGTGCATCCGGTCGTACGCGGCACGCCAGAACCCGCCGTGTACGAAGAGCACGAAAGGTGTCGGGCCGTTCGGGCGGGTCGCCGTGTCGGGCAACCAGACGTCGGCGACGTGGTCCGGATGGGAGCCGTACCGTACGGTGTGCGCCGGACCGGGGGCCCGACGAGTCAGCACCTCCCGGGGGTCGCTCAACGAGGTACCTCCGTAACTCGGCCGTTGCCGTTGATGAGTATGCTCGCCAGCCACGATGGATACACAGAGCGGGCAGTACGGCAACGACGGT
This sequence comes from Micromonosporaceae bacterium, assembly GCA_050701795.1. Taxonomy (GTDB): domain Bacteria; phylum Actinomycetota; class Actinomycetes; order Mycobacteriales; family Micromonosporaceae; genus WHSM01. The sequence continues at coordinate 3,005 of JBOGDK010000020.1, forward strand.
GGCTGGCAGTGGGACGGCACCCGGTGGGTGCCGGTATCTCCGCATTCATCGGATTCTCAGGCTGATCCTCAGAGCGGGTCGCCGGCCGCCGGTCAGGGCCACACGGCCACCCCGGCCTCCGACTTCCCGCCTCCCGTCGAAAATCCAGGTGGGACATCAGTCACGTCCGGCTGGGGCCCCACCACCGATCAGAGCGGGCCCGGTACGGGGCGGGACGAGGGTGAGGCCACGCTGCCGGGCGTACATCCGGGGGATTCGCCACCCGGCACCGCCCCCAACGCCGGGCAGCCTGGTTACGGCCAGCAGCCCGGCTACGGGTCGGGCAACGAACCGGGCGGGGCCCCCTACTACCCGCAGTACCCCGGCGGACCGGTAGCCGGTGTCGGCGGCGTCGAGACCCCGGCGCAGCCTCACGAGCAGGCTCCGCCGCCGTTCTCCACCCCACCGTCGATGTCCGCACCGCCGTTCAGCACATCTGCGCCCCCGGACGGCTCGATGCCCGGGGCGACGTCCGCGCCCCCGGCGTACGGCCAGCCCCCTGCCGCGATGCCGCTACCCCCGGGTTTCGGCCCGGAAGGCGCCGCTGACCCCGCCCAGGTGCCGCCCACGACACCGGTCAGTTCGGCGCCACCCGGACCAGCACACGTATCCGCGCCCCCCGGGCCTGGCCACGTCTCGGCTCCTCCTGGGCCGGCGCAGTACGGCCCGGCGGCAGCCGCACCGCCGCCCCAGCAGACGTACCAACCGCAACAGAACTACGCCGGCAGCGGCCTCACCGCCGCGGACCTGACCTGGAGCGAGCCTGACAGCAAAGGCAAGGGACGGGTCTGGAAGGTCATCGGTGCCGTGGTCGGCGTCCTGGTGCTGCTCGCCGGGGCCGCCGCGGGTGGGTACTTCTTCCGGGACATCCGGGGCGGGGAGCAGCCCAACACCCCACCGGCCAGCGCGGTGGCCGGTGCTGAGGAGATCCAGTCGTCACTGGGCAAGGACGGCTTCGAGTGCGGAGCCGCGTACACCGAGCCGGTGCCGGTCGACCTCTGCTATCGGGACACCACCGAATACCGGGACACCGTCGGCTTCCAGATGCTCGACGCCGAACGGATCGGTTGGGTGAAGCTGCGGGTCGAATCGACCGAGCCCGCCGAGCATCCCGTCAAGGAGCGGGCGCTGGAGCTGTACCGATCGGTACTTGACCAGGCGCTGATCGCCAAGGACGCCAACGCCGCGTACGACTGGGTGGCCGCCAACCTTCCCGAGGACTACGAGAAGAACGAGTACCTCACCCACGAAGCCGGTGGCGTACGTCTGCAGCTGCTACCCCGCGCCAAGCAGTCAGTGCTGCTCTGGGTACGCCTCACCGCGGCCGCGTACCAGCCCACCAAGGTGGAGTCGGTGCCGAAGACGACCCCCGACGCGCTGGAGGAGTACTACAAAGGTGAAGACTTCTCGTGCCGTCCCAGCGAGGGCGGGGTGAACTGCGAAAAGAAGGCAGACGACATCACCACCAAGGTCGGGTACGGCGTGAAGGACGGCAAGATCGCGGCGCTGCGCCTCCAGGTCACCCCGAGCGGCAAGATCGACGAGGCGGCACCGACGGCGAAGCAGGCCGCGATCGCGCTTGTCCGTCAGATCCTTGCCGACAAGCGCCTGGCCGGGGCGGAGAAGTGGCTCCAGGGTGCCTTCGACGGCAAGCCGCACCACGCCGTACTGTCCGGGCTGGAGGTACGCGTCACGCCCGTGGAGATCCCCGCCGAGGCGAAGGCGTACTACGAAGTGGACGTGAGACCGGCCGACTGGTGAGTCCCTCCGACGCCGGTCGTACCGGCAGGAGAGGGTTGCGGCAGTGAAGCTCAACGAACTCACCGACGTGGACTACCGCGTGGAAGACGGCGGAGTCGCCGTGATCACGATCAACCGTCCCGACCGGATGAACGCCTTCCGGGGCCGTACGGTCGACGAGCTGATCACCGCCTTCAAGACCGCGTGGGCGTCCCGTGAGGTCGCCGCCGTGGTCTTCACCGGGGCCGGCGACAAGGCGTTCTGCGCTGGCGGGGACGTCAAGGAGCGCGCCGAGACCGGCGGGTACGGCGAGACCGAGTGGGGCACCTTCGAGGTCGAGCGACTGCACCGGATCATCCGGGACGTGCCCAAGCCGGTGATCGCCGCGGTCAACGGCGTCGCCGTCGGCGGCGGCCACGTGCTGCACGTGCTGTGCGACCTGTCGATCGCCGCGTCCCACGCCCGGTTCGGGCAGTCGGGGCCCCGGGTGGGTTCGTTCGACGCCGGCTTCGGGTCGGCGTACCTGGCGCGGGTGATCGGCGAGAAGCGGGCGCGGCAGATGTGGTTCCTGCTGGACCTCATCGACGCCGAGACAGCCGAACGCTGGGGTCTGGTGAACGCCGTGGTCCCCGCGGACGAGCTGCGGGCGACCGCGCTGGCCTGGGCGCGGAAGATCGCGTCGTACTCGCCGACGGCGTTGCGGTTCCTGAAGCACTCGTTCAATGCCGACTCCGACCACCTGGCGGGCCTGTCGCACCTCGCGTTCGACGGGCTGGAGATCTTCAGCCACACCGAGGAGGCGGCAGAGGGCGCCACCGCGTTCGCGGAGAAGCGGGTGCCTGACTTCGGCCAGTTCCGGTAGCGGTGCGGGGAGGGGCTGGCCCCGGATCGCGCACTCCAGAGGATGCGCAAAGATGGGAAGCATGACCGACGGACCACGAAAGACACCCGGACAGGCTCCGGAGGACGACCCGCGTCAGCGGTCCCAGACCGTAGTGGTGGTGGGCCCAGACGGTCGCCCGGTCGGTACGGCGGCCGTGGAAGCGGGCGACGAGGCGGGCGAAGAAGGTGATCCCTCGCGGCTGGTCGAACAGCCGGCGAAAGTGATGCGGATCGGCAGCATGATCAAACAGCTGCTGGAGGAGGTACGGGCAGCGCCGCTGGACGAAGCGGGACGCAACCGGCTCAAGATGATCCACGCCCGTTCGATCTCGGAGCTGGAGGACGGGCTCGCGCCGGAGCTGCGTGACGAGCTGGAACGCCTCTCGTTGCCGTTCCAGGAGGAAGGCGCCCCGAGCGAGCCTGAGCTACGGATCGCCCAGGCGCAGCTGGTCGGCTGGCTGGAAGGCCTCTTCCACGGCATGCAGGCGGCCCTCGTGGCGCAGCAGATGGCCGCCCGGGCGCAGCTCGAGCAGATGCGGCGAGGCGTACCGGCCCTGGAAGCAGGCATCCCCGGCGAACCAGGTCGACACCCCGGCCAGGACCAGGCACACGGCACCGGCCAGTACCTGTAGCACCCGGGCAAACCATGATCGTGGCGTCCGTCATGCCCTTCCGGGGGCTTGGCGGACGCCACGATCATGCGGAGGACCCGAGCAGCCGCTCCAGGTGCACCGCCACGCCGTCTTCGTGGTTGGCCAGGGTGACCTCGTCGGCGACGTCGAGCAGGGCTGGGTGGGCGTTCGCCACGGCGACTCCGCGGCCCGCCCAGGCGAACATCGGTACGTCGTTCGGCATGTCGCCGTACGCCACCACGTCCTCGGCCGCCACCCCGTCGCGTTCGGCGAGCCACGCCAGACCGCTGGCCTTGGTGACTCCGGACGCGGAGATCTCGACCAGCGCGGAGGACGACGACGCGGTCACCTGCGCGGTGCCGTCCAGCAGCTTCGTCGCGTACGCCAGGAACTCGTCCGGGACCCCGTCCGGCAGTCGCGCCAGCAGTTTCACCGCGGGCGTACCGGTCAACTCGGGGTGTTCGGCCACCCGGCGCCCGATGTCCTCGGCGATGGACGGCCAGTTCGCCTCGGTGAGCATGATCCGGCTGTGGTCGGTCTCCACGGCGAAGACCACCTCGGGCAGCTCCCGGCGCAACGCCGCCACCACGTCGGCGACCAGACCTTCGGGCAGGGGAGCGCCGTGCAGGATCTGGTTTCCGGTGGGGTCGTAGATCACCGCGCCGTTGGCGCAGATCACGGGGCCGCGTACGCCGGTGTACTCGAAGACCGCGTCGAGCCAGCGGATCGGCCGTCCGGTGACCATCACGAACCGGATGTCCTGATCGGCGAGCCGGTCCAGGGCCGCCAGGCTACGGTCACTGACGCTCAGGTCGGGACGCAGCAGAGTGCCGTCCAGATCCGAGGCGATCAACGTCGGGGTCACGCTTCGAGTCTGCCGGGCCGGCACGCGTACCCCGAGCGCGAGTGACCAGCACCACGACCCGCCACGGGCGCCCCCCACAGGCTCAGCCGGGGCTGACGATCCGGTGGTCGAAGGCGTACACGATGGCGGCGGCCCGGTCCCGCAGGTCGAGTTTGGCGAAGATCCGCCCGATATGGCTCTTCACCGTGACCTCGGAGATGTACAGCTGCTCGGCGATCTCGGTGTTCGACATTCCCCGCCCGACCAGCCGCAACACGTCCAGCTCCCGCGGTGTCAGGTGGTCCGGCGGACTCGGCGGTACGGCCGCCGCCGGCGCGGTACGGTACGCCGCCAGCACCCGTTCGGTCACCGCCGGATCCAGCAGCGCACCGCCGGTGGCGACGGTACGTACCGCCCGGATCAGGTCTTCCGCCGGTGAGTCCTTCAGCAGGAACCCGGCGGCGCCCGCCCGCAACGCGCCGGACAGTAGCTCGTCGTCGTCGAACGTGGTCAGCACCAGCACCGGCGGGCCACCCGGCTCCTGGCGCAGCCGCCGGGTCGCCTCGATGCCGTCCACGTACTTCATCCGCAGGTCCATCACGACCACGTCCGGCTTGTGCTGCGCCACGGCGGCCGGCACCGCGCCACCATCCGCGCATTCGGCCACGATCGAGAAGCCGTCCTTGCGGCGCAGGATCCGGCGCAGCCCCGACCGTACGAGTTCCTGGTCGTCGACGAGAACCACCCGCACCTCCTCGCCGGTCACGAGGCACCCTCCGCGAGCCGTGGCCCGCCCGTCCCGGAACGGTCTGCGAGCCGTGGCCCGCCCGTCACGGGGTGCCCTCCGCGGGCCGCGGTACGAACCACGACGTCGCCGCGCAACCCGGCGACGGAGCCGGCGAACGGCTGTCTGAAGGGAACTCCACGCGCACCCGCCAGCCGGTGCCGTCCGGTCCCACCCGGCTGGCGCCACCCATCAGCTCGGCGCGTTCGGCGATGCCTTTCAAACCCGAGCCGCCGTTACGGCGTTCCGCCCCGCCCTGCGCCAGGCTGTTCCACACCGTGAAGCTGCGCGGCTCGGCGTCCAGGTCGAGGGTGGCGCGTACCCGGGCACCCGCGGCGTGTTTCGCGACATTGGACAGTGACTCCTGGGCGATCCGGTACAGCCCGAGCCCCGCCGACTGTGGCACCACCGCGGGGTCGCCGCGCAGCTCGTACGTCAGGGTCATCCCGGCACTGCGGAACCCGTCGACCAGCTCGGCGATGTCCGGTACGCCGGGCAGCGGCCGGGTCTCGGCACCGTCGGTGCCGAGTAGCCCCACCGTACGGCGGATGTCCGCCATCGCCTCGCGCCCGATCCGTTCCGCGTCCCGGAGCGCGTCGACCGCCTCGTCGACGTCCGCCTCCCCGTCGCCTTCCAGGTTGTGCCGGGCAGCCGTCAGGTGCAGCATCGTGACGCTCAACGAATGGGCGACCACGTCGTGGACCTCCCGGGCGATCCGCTGCCGCTCGCGTACCGCGGCCTCCTCCGCCCGACTTTGGGCGGTGGCGCGTTCCCGCTCCACCATCCGCATCTGCCATTGCATGATGAACCCGACGTCCCAGGCCACCAGCAGGCAGACCCCCCAGAACAGGGCTGTCTGATGGGCGCCCGCCAGTTGCAGGCCGACCAGCAGCACCACCGAGACGACCGCGGCGGGGATGCTGGTCCGGATTGGTTCGGTGGCGGCCAACTCCCCTGCCAGCAGCAGGAGCAGCAGCGGTGCCAGATCGATGTCCACCCGCCCCCGCACCACCAGCGCCACCACACTGACGTTGACGACCAGCGCGAACAGCCACGCGGGCAGGTGCTTGCCGGTGGTGATCTGGAACAGCCAGGGACTCACCCCCAGCAGCGCGAACAGCGCGGCGAGACCGGGCGGAAACAGCGCGTCACGTTGTACCGCGGCACCCACCGCGGCGAGCATCGAGAGAACCACGAAGCAGGCGGGAATCCACCACGGCCAAGCCACGCCGTTCTTCGCCCAGTGGCGGCTACGGAGAAACTCCACAAGCCTCGCGGTGTTCACGTGACCAGGGTACGGAGCCGCCCGCTTCCGGACATCCGACCGTGGTCGGACGCGCCACCGCCCGGGGTATCACCGGGAAACCCGTCCCTCGCACGCAGATCGGACACCCCGCCCGGGCCTAACTTCGGTGCCATGACGAACGCATGGCAGGACTACCACCGCAGAGCCGCGACGCTACGGCAGACGCAGCAGCGGATCGAACGAGCCGCAGACGGCGTACTGCCGTGGGACGAGGCCATCGCCGACGTCTTCGCCGGCCCCGACGACCTGCTACGGGCACTGCAGCAGAGCTGGTCGCAGCGGCTCGCCGCCCGGGTCGACATGGCGCTGGAACTCGGCGGCGATCCGCTCGACGGGGTGCGCACCGCGGTACGGGAGACCGCTGCGCGCTCCCCGGGTCTGCGGCGGGTGCTCGACGGGTACGCCGACCGGCCAGCGCTGCGGCACCCACGACAGGTGGAACACCGGCTGCTGGCGGTCGCCGCCGGACTGGCCAGCTTCGCCGAGCCGGTCGTCGCTGCCGAGCGAGGCGCCAGCCTCGTCGCCGGTGCCCAGGCGCTCAGCCACGCAAGCTGACCCCGGCCGGGACTCACGCGGCGCGGACCAGCAACCGGTCGAGGTAGCGGGCCACACCGTCCTCGTCGTTTCCCTGAGTGACCTCGTCGGCGACGGCTTTCAGCTCGTGGTGCGCGTTCGCCACGGCCACCCCACAACCCGCCCAGGCGAACATCGGTACGTCGTTGGGCATGTCCCCGAACACCAGGGTCTGCTCCGGGGCGATGCCGAGTGAGTCGGCCACCACGGCGAGTCCTGAGGCCTTGTTCACGCCGGGGGGAGACAACTCGACGAACTCCAGCCCCGAGTGGGTCACGCCGCACAGCGCCGGCGGCACCACCCGCCGGGCCACCGCCAACAGCTCATCCGAGTTCAGCTCCGGAGAACGTACGAAGGCCTTCAGCAGTGGTACGGCGAGCGCGTCGCCCCGGGTTCGCACCTCGCACGCCTCGGGGTACGGCCACCGCACCCCGGCGTCGGCCCACAGCGGGGCGCCCGGGTGGTCGAGTGCCTCCACCACGAGTTGCACCGGGCCGGCATCCGCCTCGATCAGGCGTACCGCCTCGGTGATCACCGCGCCGTCCATGACCGTACGGCGCACCACGCGCGGCGGACCGCCGTGATCCATCTCCATCACGTACGACCCCTGGGAGAACACCAGGAAGTGGGCGCCGACGACGTGCTCGATGCACAGGTCGATCAGCCGGGGGCCCCGGCCGGTGATGCCGACCAGAGTGATGCCAGCGTCGCGTACCCGCCGGAGAACGCCCGCGGTGTAGCCGCTGACCGTGTAATCGCTGCGTACCAGTGTGCCGTCCAGGTCGGTCGCCACCAGTTTCGGCAGACCCACCAGACGCGGCCGCGGTACGCCGTTTAGCCGAACCACCTTTCGAGTGCCCATGCGACGCCGTCCTCCTCGACAGACGCCGTGACTTCGTCCGCCGCCGCCTTCACATCAGGTGACGCCTGACCCATCGCGACGGACCGTCCGGCCCAGTCGAACATCGACAGGTCGTTGGTGCCGTCACCGATCACGACCACCTCCGAGGCGTCGACGCCGAGGTCACGGGCGAGTAAGGCTACTCCGCTGGCCTTCGATGTGCCTGGTGCGGCGACGTCCACCCAGCCGGAATACCCGATTTCGTAAGAGAAATCACCGGTGTCCAGGCCGGCGTCGGCGATCCACTCCAGCGCGATCTCGCAGCGGATGTGGGAGCGCGGAATCGGCACCCCGGGCACCCGCCCGGACAGCCGGGTGGTGGGGCCGTCAACCAGCTCGTCGAGACCCACCTCGGCGAGGAACACCGACGGGAAATCCCGGGGAAACCGCGACGTGTAGCGGTAGCCACGGAGCCCGTGCTCCACGGCGAACCCGGCGTCCGGACGGACCCGTGCCATCGCCCGCAGTGCCGGCGTGGGGTCCATCACGGCCCGGTGTACGGCCTTGCGGCGTACCGCGTCGTAGACCACCGAGCCGTTGGAGCACACCAGGCTGAGCGCCTCCGGCTCGTCACCGGCGGGCCCGGTTGCCAACTCCAGCGCATCCACGGTGGGCAGTGCCGCCCACACCGGTCGGCCGGTCGCCACACTCACCGGTACGCCGGCGGCGATGGTGGCCGCCACGGCACGGCGTACCCGCGGCGACGGCACGATCTGGTTGAACTGGACGGTGGTGCCGTCGAGGTCGAGCACCACCAGACGTGGCCGCCAACCGTTGCGCCGCGCCGCCGTCACCCTCGCACCGAAGGCGCCGACTTCTTCGATGCGTCACGCCCGGAACTCGGCGCCTTCACCGGTTCCAGGATCTCGCGGCCCATCATCGGCTGCAGTGCCTTGGGGAGCTTCACCGAGCCGTCCGGCTGCTGGTGGTTCTCCAGGATCGCCACGATCCACCGGGTGGTGGCCAGCGTGCCGTTCAGCGTCGCGGCGGTCTGCGTCTTTCCGTTCTCGTCCCGGTAGCGAACGTTGAGCCGGCGGGCCTGGAACGTGGTGCAGTTCGACGTCGACGTCAGCTCGCGGTACCGGCCCTGCGACGGCACCCAGGCCTCGCAGTCGTACTTGCGGGCGGCGCTCGATCCAAGGTCACCCGCTGCCACGTCGATCACCCGGTACGGCAGCTCCATCTTGGCGAGCATCTCTTCTTCGACGGCGAGCAGCCGCAGATGCTCGTCATGCGCCTGCTCGGGACGGCAGAACGAGAACATCTCGACCTTGTCGAACTGGTGCACCCGGATGATCCCCCGTACGTCCTTGCCGTAGCTGCCGGCCTCCCGGCGGAAGCAGGACGACCAGCCGGCGTACCGCCTCGGCTGGGTCAGGTCGAGCACCTCGCCCGCGTGGTAGCCCGCGAGCGCCACCTCGCTGGTACCGACCAGGTACAGGTCGTCGGCCGGAAGGTGGTAAATCTCGCTGGCGTGAGCGCCGAGGAAGCCGGTGCCTTCCATGGCTTCGGGGCGCACCAGCACCGGCGGAATCATCGGTGTGAATCCGACCTCGATCGCCTGCTGGATCGCCAGCTGCATCATCGCGAGCTGCAGCATCGCGCCCTGCCCGGTGAGAAAGTGGAACCGTGCCCCGGACACCTTCGCGCCGCGTTCGGTGTCGATCGCCCCGAGCAGCTCCCCGAGCTCCAGGTGGTCCTTCGGATCGGTGATCTCAGGCTTGTCTCCGACCTCGCGGAGCAGCACGAAGTCGTCCTCGCCGCCAGGGACCACGCCGTCTTCGACCAGGTTCGACATCGCCAGCTGAGCCGCGCGGAGCACTGAATCGGCCTCGGTCACGGCCGCCTCGGCGGCCTTCACCTGCTGCGACAGCTCCCTGGTACGCGCCAGCACCCCCTGCTTTTCCTCGCCCTGCGCCTTCGCGACCTGCTTGCCGAGCTGCTTCTGCTCGGCCCGCAAGGACTCGAACCGGGCCACCGCGGCGCGGCGGCTGCCGTCGGCGGACAGCAGCTCGTCGACCGCCGACTCGGGCTCACCTCGGAGCCGCTGGCTGGCGCGGAACAGGTCAGGGTTTTCGCGGAGCGTACGCAGGTCGATCACGGGAACCGAGCCTACCCGCCGTACCGGGCACCGCCATCCGGATATCGACCGGCCACCGCTGTGGCTTCTCCGGTGGCCGGGGGAGGCTGTGCTGGGCCCGGCGCTACCCCTGGCGAGACGGGCACCACGGGCGGGACGGGCATCCCGGTAGGGACGGGCACCCCGGTAGGGGGGATGAAGACCGGAGCCGGGGCCGGGCGGCGTACCCCCGCGGTGCTCAACCCGGCGGCGGCTCCGAGCAGCAGGCACGCGATGACCGCAAGCACCAGACCAGCGCCGATGCTGGACTGAAAGTTCACGTCGATCCCGCCGACGGCCCCCACCGGAAGGTCGTCCAGGGGCCGCTTCAGCTCTCGCTCGGTCGCGCTAGCCAACCGGGCCAGATCGATCCCGATCAACGCCACGCACCCCCACCGCCAGCAGCGCGGTCACCCCGGCGCCGATCCGCAGCGGAAGCTGCGCCGTGCCGCGTGTCATGAAGGCCGCCGTCGCCAGCATGACCAGCCCAACGGAGGAGAGCAGGAAGAGGAACGCGAGCACATCGGAGTACGACGTGTAGTCCGGCCGCGGGCCGCTGTCCATCCCGGTCATCCCGACCGACCTACCCGTCGTACCGGTCACCGCCATGGGGATATCCACTGGTGGCGAAGCCGGCCACGACCAGGGTGGCCAGGGCAGCGAGCCCGGCCACGTACACCCCGGTGGCGGGGTCGATGGTGTCCGCCCGCCCGATCCGGTACCAGAGGGCGCAGACGAAGCCGAGGTCGGCGAGCGCGACTATCCCGGCGCCGACGGCGTACCACCGGTGCTTCGGTCGTGGGGTGAACAGGGCCGCACCGGATAGCCCGAGCGACACCAGCGTCGCCACCAGATACAGCACACTCAGGAAGGCGCTGATAGCGCTGCTGTTGCCGGTCACCTCGAAGAATCCCCGGCTGGTGCCGTCCATCACCGCCCAGCCCAGGAACAACGACACCCCGTACGCCGTGAGCGCCACCCCGGCAGCCACCCCCGCCACGAGCCGGTTCATGACTCGATCGGTGCCCGGGTGAGGTAGCTGAATCCGCCGATAAAGCCGGTGACCGCGAGGATCCCGAGGTAGCCGGCGTAGAGCCCCCAGCCGTACTCCACCGTCTCCGGGTCCCCGAAGTACGCGGGGCTCTCCGCCAGTACGGTGGCGATCACGAACGTCGCGATCGCCGCGCTGAGCAGCGACAACCCGGCCGCGGCGTAGCCCGCCAGCCGAAACAGGTGCCGCACCTGCGCCGGTACGAACACCAACGCCATGGCGCATCCGATCAACCCCAGCGTGGCGATCCGGTACATCCAGGACAGCGGGATGCTGGTGCTCTCCTCCAACGTCAGGGACTCGGTGACCGACGACCCGAAGTGCTCCAGCGACGCGCTCAGCCAGCCAGCCCGGTACGACACCGCGATCAGCAGGGTGCCGACGATCCCGGCGACCGTCAGCGCCCATCCGAGTGGCGTCAACGCGGAGACGTGAAGGGCACCCACCCGTACCCCGATCCCGGGCGCTTTGGCGAACAACGGTGGCGCGACGGGCACGTCGTTGCCCACGTCCCGGGGGGAGCGTGACGTGTCAGTCTCAGAGTCCAGGGCTTCAGGATCCAGCTTCGCGGCGTTGTCGGGTGTGTCGTGTGACATCAAGCCTCCGTGTCATACCAACCACTGGCTCGCCGCATCATCGCATGCACCAATGATCCCGTGGATCTCCGTCAGCGCCGGCAGTGGCTACCGGGCTTGGGACGGTCGGCGCGCGAGACCGGCCGCGACGCCCAACATGAGCACCGCGAGCATGCCGCACCACAGGCCGGCACCGGGGTCGCCGGACGGGATCTGTCGTTCCTCCATCTGTGCCAGGTACGTCGTGTCAGCCGCCGCCCCGAACACCATTCCGAACGCCAGCAGCGCCACCCCGATGCCCGCGATCCGGGCCGCCTGGCGCAACGAGTCCGGTCCGACCAGCGCCATGGCCAACAGCACTTCGAGTACCACCAACCCGATCAGGTACCCGGCAGCCCAACCGCCCATCCGCCACGAGAACAGGGTCACTCCGAACACGTGGTCGACCTTGTGAACTGACCACGTGGCCCAGGGCAGGAACATCGACACTGTCGCCAGGAAGTGCGCCACGACGCCGATCACGACACTCGCGATGCCGGCACCACTGAGCCGCCGACCTGTCGGTACGACGGGCGCGCCCTGAAACGCGGCCATAAGGGCTCCTAATCAGCTATCCGGTGTGCAGTGACGTTGCCCGAGGTTTCCGCGATCTTGAAGATCCGGTGTTGGAAAACGACGACTCAAGCTTCAAGATCGCGGGCCAGCCCCGTGCTGGTACGGGGGATCCTGCCACTGGTGGGCAACCGCTCCGTCGCGGGCGGAGGCGGCGCAAGGCAGAATCGTGGCCGTGCCGGTGGAGATGAGTCGGGAACGGTTCGAGGAGCTGGTCGGGGACGCCCTCGACGCGATCCCGCCCGAGCTGCTGAAGATGATGCAGAACGTCGTGATCATGGTCGAGGACGACTCACCCGCCGGCGAACCGGTCCTGCTCGGCCTGTACGAGGGGTACGCGCTGCCTGACCGCGGTTGGGATTACGGGGGCGTACTGCCGGACCGGATCACCCTCTTCCGCCACCCGATCCTGCGGATCTGCGCCACCGATGACGATGTGGTCGACGAGGTGGCGGTCACCGTGGTGCACGAGATCGCACACCATTTCGGGATTAATGACGCGAGGCTTCACGAGTTGGGCTGGGGCTGACGACGCGAGGAGCCGGGACGCCAGCGGGGCTGGGCTGGCGGTGCCACGAGACGTAATACCGGCCGGGTCAGGGCTGACGAGCTCGGTTGGTAGTGACGCGCTAGGGTTCCGCCCAGACACGAGACGACAGGGTCATCCGGATTCGAGGAGCACAACATCGTGCGTGGCGAAGTCTTCAACCCCGAGAACATGGCTCAGCCGCCCACCCAGGCTGGCATGTCCATGCAGAACTCGTACTGCGTCAAGTACGCCGTCAACGGCGAAGTCCTGGCCCGCCAGGGCTCCATGGTGGCGTACCGCGGGAACCTGCAGATCGAGACCAAGAGCCAAGGGGTGGGCAACTTCCTGAAGCGGGCGGTCACCGGCGAAGGCGTCTCGCTGATGACCGTAAAGGGCCAGGGCGAGATGTGGTTTGCCGACCACAAGAACAACTGCTTCATTCTCGAGCTGGACCCGAACGAGTACCTGTCCATCAACGGCCGCAACGTGCTGGTCTTCGACCCCAGCCTGCAGTACCAGATCTCGATGGTGAAGGGCGCCGGCATGTTCGGCGGCGGCCTGTTCAACTGCGTCTTCTCAGGTCAGGGCAAGCTCGCCATCACCTGTGACGGCTCGCCGATCGTGATCCCGGTCAGCCCGCAACTGCCCGTGTACGTCGACACCGACTCGGTGGTCGGCTGGTCCAGCCAGTTGCAGACGTCGATTCACCGTTCCCAGGGTCTCAAGTCGCTTCTCAAGGGCGGCTCGGGCGAGATGTTCCAGATCCTGTTCCAGGGTCAGGGCTTCGTCATCATCCAGCCGAGTGAGGGCCCGGTCGTGGCACCGGCCGGTGGTGGCGGTGGCGGTGGCCTGTTGGGCGGCCTCGGCGGCTGACCCGAAGCCACCACACCCGTTGCCACAACGGGGATCCGGCCCACCCCACAAAAGCCCGAAGAGCTGGTGTTTTCACCGGCTCTTTTGGTGTACACGCGAAAGATCACCTAGCGGAGGGGCTTGGTCACAGTCGCCACCGATGGCAGGGTAAGGGGGTGACAAGCTCCCACGCCCCCATCCCGGATCCGCGGCCGCACGTACCGCGGCATGCGGCACCGGATCCGGCGCTGGCCGCCCTGCTGGACGGTGCCGACTCCGAAATAGAACAGTGGCAGCGCAGCATCAGCGACATCGGCGACCAGCATTACGCCCACCCGGGGATCAACCAGGTCCGGTTCGAGTCCGCGACCCGGGCGATGGGACCGCTGGACCAGCTGGAGGCGCAACTGCGCGACGTACTCACCGCGAACGGGATCCGGGAACGACGGCGTAGCGGGGCGGTGGGCGACCGGCCACGACGGCCGCGGCGGCGCCCGATCGAGTTGGCCGGCGTACCGGACAACCACCTCGAGGACGACCGGCTCCGGGAACTGACGTACGCCCAACTGCACGCGCTGGCGATGGCCGACCACCCCGACGAGGTGGAGCAGACCGCCGAGCAGTGGTACGAGATCAGCCGCGCGGCCTGGCGGCGTGGCAGCGGACTGCACGACCTGGTGTGGAGCCGTCTGGAGACGGATCCGCAACTGATGGCGCTGGCCGAGGCGTACCAGGGGTTCGCCGCACGTACCGACCACTACGCGAAGACGTTCACCAGTGTGGCCGAGAACCACCGCGAGACCCGCAGCAAGATGGAGGAGCTCGGCCCGCCGTAAGCTCGTCGGCGTGGAGCTGGTGCATTCAGGCAAGGTCCGGGACGTCTACGCCGACGGCGACGACATCGTCCTCGTCGCCTCCGACCGGGTTTCGGTGTACGACACCGTGCTCCCGACCCCGATCCCCGACAAGGGACGGATCCTCACCCAGTTGTCGCTGTGGTGGTTCGACCAGCTCGCCGACCTGGTGCCGCATCATGTGATCTCCGCGCGGGACGTACCCGACGAATGGGCCGGGCGGGCGGTACGCTGCCGCCGGCTCGAGATGGTCAAGGTGGAGTGCGTCGCCCGGGGCTACCTCACCGGCGGTGGCCTCCGCGAGTACGAGAAGACCGGCGCCGTCTCGGGGGTGCCGTTGCCGCACGGGCTGGTGAACGGCTCCCGGCTGCCCGAACCGGTGTTCACCCCCTCCACCAAGGCCGACCTGGGGCAGCACGACGAGCCGATGACGTACGCCGAGGTGGTCGCCGCGATCGGTGACGAGGTAGCGGGGGAGCTGCGCCGACTCACCGTCGCGGTCTACCAGCGCGGCGCGCGGATCGCCGCCGACCGGGGGGTGATCATCGCCGACACCAAACTGGAGTTCGGGTACGCCGGTGACGGCACCCTGATGCTGGCCGACGAGGTGCTCACTCCTGACTCGTCCCGGTTCTGGCCGGCAGACTCCTGGGACCCCGGGCGCGGTCAACCGTCGTACGACAAGCAGTTCGTACGCGACTGGGCCGCCGGTACCGGCTGGGACCGCCAGTCGCCCCCGCCGGAGATCCCGGACGAGATCGTGGCCGCGACCCAGGCCCGGTACGTCGAGGCGTACCAGAGGATCACCGGCCTGACCTGGCGCTGACCTGGCGCTCAGCCTGCCGGGTGGGTGCCGGCGCGTAACGCCTCGACCACGGCGTTCGCGGGGCCTGTGGCGAAGATCCCCGGTCATCACCGCCGCCTGGGACAGGTCCGCGAAGTCCAGCACCACGCGTCCCCGCTGCAGCAACGTGCCCTTCCGGCGGGCCCGCAACACCGCTGCCCTGGTCACCTCGAAGACCACCGTGAAGGGGTCCTCCGCCCGCGGCGACTGATCGAGCAACAGCACACGCCGGTCGGTGACCAGCAGGTAGACCATGGTGTGGCCGCTGGCGGCGGCGATCAGTCGAGCGGCCCACGACCCGGTGTGACCCCGTGCGGTGACACCGCCGATCACCCGATCCACGACACCCGGGTCGATGTCCGGCCCGAAGAGTACGCCGTCGACCACCCGCTCCCAGGTGGCGCGATCCCGGGGCGGCTGGCGTGACGTACGAAGGGCGTGCTGCCGTACCTGGTCGGGTAGCAGCGTGAACAGCGAGTTCAGCTCCTCCGGGGAGCGCTCCTGCTGGTCGTCGCCGAACGCCTCCTGACAGAGCACCAGGGCGAGTGCCCGCTCCCCGTCGGCGAGCACCGTGCGCAGGTCGTCACCGTACAGACGGAGGTTGTCGAACAGCGGCACCCCCGCACCGTAGCGGGCGATCGGTCGCCGGTGCGCCCCCGACCACGGCCGTCACTCCACGCCACCGGCACGGAGCCGGCCCAGCCACGCGGCCGCGTCGGAGAAGTCGGGGTCGGAGGTGCCGGGCGGGGGCGCGACCCGTTCCTCGCCACTCCTCGGGTACGAGCCGAGGAACCGCACCGCCGCGCTGGTACGCCGTAGCCCCATCAGCGCCTCCCCCATCCGGGCGTCCGAGACGTGCCCGGTGCAGTCCAGGAAGAAGCAGTAGCGGCCGAGTGCGTTGCCGGTGGGCCGGGACTCGATCCGGGTCAGGTTGACGCCGCGTACCGCCAGCTCGGTGAGCACCTGCAGCAGAGTGCCGACCCGGTCGTGAGCGATGTACACCACGATCGAGGTCAGGTCGTTGCCGGTGGCCGCGGGCTGCGGCCCCGGTCGGGAAACCAGGACGAACCTGGTCACCGCGTCGGAGTGGTCTCCGATGTCGCCGGCCAGCACGGCGAGCCGGTGCTGTTCCACGGCGATCGGCGCACAGATCGCGGCGTCGTACTCGCCTTTGGCGGCTCCGGCGGCGGCCGCCGCGGTGGACAGCACGTCGACCGTGGCGGCCCCCGGCAGGTGCGCGTGCAGCCAGCCCCGGCACTGCGCCAACGCGTGCGGGTGGGTGGCCACAGTGGAGACCTGGGCGAGGGTACGGCCGTTACGTCCCGCCAGTACGAACGTGACCGGCAGCACCACCTCGCGGACGATCACCAGGGGTTCCCCGTTCGCCAGCTCGTCCTGGGTGACGCCGACCGCTCCCTCTACGGAGTTCTCCAGCGGCACCAGGGCGGCGTCGGCGTCACCAGCACGTACTGCGTCGAGTGCGTCGGGAATGCTGCGGGCGGGGTGGAGGTCGGCCCGTTCGGCGGCCGGTAGCCGGCGCAGCGCCTGCTCGCTGAAGGTCCCCTCGGGGCCGAGATACGTGAACCGTGTCGGAGGTACGCCAGGCATGCGCCGAGACTACTCGGCGTTATCAGGTTCACAGGCGCTCTGGGGCAGCGCCTACGTCTCCTTGATCCGGTGTCCCGCTCCGGTGAGTACGGCGACCGCTTCGGTGAGGCGTACCTCCGGCACGAGCAGGTAGTCCGTGTCGTACGTGGAGAACGCGCAGATGTTCACCCTCGCCTCAGCGAGCGGGTTGGTGAGTGAGTTGAGGATGCCGGCGAGGGCCAGCTCCATGGTTCCGGCGACGCGCATGCACCGCCACTGCGTCTCGACCTGGGCACCCGGGGGTACCCGGTCCGCCGGGCAGATGATCGAAACCTCGGAATCTGTCCAGGTGATCGCTACGACTCCGCCGTCGCCGGGCAGGTTGCCAGGTAGCGGCGTACCGGCGGGGAGCCGGCAGACGGCGTACGACTCTGGGAGCAGATCGAGATCGAGCACGAAGGAAGGTTACGCTGCGTTGCCCCGGCCTGGGAACAGCGGCATCGAGCCACGCCGTCCCGTCCGGCGTGTCACATCCGGGCCAGGAACGTCAGCGACCCGGCGACCGCGGCGCCGTCCCGTAGCGGAGTGCTCACCGCGTCGACCGTACGTGTCACGTCGCGGAGCCGGAATCGCATCACGCCGCGCGCGAGACCGCCGCTGGACAGCGCCAACAGCGGCGGCACCCGTTCGGATTCCCAGGCCGCCAACGGCGCGCTGTCGGCGGTCAGGTCGACCAGGTGCAGTACGTCCAGCAGCCCGCGGCCGATCCACACCTCACCGCTGTCGGCCCCGGAGCCGGCATTGGCCCCGGAGCCGGCGTCGGCACCGCCGAGCAGTGCCAGACCGGCCGGCGAACACGACACGATCACCCCGTCGGCGTCGAGCACCACGCACGGCTCCTCAGCTCCGGAGACGACCTCGGCCCAGCGCCGTACCGTCGAACTGGCCTTGTCCGGCTGGCCCCCCCGGGCACGCTCGTCGGAGAGCGACAGCTCCACGTGCGCCACGTGCACCTCCCGCCACGCTCGCAGTCCCTTCCGCACACGTAAACGGTACCCTTTCGGTGATACCGGACGCGATCATCGTGTGGCCCGCATCTCCTGTACGAGGTGCCATGCGCCGTCAGGTTCGTCGGCGAGGTAGCCCCGCCAGAGAAAGCGCGCGTCGGTGATCTCCGAGAACTCCCACCGGATCACACGGCCGTCGTGCCGGGTGCCTTCCTGCCGGATCCCGTCGCCGTGCGGCCTGCCGATCTGGGTGCCGAAGTATCGGGCGCTCGCCCCGAACCAGTGCACCCGCCAGGCACCGAGGTCCGGGTCGTACACCCGGATTGTGGTGCCGATCCCGCCGTCATCGCTGCGGAGTACGTCCTGGATTCCGAGGCCGTTGAGCACCCAGCCGAACGCCCACTCCCGGGTGTTCTGCCTCCAGGCCCCCGACACCTCGTCGTAGATCCGGTTGGCGACCTGCCATGTGCCCACGAAGCGCCCGTAGAGGTCCAGTTCCTTCTGGTACGCCGGATCTGGCCCGTACGCCGTCAGCAGCTGCATCACGCGATTCGTCATGGAGCCCACGATGTGTCGCGGCGGGGCGGGGTTCTTGAACTTTCTTGTCGTACCCGGCTTCTAGGGTGCGTTCGTGTGGCACCGGGTGTTGCTCGACGAGCCGGGCCTGCGCGTCGCGGAGGTGCGATGTGGCGGCGGGGCCGGCTGGTCCGAGCTGGAGTCCGTCACCAGCCACGCCCTGGTTCTGGCCCGCCAGGGGGTGTTCCGGCGCCGGGTCGACGGGAAGGAGTCCCTCGTCGACCCGGTCACCGGCTATCTCCAGGTGCCCGGTGGGGAGCAGCAGATCGCGCATCCCGCGGGTGGTGACGTCTGCACCAGCATCCGGCTGGACCCGGGTAGCTGTCCGCCGCCGCGGGATTCGCGGCTGCTGGTACGACCCGCGGCTGACCTCGCCCACCGCCGGTTGATCGCGGGTGTGGCCGGTAGCTCCGACCCGGTACGCCTCGCCGACCTCGCCAGCGCGCTCGTGGCGGCGCTGCTGGTCGACCTGGTGGCGGTCGGGGCCGACCGTCGGGGCCACCGACTCGTCAACCAGGTACGTGAGGCGCTGTACCACGACCCGAATGCGCGGTTGACTGCCCTGTCCCGGCGCCTGGTGGTCTCGCCGTACCACCTGAGCCGGGTCTTCCACCGGGTGACCGGCGTGCCGCTCGCCGGCTACCGCGGCCAGCTGCGGGCCAGGCGCGCCATGGATCTGCTGGCGCGTGGCGACGCCAGCATCGGACACGTCGCGGCCACGCTCGGGTACGCCGATCAGGCCCACCTCACGCGTGCGCTGCGGGCCCAGACGGGCGCCACACCACGGCAGCTAAGGCGACTGCTTCACCAGGGTTGACGACCGTCTGCGTACCCGCGCCTCAGGACTAGGCTCCGGGGATGACGCCTTACGTCGACAGCGAGGTCGGCCGGTTGCGTACGGTGCTGCTGCACCGGCCGGGTCCGGAGCTGAAGCGGCTCACCCCCCGCAACAACGACTCGCTGCTGTTCGACGGCATTCCGTGGGTCGGTCGGGCGCAGGAGGAACATGACACATTCGCCGGCGCCCTACGCCACCACGGGGTCGAGGTGCTCTATCTCGGCGAGCTGCTCGCGGCGACGCTCGCCGTTCCGGTGGCCCGGGAGCAGGTCACCGCGGCGGCACTGGCGGACGTACGGCTGGGCGACGCGCTGCGCCGCCGTACCGCCGATCATCTCGACGCACTCGATCCGGCGGGACTGGCGGCCGTCCTGATCTCGGGTCTCGCTCACGGTGAGCCGCGCGGCGGGAACGACCTGGTGTACACCCTGATGCACCGGAACGACTTCGTGATCGATCCACTGCCGAACCTGCTGTTCACCCGGGACTCCTCCGCCTGGGTACGCCACCAGGTCGCCGTGACCAGCCTGGCGATGCCGGCACGGCAGCGGGAAACCAGCCTGATGCAGGCGATCTACCAGCACCATCCCCGCTTTGCCGGCACCACCCTGCTGTACGAGCCGACCCTGGAACACGTCGAGGGCGGTGACATCCTGGTGCTCGCGCCAGGGGTGATCGCCGTCGGGGTCGGGGAACGCACCACGCCGGCCGGTGCGGAACGGCTGGCACGGCGGTGCTTCACCGCCGGGTTGGCGCACACCGTACTGGCGGTGCCGATCGCCCAGGAACGCGCGACCATGCACCTGGACACCGTGTGCACCATGATCGACGTCGACGCGGTGGTGATGTACCCGAACGTCGCCGATTCGCTGATGGCGTACACAGTGACCGGCGCCGGAGCCGACAGCGAGCCGCGGGTCAGCGGCCCGGAGCCGTTCCTCACCGCCGCGTCGAAGGCGATGGGGATCGACACCCTGCGGATCATCGACACCGGGCTCGATCCGGTGACCGCGGAACGTGAACAGTGGGACGACGGGAACAACACGCTCGCGATCGCTCCCCGGTTGTGCGTCGCGTACGAACGGAACATCGAAACCAACGCGCGGCTGGAGGACGCCGGCGTCGAGGTGATCCGGATCCCCGGATCGGAGCTGGGCTCGGGACGCGGCGGCCCCCGCTGCATGTCCTGCCCGGTCACCCGCGACCCGCTCTGACGTTCCCGCTGGTGTCGGCGTCGTGGGGAGCGAACCCTGATCGCGCTCCCCACGACTTCTCGCCTACCCTGCGCCCGGTGTATCGCCGGGGTCAGCCCAGGCGCACGTACTCGTTGTTGCAGTAGCAACGGCTGTACTGGATGAGGTCCGCGCCGTTGCTGGTGGAGCCTCCAGCAATGTTCAGCACCTTGCCGCTGCTGTACGCCTGGACCCAGAAGTATCCGCTCGCCACGTTTCCGTCGGCCCAGAACACGAAGTACTCATTGCCGTACGCGCCGCACGGGTACTGGATGATGTGGGCGCCGTTGGCCGTACTACCGCCGCCGACGTTCATGCACAGCCCGCTGTTCGCGTTGCGGATCCTGAAGAAGTCGTACCCGTTGCCGTCGGTGAAGATGTAGTCGAGATACCACCACTCGTTCGCCTGGCTGACGCACGTCCACTGGTCCAGGGCAACGCCGCTGGACTTCGAGGCACCAGGCACCTCGGCACACTTGCCGGAATGACGGAACTGCAGGTAGTACGGCCCCGCGGCCGCCGTCCCTGCATCCAATGTCGTGGCGCCTTCGGTACGCGCGATCACGTCGGTGGTGGCCTCCGGGCTGTGGGGCGCGGCGTACGCGGGCGACCCGGCTACAAGCGCCACCAGGCCGAGGAGGCCGGCAACGAGGATACTTCGGACTTTCATGAGAGTGTCCCTTCAGACGGAGATCTGAACGGGTGCGCACCCGGCATCGTGCGGAAGGTGTATCCGCCACGACCGTTACAGAATGGTGCTATCCACTCACAATTCGCTAACACGCCAAGGGAGGCGGGACCACCGCACAGCCGTTACCGCAGCGCCAGTGCGGAGCACGGGCCCGATAATGCTCACCGCAGGGAGAGTTGTCTGCCGAGCAGCCCCTGGCGGGAGCGGCGTTCCTCGGCGGTCAACGGCTGTTCCACGGTGAGCGCATCCGCGTAGCGCTTGGCGAAACTGGCGAGGGGCTCCTCCCAGAGATCCGCTTTCGTGTCCTTCGGCAGATCCCACACCGGTACCAGGAGACCTTGGGCACGGAACATCCCGACGAACTTCGTACCGTCTCCGAGGGAGAGCACCCCCGCGGCGCTGAGCCGGGAGAGCGCGATCAACGCGGTGTCCTCGTGCTGCGGCAGCACCCACCGGACGTGCGCCCGGTCCGGCACCTGGCACCAGTACGCGGCCGGCGCGGCGTCCAACCGTACGGTCGGATACACCTCTTCGTTCGCGCGTTCCATGCTGGCCTGCACGTTCGGGTCGTCGCCGGCGTCCTCGTCGAGCCAGAAGTCGAAGCCGTCGTAGAGCGTGATCTCGAGCGCGCCGTCGACCAGCACGTCCTGCAGTCGTGGCCCTGGCCCGGGAAGGGCCGGTACGTCAACCGTCTTGCCCGGCTCGGTGTTCAATGCGGCGATCAGTGCGGCTGCCAGGTCTCGGCTCGCGTCGCCGGAGCTGAACTGCCGCTGCAGACCGACGAGGATCCGCCCGTCCGGCTTGGTCATCGCCGGCCACGCCAGCGGCAGTACGGTCGCCAGCATCACCTCGCGGTCACCGGCCATCTCGGCGTATTCCCCTGTGAGGCGCAGGGGGGCGGTCGCGGCGGGCACCAGCTCACGTAGCGCGATCCACTCGGCTTCGTCGGTGAGTCCTTCGAACGGCCGCGCCACGAAGACGTCGCGGACCTTCTGCTTCTTCTCTGGCCGCCGTGCGGCTCTCGCTCCACGCTTGCTCACGGCGACTCAGCTTAGACGCTCAACGAACCGGACATCGGTGCCGTGCGGAATCCGGCACCGGAGGTTTCAGGAGGCGACCTGAGATGCCTGCCCAAGCCATGCCCAGACGCAGCGACCCCGCTCATCGGTGGCCACGCCCCAGTGGGCGGACAAGGTGGCCACGATGGCGAGGCCGCGGCCGTGCACCGACTCCGGCGACACCCATCGCATCGTCGGTACCTGCGGCGAGCCCCCGTCGGTCACCCAGATTTGGAGGCCGCGCTGGTACGCCTGCCACTCGACGGTGATCACATCCCCGTCGAGTGGGCGGGCGTGCCGGATGGCATTGCCAACCAGCTCGGTCACCACCGCGGCGGCATCATCGGCGAACTCCGGTGCGAAGCCTCCGGTGTACCCGGAAAGATCCGCGGCGAGCTCCCGGCGAACCTCGGCGGCACTACTCGGATGGTGGCGTAC
>JBOGDK010000021.1:0-25292 GCA_050701795.1 Micromonosporaceae bacterium
AGCCGGAGATGATCGCGCCCGCGTGCCCCATTGTCTTGCCCTCAGGAGCGGTGAAGCCGGCGACGTAGCCGACCACGGCCTTGGTGATGTGGGCCTTGACGTACTCGGCGGCCCGCTCCTCGGCGTCACCACCGATCTCGCCGATCATCACGATCGCGTCGGTGTCCGGGTCGTCCTGGAACGCCTGCAGACAATCGATGTGGGTGGTGCCGATCACCGGGTCACCACCGATCCCGACGCAACTGGAGAAGCCGATGTCACGCAGTTCGTACATCATCTGGTACGTCAACGTGCCCGACTTGCTGACCAGGCCGATCCGACCGGGCTTGGTGATGTCGGCGGGAATGATCCCGGCGTTGGACTGCCCGGGGGTGATCACGCCGGGGCAGTTCGGCCCCACGATCCGGGTCTTGTTCCCAGCTGCCACGGCATGCGCCCAGAAGTACGCCGTGTCGTGCACCGGGATCCCCTCGGTGATCACGATCGCGAGCGGGATCTGCGCGTCGATCGCCTCCACCACGGCGCCCTTGGCGAACGCGGGCGGTACGAACAGCACCGACACGTCCGCGCCGGTGGCCTTCATCGCCTCTGCGACCGTACCGAAAACGGGGATTTCGGAGCCGTCGACGTCCACCTGCTGGCCGGCCTTACGGGGGTTCACCCCGCCGACGATGTTCGTGCCGGACGCGAGCATCCGGCGGGTGTGTTTCATACCCTCGGAGCCGGTCATGCCCTGGACGATGACCTTGCTGTCCTTGTCGAGGAAGATAGCCATTGCTGTTGTCCTTTACTTCGCGGCCGCGGCGAGTTCGGCGGCCCGCTCGGCCGCGCCGTCCATGGTGTCCACCTGCTCGACCAGCGGGTGGTTCGCGTTGGTGAGGATCTCCCTGCCCACCTCCGCGTTGTTGCCGTCGAGCCGTACCACCAGGGGCTTGGTGACGTCCTCGCCCTTGTCGCGGAGCAGCGCGAGCGCCTGCACGATCCCGTTGGCGACCGCGTCGCACGCGGTGATGCCGCCGAACACGTTGACGAAGACGGCCTTCACCGACGGGTCACCCAGGATGATCTCCAGGCCGTTCGCCATCACCTCGGCGGAGGCACCGCCACCGATGTCGAGGAAGTTGGCCGGCTTCACTCCGCCGTGCCGCTCGCCCGCGTACGCGACCACGTCCAGAGTGGACATCACGAGGCCGGCGCCGTTGCCGATGATCCCGACCTCACCGTCCAGCTTGACGTAGTTGAGGTCCTTCTCCTTGGCGGCCCGTTCGAGGGGGTCCTCGGCCGCGACGTCGACGAAGTCGGCGTGACCGGGGTGCCGGAAATCGGCGTTGCCGTCCAGCGTGACCTTGGCGTCAAGCGCCAGCGCCGTACCGTCGGGAGTCTTCACCAGCGGGTTGACCTCGACCAGGGTGGCGTCCTCAGCGACGAACGCGGCCCACAACGTCACCACGATCGCGACCACCTGGTCGGCGATGTCAGCGGGGAATCCGGCCTGCTCGACGATCTGCCGGGCCTTCGCCTCGTCGACGCCGACGCTGGCGTCGATCGGCACCTTGGCGACCCTCTCGGGAGTCTCGTCGGCGACCTGCTCGATGTCCATGCCGCCGGCCGTACTCGCGATCGCCAGGAACGTACGGTTCGCCCGGTCCAGCAGGAACGAGAAGTAGTACTCCTCGGCGATGTCGGCCGTCACCGTGAGCATGATCTTGTGGACGGTGTGGCCCTTGATGTCCATCCCGAGGATGTTGCTGGCGTGGCTGAACGCCTCGTCGGCGTCCTCCGCCAGCTTCACGCCGCCGGCCTTGCCGCGCCCACCGGTCTTCACCTGAGCTTTGACGACGACCCGGCCGCCGAGCTTCTCGGCGAGCGAACGGGCCTCCTCGGGGGTGGTCGCGACGCCGCCGCCGAGCACCGGCACACCGTGCCGGTCGAACAGCTCGCGTCCCTGGTATTCGTACAGGTCCACTGCGGGTTCCGTTTCCCTCGTGAAGTTTTCCGACCCACCAGGACTGACGGGCCTAACGCGGCAGGCTAGCGCTCACCCGCTTACGCAGGTGTGACCGGGTCACACCCTGTGCCGTTTTCCACACGGATGCCCGGACCGCCGAACGTCGTTCGGCACCCAAAAACAGGCTAGCCACTGACGGTGATGGATTTGTCGGCTATGCGTTACCTCGGGTCACGGCCATCGTTGAAACGAACGTCGACATCGGACGGGCAAAACACCCATCAGGTGTACGGCAGAGTACGGCCGATGTCCCGCCGGTCGAGGGGTGGCGGCAGGACGTCGTGCATGAGGGGCCGGGCGTGTGAGGGGTGCGCCCGGCCTCCACCCTGTGTGGGCCAGGAAGCTGCCGCCCTGGGCGGGCCCGCCGGGGCCCGCCGTAGGGTCGCGACATGACGCACCCGCCACAGATCCTGATCTCCGCCGACATGGAGGGAGTCGGCGGGATCGTCGACTCCGCCGAATGCCGGCCTGGTGACGCCGACTACGAACGATCCCGCGACCTGATGACCGCCGAGGTCAACGCCGCTGTCCGGGGGGTACTGGCCGCCGAGCCGCAGGCCCGGATCGTGGTGGCGGACGCACACGGGCCATTCCGCAACATCCGCCCGGAGAAGCTGCACCGACGAACCCGGTTGATCCGCGGCAAACCGCGAAGCCTGGCCATGATGGAAGGACTCCGCCGGGCGCCCGTACCGGCACACGGCGACGCCGGGGGCGCCGGGCAGGCCGGCGTCGACGCGGTGATTCTCATCGGCTACCACGGCCGGGCCGGATCGGCGTCGTCGGTGATCGCCCATACCTTCTCCGACGCGATCGGCGACGTACGGGTCAACGGCCGCTCGTTCGGCGAGATCGGCCTGAACACCGCGCTCGCGGGTACCCACGGTGCGCCGGTGCTCCTGCTGTCGGGCGACAACACCGCCGGCGCGGAGCTGCGGGACCTGGTCCCGGAGGCGACCACGGTTGAGGTCAAGCGGGCTCTCGGCCAGTACGCGGCCAGTTGTCTGCACCCCGACGAGGCATGCGAGGCGATCGAGGCGGCCGTGGCGACGACCGTGGCGAACCGCACGACCGTGGCACCACTACGGATCACCGGTCCAGTGGAGACCGAGATCGATCTCGGCAACCCACTGATCGCCGACCACGCCACCCTGGTGCCAGGAGTACGCCGCCAGTCCGGCCGTACCGTTGCGTTCACCGCCGCCGACTACGCCGAGGCGTATCGACTGACCCGCCTGGTCAACCTGCTTGGTCAGGTTCGCTGAGGTACCCCACCGCTCACGGCTCACCACGCGTCGGATCCGGCAACTCCGCCCATGGGAGGACGACCGGTCAGGAGGCGACAGGCTCGCCGACGTTGCGGCGCACCCAGTCCACGATCGACGCAGTGGTGGCGCCGGGAGTGAACACCTTGGCGACACCGAGCTTGGCCAGCTCCGGGATGTCGCCCTCGGGGATGATGCCGCCGCCGAACACCACGATGTCTGCGGCGTCCCGCGCCTCGAGCAGCTCGTGGACTTTCCGGAACAGGGTCATGTGTGCCCCGGACAGGACGGACAGACCGATCGCGTCGGCGTCTTCCTGAATCGCCGTCTCGACGATCTGCTCCGGCGTCTGGTGCAGGCCGGTGTAAACGACCTCCATACCCGCGTCCCGCAGCGCCCGGGCGACGACCTTCGCTCCGCGGTCGTGGCCGTCCAGGCCAGGCTTGGCGACGACCACCCGGATCCGTTCACTCATGCCCCGCCCCGCTTCGCTGCGGCACGGAATGAGGCACCAACACACTGTGCTCGATGCTCCGCTGGCCTGCTCGCTCGCAAGCCTCGCTCGCGTGCTCGCTCACTCTCACTCATGCCCCGCCTCGCTTGGTTCACGGTCGCTCCGGCACCACGGACCACGAGCCGGAGCGGCGAAAGGTTCCCGGTCCTGGAAGGAACGTACCGCCGGCCGCCCCGTACGCGTACCCGCCGACGATCCCTGTCGCCCCATCACGCTAGACGACACGCCACGCGGATACGTGTGATGCCACCCACAGTGACGGTACCGTGCGTGGAGCGCGACCTAATGGGGGATTTGGGATCGGATATTTGGTGCGAAAGGTTCAGTTCTTTGCGGAGTGGGTTGAGCCGAAGTCACGGGTTGGCTACGGTGTCCGCCAGTTGTGCTTTAGGAAGATCCGACCGGAGTTCGGAGCCCGCGAGCGCAACTGCGGCGCAGACCCATTCCGTGCACTCCCTCGCAGGCGGTGGGTTCGGGGGCCGCTGGCGTAACCGTGAAAACGGAGGGTTTGCGTGCAGCATCGACAACGGAGCGGTCGTCATCTCGGGCGTCACCGAGTCCCGACGCCGCCTCGCAGCCGGTATGCCGCCGTCGTGACCAGCGCGGTTGTCGGCGCCGGGATGGTGGCGCTCGGCACCGCCGCGGCGATGCCCGGTCAGAGCACCGACTCTGCGGCGCTCGCCCACAACGATCCGACGCTCGATCCCTCCACCGCCGGGACCACCGGACTGGACGATGAACGCGGCGCCATCGCCGACCGCGGATCCCGTTCCGGTCGTAGCGCCACGCTGCCCAAGGGCAAGGCCCAGGCTCCGCGCGACGTCTGGGTGCTCCCGGTCAAGAAGTACGACCTGACCTCCCGCTACGGACCCAGGTGGGGCACCAACCACAACGGCGTCGACCTGGCGGGCCCCGTCGGCACTCCGATCCGCGCCGCGCACGAAGGCAAGGTCGTCCGCGCCGAGTGGTACAGCGGCTACGGGTACGCCGTCGACATCGACCACGGAAACGGCGTGATGACCCGGTACGGCCACAACTCCGCCCTCACCGTCTCCGTGGGCGAGTGGGTGGACGCCGGTGACCGGATCGCGAAGATGGGAAGCACCGGATACTCCACCGGTCCGCACTCCCACTTCGAGGTCCACGTCTACGACCAGCCGGTCGACCCGATCGCGTACATGCGGGAGCGGGGGGTTGACCTCGTCAACCACACCGACTCCATCTACGTGCGTTCCTGAGGGCAGGCAACACCCCACTCCAGGCACTCGCTCGTAAGCCCGCTGTCTGTTTCGGTCGTACCCGCGACGACCGCGGTTACAGAGTCACCACTGTGCGATGGTCGTACCCACGACCGTGGACGCCGCACGGCTTTCCCAGCTCACGCGGACAGAGCACGGAGTGCTCGTACGCCCTCGCGCGGTACAACCGGTACTCCGAGGGCGCCCGCAGCTCCGCGGCGGTGACCGCCCGAGCGCCCCGTTCCGGCGGGCCGGGGTAGATCTCCACGCCACGCTCCAGCTCCGACCCGGCCAACTCCGTGGCCGTCGCGGACAGGTACACCGCGCTGGCCGCGCCGGTGTACGGCGGCACCTGGGAGTCGAAGATCACGATGCTCACATCGGGACGGCCCGCGATGTTCCTCGAATGCGTGACCTCGGGTGACGACATCCAGTAGAAGTCGGTGTGGTCGTCCGTGGCGAAGTACACCGGCGACACCCACGGCCTGCCGTTCTGGCCGGTCGTACCGAGGGTCAGGTACCGGTTCGCGTCGATGCTCCGGCGTACCTGTGCGGAGAGATCCACGGGACGGGCCTCCTACAGCTTCTGGATCGGCGCGTGACGCAGCACCAGCCACATCACCTGCTCGCCGAAGTCGATCTGAGCCTGCGCCCGCTCTCCCCTGCCCTGTACCGCGAGCACCCGCCCGAGACCCCACCGGTCATGGGTGACCCGGTCGCCAGGCTCCAGAACGGGCACCTGCCGCCGGGAGAGCTGACTCGCGGGACGTACCACCGAAGGGTCCAGACCCAACCGTTCCGCGAGACCGCCGCCGGCGCCGCGGCCGCTGCTCTGGGAACCCCCGGACCAACCGACCCCTCCGCCTCCCGACCACGAGGTGTACGAGGCGTCGGTACGTTCCCAGTGCATCACCTCCTCACCCAGCTCATCCAGGAACCGGGACGCCGGATTCATCTGCGGCTGACCCCACGCCGACCGAGTGACCGACCGCGAGACGTAGAGCCGCTGCCGGGCCCGGGTGATCCCCACGTACGCCAGCCGCCGCTCCTCCTCCAGCTCCCGGTTGTCGCCCAGCGACCGCAGGTGCGGGAAGACCCCGTCCTCCATCCCGGTCAGGAACACCACCGGGAACTCCAGGCCCTTCGCGGTGTGCAGGGTCATCAGAGTGACCACGCCCTGGTGGTCCGCGGAATGCTCAGCGTCGGGCGGAATCTCGTCGGCGTCGGCGACCAGAGCCACCTGCTCCAGAAATCCGGCAAGGTCCGCCTCCGGTACGGTCGCCCCCTCGGCCACCGCACCGACCTCGCCCGCCTCCGCCGCCACGGCCGCGATCCGCTCGGTGTACTCCCGGGCGACACTCACCAGCTCCTGCAGGTTCTCCACCCTGGTGCCGTCCTGAGGGTCATCACTGGCCTCCAGCTCGGCGAGATATCCGGAACGGGTCAGAACCGCCTCCAGGACCGCCTCAGGGGCCTCTACGGCGGCAAGCTCGCGCAGCCCGTCCATCAGCGCGACGAACTCGGCGATCGCGTGCGCGGACCGGGTGGCGATCCCGGGTGCCTTCGCGGCGTGGCGCAACGCCTCGCCGAAGCTGGTCTTCTCCCGGCTGGCGTACGCCTCGACACAGGCCTGGGCACGGTCACCGATTCCCCGCCGGGGGGTGTTCAGGATCCGCCGGACACTCACCGTGTCGTCGGGATTGTGGATCGCCCGCAGGTACGCGAGGGCGTCGCGTACCTCCTTGCGCTCGTAGAACCGCACCCCACCGACGATCTTGTACGGCAGGCCGAGCCGCATGAACACGTCTTCGAAGACCCGGGACTGGGCGTTCGTACGGTAGAACACCGCGACGTCGCCGTACCGCAGCCCGGCGCCGGCATCCACCATCCGGTCGATCTCGCGGGCCACCCAGTCGGCCTCGGAATGCTCGGTGTCGGCCACGTACCCGGTGATCTTCTCGCCCTCACCGGCCTCGCTCCACAGCCGTTTCGGCTTGCGCTCGGTGTTGCGGGAGATCACCGCGTTCGCCGCTGTCAGGATGGTCTGGGTGCTGCGGTAGTTCTGCTCCAGCAGGATGGTGCGGGCCTGCGGGTAGTCGCGCTCGAACTCCAGGATGTTCCGGATCGAGGCGCCGCGGAATGCGTAGATCGACTGGTCGGCGTCGCCCACCACGCACAACTCGGCGGGTGGCAGCTCCGACCCCGACTCGTCATTCGCGCTCACCGGCGCCACCAGCTCGCGGATCAGGGCGTACTGGGCGTGGTTGGTGTCCTGGTACTCGTCGACCAGTACGTGCCGGAACCGCCGCCGGTAGTGCTCCGCGACGTTCGGGAACGCCTGCAGCAGATGCACGGTGGTCATGATCAGGTCGTCGAAGTCCAGCGCCTGGGCCTGCCGCAACCGCTGCTGGTAGACGGTGTACGCCTCAGCGACCGTACGCTGCGCCGGGCCCTCCGCGCGGTCGGTGAACGTCTCATGGTCCACCAGCTCGTTCTTCAGGTTGCTCACCTGGTGCAGCAGACCGCGGGCCGGGTAGCGCTTCGGGTCGATGTCCAACTCGCGCGCCACCAGGGTCATCAGCCGGCGTGAATCGTCCGCGTCGTAGATCGAGAAGGACGACTTCAGGCCCACATGCTGTGCCTCGGCCCGCATGATCCGTACGCACGCTGAGTGGAACGTGGACACCCACATGAAGCGTGCTCTGCGGCCGACCAGCGCCGCGACCCGCTCCTTCATCTCCCCCGCGGCCTTGTTGGTGAACGTGATCGCGAGGATCTGCCCGGGGTGGGCCGGTTCTGAATCGGGCCCGGTCCTGGCCGCCAACTGGTACGCGATCCGGTGTGTGAGCACCCGGGTCTTCCCGGACCCGGCACCCGCGACGATCAGCAGCGGCGAACCGGTGTGCAGCACCGCGGCTCGCTGCTGGTCGTTGAGCCCGAGCAGCAGGGCATCCGGGTCTGGCCGGTGCGACGCGCGGGGGCGGACAGGGGCATCTGGGGAAAGATCGAAGAGCGAATGCATGGCGCCGCAAAGTCTATGCCGCGCCTGGGACACAACGCCCCGCGCCGCGCCCCGCGACAGCAAGCGGTCCCCGGCCTGTGACGCACCGGGGACCGTTTCGCTCTGCTAGTCGACGGCGTGCACCACGTCGCGTTCTTCGGCGAAGTGGCAGGCACTCGGGTGGGTGGAGCCTTCGCGTACCTCCAGAGCCGGTACGTCGGTGGCGCAGACGTCCTGCGCCTTCCAGCACCGGGTCCGGAACCGGCAACCCGAGGGCGGGTTCGCCGGCGACGGTACGTCGCCCTCCAGCACGATCTGATCCCGGTGCCCGCGCAACGTCGGGTCCGGCACCGGCACCGCGGAAAGCAGCGCCTGGGTGTACGGGTGCGTCGGGTGGTCGTAGATCTCGAGGTCGTTGCCGATCTCGGCCACCTTGCCGAGGTACATCACGGCGATCCGGTCGGAGATGTGGCGTACCACCGACAGGTCGTGCGCGATGAACATGTACGTCAGGCCCAGCTCGTCCTGCAGTTCCTCGAGCAGGTTCACCACCTGCGCCTGGATCGACACGTCCAGCGCGGAGACCGGTTCGTCGCAGATCAGGATCTCCGGCTTCAGGGCAAGGGCGCGGGCGATCCCGATCCGCTGCCGCTGCCCCCCGGAGAACTGGTGCGGGTACCGGTTGATGTGGTCGGGATTGAGGCCCACCAGGTCAAGCAGTTCCTGGACCCGTCGCCGTCGATCCTTGGCCGGTGCCACGTCCGGATGGATCGCAAACGGCTCCGCGACGATGTCGCCGACGGTCATCCGTGGGTTCAGCGACGTGTACGGATCCTGGAACACCATCTGGATGTTGCGCCGCGCCCGGGTCAACGCCCGACCCTTCAGCGTGGAGATCTTCTCGCCACGTACCGTGATCTCGCCTGAGGTCGGCTTCTCCAGCCCCACCAGCAGTTTCGCCAGCGTGGACTTGCCGCAACCTGACTCGCCCACCACACCGAGGGTCTGGCCCCGGCGGAGGGTCAGGTTGACGCCGTCGACCGCCTTGACGTCACCGACCTTGACCTTGAAGGCGACCCCCCGGGTGATCGGGAAGTACTTCACCAGGTCACGTACCTCGAGGACGACATCGGTCGCCGTTGCGTCGGCGGGTTCCGCCGTAACGCTCATATCCGTCATTGCGCGATGACCTCCTCCCAGTAGTGGCAGGCACTGCCACGCGGCGTGCCCTTCGTGTCGGCGACGCCGTGGCCCTCCAACGGATACAACGGCGGCCGCTCCTGGCGACACCGATCCTGGGCGAACCGGCAACGCGGTGCGAAGTTGCAGCCAGGCGGCAGGTTGGTCAGCGGCGGCGGCAGACCCTTGATCACGTTGAGCTGCTGGCCCTTGAGGTCCACCCGCGGGATCGACTCCAGCAGCGCCTTGGTGTACGGATGAGCCGGCGTGGCGTAGATGTCGTGCACCGTGGCACGCTCCACCACGCGACCCGCGTACATCACGGAGATCCGGTCAGCCACGTCGGCGACCACGCCCATGTCGTGCGTGATCAGGATCAGGCCCATGTTGCGTTCCCGCTGCAACTCCGCGAGCAGGTTCATCACCTGGGCCTGCACCGTCACGTCGAGCGCCGTCGTCGGCTCGTCGGCGATCAGCACATCCGGGTCCAGCGCCAGCGACATCGCGATCATGACGCGCTGCCGCATACCGCCGGAGAACTGGTGCGGAAAATCGGTGACCCGTTGCCGGGCCGCCGGAATCCTCACCAGATCCAGCAGCTCGATCGCCTTCTTCCGGGCGTCGGACCGGGACATGCCGCGGTGCACCCGGAACACTTCGCCGAGCTGGAACCCGACCGAGAAGACCGGGTTCAGCGCGGAGAGCGCGTCCTGGAAGATCATCGCGATGTTGTTGGCGCGGGCCTTCCGGCGTTCCTCGTTCGACAGCTTGAGCAGGTCCACCCCGCGGTAGAGCACCTCGCCGCCGGTGACGAACCCGGGCGGGCTGTCGACGATGCCCATCAGGGCCTGTGCCGTGACACTCTTCCCGCACCCGGACTCCCCGAGGATCGCGAGCGTCTCTCCTGCCTCCACGCTGAAGCTCACACCGTTGACGGCATTGGCGACGCCGTACCGGGTGCGGAACTCCACCTTGAGATCCCGTACGTCGAGCAGAGTGGCGTTCGGATCCGTGTCGGCCAATCGGGTGTGCCTGCCAGCCTTGCCCCTCGGCGCGGCTCTGGTCGGCGTGTCTGTGTTCGTCACGGTCACCTCACCGCAGCTTCGGGTCGATGGCGTCGCGGACCGCGTCGCCCATCAGGATGAAGGACAGCACAGTCGCCACCAGGAACCCCACCGGAATCAACAGCAGGTGGGAGTAGCCAGGTGTCAACACCCAGGCGCTCCCCTGCGTGATCATCACGCCCCAGGACACGATCGGTGCCCGAAGACCGACGCCGATGAAGGTCAACGTCGCCTCCGCACCGACGTACCCACCGAGCGCGATGGTGGCGATCACGATCACCGGTGCGATCGCGTTCGGCAGGACGTGCCGGAAGATGATCCGGGAGTCAGAGGCACCCAGTGATCTGGCCGCTTGGACGTAATCCATGTCCTTGGTGGCTATCACGCTTGCCCGCATGATCCGGGTCGTGCTCGTCCAACCGAGCGCGATCAGCGCGAACACCACTGTCCACACGTTGCGTACCGGAAGCAGCGACAGCAGCGTCAGAGCGCCCAGCAGGAAGGGCAGGCCAAGCACCATGTCGGTGAACCGGGAGATGATGCCGTCCACCCAACCGCCGTAATAGCCGCCGAGGATCCCGAACACGCTTCCGATCAGCGTGGTTCCCGCGGTCGCCATGACCGCTACCGCGATCGACGGGCCGGCTCCGTGGATGGCCTGGGCGTAGTAGTCGCAACCCTGCACGCTGTACCCGAAGATATGGTCCGCGGTCGGACTGTCCTTGCCGAACTTCAGCAGGCACCGGTTCGGGTCGACGCTCGTCCACAACGACGGCACGACCGCCATCGACATCACGGCGAGCACCACGAGTGCGGAGATCACGAACACCGGGTTGCGGATCAGCTCACGCCCGGCGTCCGCCCAGAGGCTGGCGTTGCGCTCCTTGCCGAGCTTTTCGGGAGGGCCAGCGATCTGGGCTTGTTGCTGCGGGCCAATTATCGGATCAGTCAAGGCGAATCCTCGGGTCAAGAACGGCGTAAAGCACGTCGACCAACAGGTTGACAACGAGGTAGATGATCACCAGGAAGGTGACCAGCGGGACCGTTATGGTGCCTTCGCTGCGCTGCACCGCGAGGATGATCTCGCTGCCGATTCCTGGAATGTTGAAGATGAACTCGGTGACGACGGCGCCACCCATCAGCACGCCGAAGGCCAGGCCCAGGTCGGTGACCACGGGGATCAGGGAGTTGCGAAGCGTGTGAACCCCGATCACGCGCCGTCGTGGCAGACCTTTTGCCGTCGCGGTGCGGACGTAGTCGGCGCGGAGGTTCTCCATGATCGTGGTACGGGTCAGCCGTGCCGTTGTGGCGAGACCGAGGGATCCCAGGACGATCCCAGGGATGATCAGGCTCAACGTCGGATAGTCCGACTTGAAACCCACCGAGATCACGCCGAGTAACGCGTCCGACGCCCATTCCTCACCGCGTAGCGATTTCGCGATCGGAGCCAGGCCGAGCTGCGTGACTGAGCCGAGCACGAAGACCGGAACCGAGATCGTCAGCACCGTCGAGATCTTGACGACGTAGTCGATGAAGCTGCCGCTGCGCAGCCCCGCCAGCATGCCGGCGAGCAGACCGATGACGATCTGGATGGCGATCGCGATCAGCGTGAGCCGGACGGTGACCGGTACGGCCAGGGCAATGATCTCAGTCACCGGCCGCCCGGAGTAACTAGTGCCGAAGTCGAGCATCGCCAGATCCTGGACCCGCCCGAGGAACAGGCCGACACAGGGATCGCCGGTGCGCTCCAGGCACGGGTCATCGGTGTTGTACAACCGCTTCACCGCCGCGAGCATCTCCTCGCTCGGGGTGCGGTCACCGAAAAACGCCCGCGCGGGATTGCCGCGAATCTGGATTCCCAGCACCACGAGGTAGTGGAGCAGGAAGATCGCGCCGATCAGCGTAGGGATGAACTGGAGCAGCCGCCGGATCACGTAGCGCCCCATGAATGTGACCTCCTACCAGGGAAATCACGGCGGTAGCCGACGCCTTACCATTCTGCGCCGGCTACCGCCGTGCCGTGTGCTTCAAACTGCGGTTACCTAGGTCCCCTGGTCAGGAGACGGTGATCTTGACGAAATCCGGGTTGGCGTTGATCACGTCGTACTCGACGTTATCCACGTTGTCGTTGTACGCGAGCGCACTACGACCGAACCACAGCGGGACCACCGGGAGGTCCTCGAGAGCGAGGTCCTCGGCTGCCTGGTACTTCTCGATGCCCTCTTCCAGCGACGCCGCCTGGTCACCCTCGGCGATCAGCTTGTCGAACGCGGGGTTGCTGTAACCCGTGTTGTTCGACGAGCCCTGGGTGCCGTGCAGCGGCTTGAGGTAGTTCTCCGGGGACGGGTAGTCCATCACCCAGCCGAGCCGGAACATACCGGTGAACTTGTTGGCGTCCGCCACCTCGAGGTACTCCGCGAACTCCAGGTCGCCCTTCAGTGCGAAGTCGATGCCCAGGTTCTCCTTGAGCTGGTGGCCAATGGCCTCGGTCCACGCGTCGTGGCTGGCACCGGCGTTGAACCAGATCTCCATCTTCTTGCCCTTGGGCCAGCCGCCGGCTTCCTTCAGCAGCGCCTTGGCCTTGTCGACGTCGTACTCGCAGTACTGGCAGGCGTCGTCACGGCTGCCCGGAACGACCGGGGAGACCAGGCTCTTCGCCACGGTGAAGCGGTCGGAGAAGATCTCCTTGATGATCGTCTCGCGGTCGATCGCGAGCGAGATCGCCTGGCGGATCTTCTTGTCCTTGAATGCACTGACCTTCAGCGGGAAGCCGAGGTAGGTGAACGACGAGGTCGGCTCTTCGATCAGCCGCTCGCCGAACGCGCCACGGGCAGCCTCCACCTTGTCGACCGGCACGGTGAGCTGCATGTCGACCTCACCGGCCTGCAGTCCGGCGTACCCGGCCAAGTCGTCCTTGTAGATCTTGAAGGTGAGCTTGTCGATCTTCGGCTTGGTGCCCTTGTACTTGTTGTTCTTGACCAGCTTGATCTCGCGCTTGTGCTCCCACTTGCCGTCCATCTTGAACGGCCCGTTGCCGATCGGCGACTGCTCGCACGCCTTGACGTCTTCCAGGCATTCCTTCGCCATCGGGTAGAAGGCGGTGTAGCCCAGCGCCAGCGAGAAGTTGGAGAAGGGCTCGGCGAGCGTGACCTCGAAGGTGTAGTCGTCGACCTTCTTCAGACCGGCCAGCTTGTCGGTCTTCGGGTCCGGCGCCTCCTTCGGGCCGTCCTCGTCGGGGTCGACCGACTGCATGTCGGCGTAGCCCTCGATCCGGTCGAAGAAGTAGCTGTTGCCGTTGGCGTTCGGGCCGTACGCTGCGAAGTTCCACGCGTTGATGAACGAGTCGGCGTTGACCGGCTCGCCGTTGTGGAACGTCCAGCCCTTCTTGACCTTGATCGTCCAGACCTTCTGGTCGCTGGACTCGATCGACTCCGCGACCTCGTTGACAGGCTTGCCGTCGTCGTCGTAGTCGATCAGGCCGGTGTAAAGGTTCTGCAGGACGGTGCCGCCCTGGGTCTCGTTGGTGTTGGCCGGGATCAGGTGCTCAGGCTCGTGCAGCTCAACCTTGAGCTCGCCGCCTTCCGCACTGTCCCCGGCGCCACCACCGCCACCACAGGCGGATGCCAATAGCGCGACCGCGGCACCCACCGCGACCAGACGCATGCTTTTCAATCCGCGCATGTACTGCCTCCCAAGGCGCTCGCGGAGTCAACGTGAACTGCGCCTCACCCTGGCCCCTCCACCTGGCGTCCGGAAGTGCCGTTACCCACTCGATACGCAGACGGGACGCCTCCGAGACGGCGCGCTACGCCATCGGTTTGACAACCGGATTGACTGTTGTCACACGCCACGAACACCCTGGCCAGGAACGATGGAGCCCCCGACGACCTGGTCGCCGGGGGCTCCGTGGTGCTCAGAAATGGGTGCCAGGTCAGGACACCGTGATCTTGCTGTAATCCGGGTTGGTGTAGATCGGGTTGTACTGCACGTTACCGAGGTTGTCGTTGTAGGCGAGGGTGCTCCGGCCCCACCACAGCGGCACCACCGGCATGTCCTTGAGCACCATGTCCTCAGCGGCCTGGTACTTCTCGATGCCGGCCTCCAACGAGGAGGCCTTGTCGCCCTCGGCAACCATCTTGTCGAATGCCTTGTTGCGGTAGCCCGTACGGTTTGTCGAGCCCTGGGTGTGATAGAGCGGTTTGAGGTAGTTCTCGGGCGACGGGTAGTCCATGATCCAGCTGCCACGAGCCGCACCCGTGTACTTGTCCTGGTCTCCCAGTGCCAGATACTCAGCGAACTCCAGGTCGCCCTTCAGGGTGAAGTCGATGCCCAGGTTCTCCTTGAGCTGGTGCCCGACGGCCTCCATCCAGACCTCATGGCCGGAGCCTGCGTTGAACCACAGCTCGAGCTTCTTGCCCTTCGGCCAGCCACCAGCCTCCTTCAGCAGCGCCTTCGCCTTCGCGACATCGGCCTCGCAGTACTCACAGACACCGGATCGGGCGCCCGGAACGATCGGCGCCACCAGACCGGTCGCCGCAGTGAAACGATCGGCGAAGATCTCCTTGACGATGCTCTTCCGGTCGATCGCGAGCGAGATCGCCTTGCGGACCTTCTCGTCCTTGAACTCCGGGAGGTACTGCGGCAGCGTCAGGAACGTGAAGGCCGAGCTCTCCTCCTCGATCAGCCGGTCGCCGTACTCGCTGCGTGTGCTCTCCACCTTGTCCACCGGCACCGAGCTCAGCATGTCGATCTCGCCCGACTGAAGACCGGCGTACCCGGCGCGTTCGTCCTTGTAGATCTTGAAGCTGAGCTTGTCCACCTTCGGCTTGGTGCCCTGGTACTTGTTGTACTTGACCAGCTTGATCGAGCGCTTGCGCTCCCACTTGCCGTCCATCTTGAACGGCCCGTTGCCGATCGGCTCCACCTTGCACGCCTTGACGTCGTCCAGGCATTCCTTCGCCATCGGGTAGAAGGCGGTGTAACCCAGCATCAGCGCGAAGTTCGAGAACGGCGCGGCCAGGGTCACCTCGAAGGTAAGGTCGTCGACCTTCTTCAGACCCGCCAGCTTGTCGGTCTTCGGCTCCGGCGCCTTCTTCGGGCCGTCCTCGTCGGGGTCGACCGACTGCATGTCGGCGTAGCCCTCGATCCGGTCGAAGAAGTAGCTGTTGCCGTTGGCGTTCGGGCCGTACGCCGCGAAGTTCCACGCGTTGACGAACGAGTCGGCGTTGACCGGCTCGCCGTTGTGGAACGTCCAGCCCTTCTTGACCTTGATCGTCCAGACCTTCTGGTCGCTGGACTCGATCGACTCCGCGACCTCGTTGACCGGCTTGCCGTCCTTGCCGTACTTGACCAGCGCGCTGTAGACGTTCTGCAGTACGGTGCCGCCGTTGCTTTCATTGGTGTTGGCCGGGATCAGGTCCTCAGGTTCGAGAAGGTAGACCTTCAGCTCACCACCGGCGTCACCGTCCCCGGTATCACCACCGCCGCCGCAGGCGGTGGCCAGCAGCGCGACAGCGGCACCCACCGCGATCAGCCGCGCGCTCTTCCATCCACGCATCATGTGCCTCCTATAGGCGTACTCGTGGAGCGAATCTGCACCCTTGACGCTAACCCTGGCGGTTATTTCCATATCCCGGGAAGTTCCGTTACCCGCTCGATGCCTAGTCGCGACGACCCCGATACGGGGTTGCTTCCGACCGGTGCCAGGTCCCGGCATCACGGCGTATGGCATACTCGTCGACGTGGTACAGGCGACGCAGCTCTTTTTTTATGGCTTCCGGATCCCGGCAGCCATCGGTCGCGCCTGAACCAACGACGACCACCAGCCGCCCCGGGTCCGCAGCCCGGGGCTTTGTGTTTCCCGGGACGGGCCGAGGCACAACCCCAGGAGCATCCGATGACCGCCGCGGCCGCACGGCACACGCCCGAGTCCAATGCCGATGACCAGATCGCCGGGCTCAGGCAACGGATCGACGACATCGACACCGAGATCATCAACCTGTGGCAGGAACGCGCCGCGCTGTCCCAACAAGTAGGAAGCCGACGCCTGGCGACCGGCGGCACCCGGCTCGTGTTGTCCCGGGAACGGGAAATCCTGGAACGTTACCGGGAAGTACTCGGCGCCGACGGCACCCAGCTCGGCCTCCTGGTCCTGCGGGCGGGGCGCGGTCCGTTATGACTGGTGCGGTCCCCCATGACAAACGCCGTCCCCTATGACTGATGCAGTCCGCTATGACGGATGCGGTTCCCTATGACTGATCGTGTCGCCGTACCATCCTCCGGGTGAGCTTTCCGCCATCCCCACCGCCCCTGGACGACGTACAGCGCGTCCTCGCCGTCTTTGCCCACCCCGACGACATCGACTTCGGCGCGGCCGGCACCGTGGCCCGCTGGGTACGCCAAGGGATCGATGTGGCATACCTGCTGGTGACCCGGGGGGAGGCCGGCGGCTTCGACGACACCCCGCGAGAGGACATCCCCGCGCTGCGGGAAGCTGAACAGCGCGCGGCGGCCGCCGCTGTGGGCGTGAGCACCGTCTACTTTCTCGACGGGTACGTAGACGGCGCCGTCTACGTCGACCACCGGCTGCGCCGCGACATCTCCCGGGTGATCCGGCAATGGCGCCCCGACCGGGTGCTCACCAACTCGCCGTTGCCCCGTTGGGAGAGCCTCAGTGGCCCCAACCACCCCGACCACACCGCGGTCGGCCAGGCGACCTGCGCAGCCGTCTACCCCGACGCGCGCAACCCGTACGCTCACGAGGAACTGCTGCTCGACGAGAAACTCGAACCCTGGACCGTGCGGGAGGTGTGGTTCTCCGGAGGCCCCGACCCGGACCACTATGTGGACATCACCGACACGTTCGACCAGAAGCTCGCGGCGTTGCAGGCACACGTCAGCCAACTGCCCGACCCGGAGGGCACCATGCGCTTCCTCCGGGAGTGGACCGGCGAGAACGCGAAGACCGCCGGCTTCGGCGAGGGCCGGATGGCCGAGTCGTTCACCATCGTCAGCAGCGCCTGAGCCGGCGGTCGGCGGTCGGCGGTCGGCGGTCGGCGGTCGGCGGTCGGCGGTCGGCGGTCGGCGGTCGGCGGTCCAACAGTGGACCCGATTCGGGAGACACGCCTGGGCATGTTCCATGGTCGGGGTCCACTGTCGTGACGTAGCCAGGCGGAGAACGCCGACAGCGGTGTGCTGAACCGGTTAGACCAGGCGGCGGTCAGCGGCCCAGCGAGACAGCTCGTACCGGTTGGACATCTGCAGCTTCCGCAGCACGTTGGAGACGTGGGTCTCGACCGTCTTGATCGAGATGAACAGCTCCTTCGCGATCTCCTTGTACGCGTACCCCCGCGCCAGCAGCCGGAGCACCTCTCGTTCCCGGTTGGTGAGCTGGTCCAGCTCCGGATCGCTGACCGCCACGTCCCCACGGGAAGCGAACGCGTCCAGGACGAACCCCGCCAACCGCGGACTGAACACCGCGTCGCCGTCGGCCACCCGGCGGATCGCGTCCACCAGGTCCTCCCCCGAGATGGTCTTGGTGACGTACCCCCGGGCGCCCGCCCGGATCAGGCCGATCACGTCCTCGGCCGCGTCCGAGACCGACAGCGCCAGGAACCGTACGTCCGGGTGGTTGCCGCGGATCCGCTCCAGCACCGCCCGGCCACCGCCGGACGGCATGTGTACGTCGAGCAGCACCACATCCGGCTTCGTGGCCGCGATCCGGGTCACCGCCTCCTCGACGCCGCCCGCTTCGCCCACCAGCTCCACCGCACCGCCGAGCTCGGCACGTACCCCCGCGCGGAACATCGCGTGGTCGTCGACCAGGAAGACCCGCAACGGCGCCGCCGGGGCGCTCATGACTGGCTCCGCTTCGTTGCGCCGCGGCAGCAGAGACGCCGTGCCCGACGCCACGGCCTGGCTCGTGGGTCTCGCTCGCGCTCGCTCATCAACGCTCCCCCTCCGCCGTCTCGACCGGCAGGAACAGCCGCACCTCGGTGCCCTCGCCCAGGGTGGTACGCACCTGGGCCCGGCCGCCGTGCCGCTCCATCCGCCCGATGATCGAACCTCGTACGCCGTGCCGGTCACCGTCCACACCTGCCAGGTCAAAGCCCGACCCGCGGTCCCGTACGAACACCGACAGCAGGTCGGCCTCCACCTCGGCGTACATCGACACCGTACGCACCCCGGAGTGTTTGGCCGCGTTCACCATGGCCTCCCGGGCCGCGGCCACCAGCGCGGCGACGTGCGGATCCACCGGACGATCCCCCACCACCACGGTGTCGACCGTTACCGCGAACGAGTTCTCCACCTCGGCCGCCGCCTCTTCCAACGCCGCCGCGAAGCGTTCCGCAGGGGAGCCGGTGGGCTTGTAGAGCCAGTTGCGCAGGCTGCGTTCCTGGCTACGCGCCAGCCGGGAGACCTCTCGCTGGTCGCCGGCGCTGCGCTGGATCATCGCCAGAGTGTGCAGCACCTGGTCGTGGACCAGGGCGGCCACCTCAGCGCGTTCCCGCTCCGCGATCCGCGCCTCGCGCTCGGTACGCAGCTGCGTGATCGTGCCCCACAACAGCGGACCGAACACCACCGCCAGGCCGCCGATCGCGATCACCGTGAACAGCAGGCCGTTGAGCAGCGACGACAGGCCGGCGTTCGACAGCGGCGAGAACACCGCGATCATGCCGACGATGCCGACCAGTACGAGGACCGCACCGATCCCGAGGCGCACCCCGGAGGCGTACGGGTAGCCGCCACCCACGTACCGGGCGAACCGGGGCATCCCGGGAACCACCGCGGACCACTGCCGCCGCCGGTCCGGGTTGGTCTGGTGCCAGATGATCCCGGCGCCCACGGCGATCAACGCCACCAGCCAACCGAACGCGCCACGCGGCCCACCAAACCCGCTCATCAGGGCGATCAGCTGCACCCCGACGGCGAGGCTCCCGAAGGCCACCAGCTGTACGGTGTCCCGCGGCGTACGGGCCCGCTGCTGGGTCGGATCCGCGGGGACCACGGCCCAGTACGCGGCGTACAGCAGGGCCCCCAGGCCACCGACGCACGCCAGCGCTACGAAACCGAGACGTACGGTCGTCACCGGCACCCGCATGTGCCGGGCGATACCGAGCGCGACCCCCGCCACCAGCCTGCCTTCGGCGACCCGGTGCAGCTTGCGGTCATCGTCGGATTCAGCACCTGTCGGGTACGGAGCACCCACCGCGGCCGACAGCGATGATGCCGGTGCCGTGGTCGGTGGGGCGGCGGTGCGCGTCCTGATGACAGCTCCTCTGTGCGATGGTTGCCGACCTCGATCGTCACACGCGGCATACCGGCGCCACCACAGGTTGATCCCCGAGGCGAAAGTCAGGGTCAGCTCAGGGTCAGGTCCCGAGGCCGGTGCGCGGGCTACCGCGCGAGGATGGGTCACATGAGGCGTCAACGAACAGCTCGCCCGGTGGCCCAAGGCTGGGCACCCGCGGCAGTGCCGTGCGGCACGGTGCCGCAGGCCTCCCGCCACACGGTGCCGCAGGCGTCCCGCCGCACGGTGCCGCCCACGTCCTGCCGCGTCGTACGGAAGCGAGCCCAGGCATGACCGGTCCGACGATGTCCCAGGATCCCCCGGCGGCGAGCAGCATCGCCGGCCGGCACGGTCTGATCCGCCCCAAGGAACAGCGCCAGGTCGCCGGTGTCTGCATCGGCGTCGCTCGCGCCACGGGCACCGACCCGATGTTGTGGCGGGTGCTGGTGGCGGTCGGAGTGCTCTTCGGCGGCGTCGGATTGGTGGCGTACCTGCTGGGCTGGTTGATCATGCCTGAGGAGGACGACACCGGCTCGCCACTGGAGGCTCTGCTCGGCCGTGGGCGCTCCAGTACGTCCGGAATCGTCACCGTGATACTCGCGGTCGCCACCGCCCTGCTGCTGGTGATCACCGTGGAGTGGACGCCGATCACGCTCGTGGTACTCGCCGTCGTCGGGTTCGTGATGTACCGGCAACGGAAGCCGGACTCCCCGTGGCCACCCGCCGGGACGCCCCCGACAGGTCCGTTCCCGGGCCCGCCGCAGGGTCCCATGCCGGGCCCACCGCAGGGCCCGCATCCAGATCCCGCGCCGCAGGGCCCACCACCAGGTCCCTTCCCGCCGCGTGCTGCGGGGCCAGCCTTGGGACCGCCGCCGGGCCCGTTCCCGCCGTCCGGTCCTTCGCAGCGGCCGTCCGTTCCGCAGGTGCCGCCGCCCGATGAGCCCCGTGCCGGGTCCGCCACCGTGCCGCACTCGATGTCCCGGCAGGACGCGGTGACCGTGCCGGTGCCACCGGAGTCGGCGGCGACGATGCCCGCAGACGCGGCTCCCGAACCGGCGGCGGGTGCACCGGACGGCGCCCCTACGGCGCCCGGGGACACCACCGGGGCGGGTGGAACGGGTCAGACGGCCGAGGGGAGCCAGCACGCTGGCGATCCGAACCGGGACACCGGAGAGAACCCGGAACCCCTCACCGAGCA
Organism: Micromonosporaceae bacterium; assembly: GCA_050701795.1. Taxonomy (GTDB): domain Bacteria; phylum Actinomycetota; class Actinomycetes; order Mycobacteriales; family Micromonosporaceae; genus WHSM01. The sequence goes on from JBOGDK010000021.1 coordinate 20,757, forward strand.
GTCGTACGTCAGCGACCTGGCGTCCGGAGCCCCGGTTGAACCGATCATCGACCAGGAGCCGGGCCCCGAGGCTTCGACGGAACCCGACAGCGCTGAGGATCCGGCCGCCGGTACCCGCAGCGCTGAGGACCTGGCCACCGAGCAGGTCACCGGCGCCGTGTCGGAGCAACCCACCGTGCCACTCGCGATATCCGGCGTACCGCCCCAGGTGCCTGTCCCCGGGCACGGGCCGGCGGGCTCACACCCTCCGGGCCCCGCGACGGACGACACTGAGCTACTGGCCCTCGCCGCGCGGTATCGCGACGGGACCGCCGCACCACCGCAGTGGTCCCCGCCGCCGACCCCGAGCCTGCCGCCGACCCCGAGCACACCACCAACCCCGAGCCCGCCGCCGGCACCGCGGCCGCGACGTTCGAGGTTGGGCCGGGTCGCGCTGTTCGCCATGCTCATCGCGATCGGGCTGGTGGCCGTACTGCACCTGTCCGGTGCACCACTGGGGGTCGGCGCGTACCTCGCCGCGGTCCTGGCGGTCACCGGTGCGGCCCTGCTGGTCGGTGCCTGGTACGGGCGGGCGCGGTGGCTCATCGCGCTGGGGATGCTGCTGTCGCTGGCGCTGGCGGTCACCGCCGGCGTGGAGCGGGCCGACGTCACCCCCGACGGCGATGTTTCCTGGCGGCCGGCGACGGTGGAGGAGATCAATGATCGATACAAGATCAACTTTGGGAACGGTGTCCTGGACCTGCGGGACGTGGACTTCACGGATCGCGATGTCACGATCGACCTCAAAGTCGACGGCGCGAGCCTGACCGTACTGCTGCCCCCGGACGTGGACGTCACCGGTGAGACGAAGGTGGCGTACAGCAACGCCGTACTGATCGGGGACGAGGTCAGCGCCACCACCGAGATCGAGCATTCGTTCTCCGACACCGGGCTCGACAACGTCGCCGGACCTGGCGCACTTCGTGTGGACGCGAAAGTCAACCTCGGGAACCTGGAGATCGTCCGATGACGCCACACCGTACGGACAACGGCTCACTGATTTTCGGGCTCCTCTTCCTCGGGGTCGTGGCCTGGTGGCTGATCGCCGAGACCACTGAAGCGTCGGTGGGGCTCGCCGCGATCGGCTGGCTGGTCTCGGCGTTCCTGGTGACCGTCGGGGTGGTCGGCGTCGTGGCGGCGATCCGGTCCGGCCGCGACTCGCCGCCACCCCGGTGAACCCGCGTTCGACGGCCGCCAACTTGACGGCGATCACCGGCCCGCCGAGGCGTACCGGGCGAAGGCTCAAATATGCTGGCCAGATGACCCAGACTTTCTTCGGGACGCCGCAGCTCGGCGGCCGCGCCGCCGCGGTGCTCGTCAACGAGTTCACACGGCAGGCGGGTCCGAAGAGCGCCGTACTGGTCGGTGTGGACGCGGCCTCGCCGGTGCTCACCGCGGCGGTCAACGCACTGCTGCCGGGCGACACCCTCACCGTGGTGGTGGACAGCGCCGCTGTCGCGACGGTGGACGAAGCGGCGTTGCGCCGGCGGATCGCCGAGGAAGGCAGCTGGGTCGCGCAGCGGGTGACCGTGGCGCTCGCCCTGGGGGACGCGAAGCCGTCCGATGTGGTGCTCGTCGGGCGACCGCTACAGGCCGATGAAGCCTCTGCGGTGGCCACGGCGCTGCACGCCACCATCGCGCCGGGTGGCGCCCTGTGCCTGGCCACCGTGGCAATGCCCGGCCAGGACACGCCCGACCTGCCGGGAGAGGTCGCCACCGACCTGGTACTCCTCAACCGACCGCCGGTACGGATACACCGGATCCGCCGTACGCCGGTCGACCTGGTGGCCGCGGAGCGGATGGACCCGGCGTTCCGGCCGAGCAGCGTACCGCTGACCGGGCAGTGGCGGATCGACTCGAACGGGGTGGCCGCGGCCGCGATCTGTCTGGGCGCCGCCGCACTGGCCAGGCGGGTGCGTCCGGGCTCTCGCCTGTGGCTGGTGCCGGCGCTCGCCGCACTGCCGATCGCCGCGTTCTTCCGGGATCCGGAGCGGGTGCCGCCGGAGGACCCCCGGGCGGTGGTGTCCGGCGCGGACGGCAAGGTGCTGGCGGTGGAGCGGCTCACCGACGAACGGTTCCCGTCAACCGGGGTGACCGAGTGGCTGCGGATCTCGGTGTTCCTGTCGGTGTTGGACGTCCACATCAACAGGTCTCCGGTTGCCGGGAAGGTCGTGGAGGTCATCACCGAAGAGGGCGGGTACGCGCCCGCCATGAACGCGGCGGCGGAGCACAACGTGGCGGCGTACACGGTGCTGGAGACCAGCCACGGCCCGGTGGTGGTGGCGCAGCGTACCGGCATGGTGGCGCGCCGGATCGTCAACCGCACCCGCCCGGGCACGCTACTGGCTCGCGGCGAGCGGTACGGGCTGATCAGGTTCGGCTCACGTACCGACGTCTACCTGCCGGTCGACGCGGCCGACCCCCGCGTGGCGCCGGGCGAGAAGGTGTTCGGCGGCGAATCGGTCATCGCACTCTGGCGCTAGCCCGCGACGGCGCTGGGCCCAACCTGGGCCGCGACCAGGTCAGGCCGCTCGGCCCTGTGCGCGGTGCCGCATCCACAGCAGTGGCCCGGAGAGCAGGTACGCGGCGACCAGGAGCGCGAAGGCACCCGAGGCGTCCACGAACATGCCCACGATCGGCACCACCCACAGCCACGGCGGAAGCTTGGCGAGGTGCGCCAGCTTCGCGTACGGGAAGCCACTGACCATCAGCACGGCAAGCCCACCGACGATGGCGAGCGCTACCGCCACCGGGCTCGGCTCCGGGTTGAGCAGCACCGTCACCACCAGGATCGCGGCCGCCATGGTGGTCGGTACGCCGCAGAAGTACCGCCCGTCCTTGGGCGAGACGTTGAACCGGGCGAGCCGGACCGCGGCACACACCGTGACCAGGACGCACATCGGCGCGATCAATGCCATCGGAGCGGCTCCGGAGAGCCAGAAGTACGCCACCAGCGGGGTCGCCAGGCCGAATGAACACATGTCGGCGAGCGAGTCCATCTGCGCCCCGAACGGACTGGCCACGCCGAGCCGGCGGGCAAGTGCGCCGTCGGCCCCGTCGAACGCGACGCAGCCGAGCAGCACCAGGGCGGCGAAGCGTACCTCCCCCTGGACAGCGAGGAAGACGGCCGAGACCCCGAGCAGGATGCTCGCCACGGTGCAGGCGTTGACCAGCGCGAACCGGAGTCGACGGGCAACAGTCGGCTCACCCGGCAGCAGCGGTATCGAGATCGGGCCGGAGCCCTGTGCGGATGCCGTACCCGCTGGCAGCGAAGCGGCGGGGCTGACCGGGGCGACGGCGGCCGCCGAGTGGCCGGACAACCCCTCGAGGGTGTCGCCCGAACCGTCAGGCGTCGGCATCCCCACCGCCCGCTCGGCGCGACGGCGGACCGCCAACACACGTCGGGCGAATGAACCGCCGCGACGCAGTCCCCGGGTCCAGCGGCGACCGGCTGGACGCGGATTGTCCGCTGACCGCCGTCGCCGCCACGGGTTACTCGGCACTGAACTCCTCCTGGCCGGACGGTAGCGTCCACCGATCTGGCGGCGTTCCGGCATCGCGGCCTACACGATGGCACATCGCAGCGATGGTTGGCGATGCCGCGGGGAGGCGATTTTGCTTACATTCAGCCTCAGAACAGGGCAGCCGAGACAAAACGAACTGTGCACAATGTGGCTGGTACGGTTACATTTCGTAGTCACTCTGAGAGACTGGCGCCCATTCCGGCGGAGCCGAATGCCTCCCTGGTCACCTCTGTCAGCTCCAGACGGTCCACCTCGGAGGGGCTGAACCAGGCGGCCTCCGCGGTCGATCCCCCACGGTCATGCACCACCGTTGTCGTCGGTTCCGCGACGTCGACCCGGTAGAAGGCCCGTACCCCGTGCCAGTCGATCGGATACCCCTCAGGGCCCAGAGAATTCTCGTCCCGATGGCTGGCGACACCGAGCAGACCGGTCACCACACCGTGCTGCCCGGTCTCCTCGACCACCTCGCGGAGCAGCGCCACCGTCGGGTCCTCGCCGAAGTCCGTACCGCCGCCGGGCAGGTGCCACCGACCGGCTCCCGGATAGCCGTCAGCGATCCGGGTCAGTAGCAGCCGGCCGGCCGGATCGGTCGCCACCGCGTACGCGGCGAACCGCTGGGCCCGGGGCCGCCCGTCCGGGCCAGGCAGCGCCAGAAACGACGGCAGATCCGGCGGGTCCTCAGGACGCAGGTCGCCCTGCCCCGGCGACAGACCGAGCACCGCGGCGGTGAACGGGCGCAGCGGCAACAACCTGGCCTCCGGCGCCGACACCCAGCGCGCGAGGTCGACGCCGTTGGCGCCTCCGGCGGGCCCCGGGGTCGCCGCTTGCGCCTCGTCAGCCGGCAGCGCGGCCCCGAGCGTCGAGGCTGACGGCGGTGTCACCGCCCCGGCGACCGCGGCAGAGGACAGCGCCGGGCCCCCGGATCCGCCGTTTCGAGCGGGGACGGCCGTCCGCACGTGACCGCTGTGTTCCT
>JBOGDK010000022.1:0-24602 GCA_050701795.1 Micromonosporaceae bacterium
GGGTACCAGGACTCGAACCTAGACTAACTGGGCCAGAACCAGTCGGGCTGCCAATTACCCCATACCCCATCGGCGCGCGTGCACCGGGAGATGACTGTACCCGACGCCTGCCGAGGATCCCAAACCGGATTACAGGTCGCCTCGGCGGGCCTGCCTGATGGGGACTTGCCGCTCCTCGAACGGGTCTGCGCTTGCCCCAGCCGGCAGACATGCGGCACAACCTGCAGCGATGTGTATGTTCCATCGTATGGCGAGATTGACGATCAGCATCCCGGCTGAGTACATCGAGGCTGGGAAACGTATTGCCGCCGCCCAGAACACGACCGTGTCCGCCATGGCGGCCAGGGCACTTCGGAACGAGATCCTCCGCCGAGAGGTCGCGCTGCTCGCCCAGGACGGCCACATCGGGATCGACAGTGAGCTCCCTGACCTCGCCGAAGAGGCCCGCCAGGCATGAGGCGGCGGTCGCCTCACGGGAGGTCGTACACCGCCCGAAAGCGCAATGGCGATGCGGTCCATGGTCTCCGCATCAACCTCGCCGAGAAGCTCCTCGGAGCGCTTCCTGAGGATCGGTTCCACACCGCCGACCAGCGCCGTTCCCCTCAACTGGATTGGCGACGGGCACAGTGACGAGGGCCTCTCGGGCGGCCTGCTTGGCGTCGATCTCCACACACTGGACGCCGACGTACATATCCATCAACGAGTCGTTGCCGACGATCGGCATGGCCCTGGTACCGGCGAGCCCGGAGACCCGCCAGACCTCACCGCTCACTCCACAGCGCGGCGGAGCCGTCCGGTTCCCGGGTCCGGGGGGTCGGGGCCTGTCATTCGGCTGCGACGCGGAGCAGCTCGGGTAGTTCGGCGAGGTCGGTGATGCACCGCACATCCGGGGCCACCCCGGCGCCACCGGTGCGGCACAGCCAGACCCCCACGAGGCCGGCGGCGAGGGCTCCGCGAGCGTCGTCGTCGAGTCGATCACCGACGTACAGGGTGTTGCCGGGTGGCGTACCGAGTGCCCGGCATCCGGCGAGGAAGATTCCGGGTTCTGGTTTACGGCATCCGGCGAGGTCCGTACCGATGACGCACCGGAACCGGTCAGCGACGCCGGCTCGTGCCAGCTTGTCGCGCTGGTACGCGGTGTCGTTGTTGGTGACGACCCCGAGTGGTAGGTCGGTCAGCGCGTCCAGGCAGGCCAGCACGTCGCCGTACGGGGTGAGCAGTTGTTCGTACCGGTGCCGGTACCCGGCGAACCACTCGTCGAGGGCGTCGGGGTCGGAGGGCACATCCTCGGCGAGCCAGCGCAGCATGTCGCGGGCGCGTTCCCTGCGGTGTTCGAGGTAGCTCAGTTCGCCGTCGAGGTAGCGGGCGAAGTGGCGCTCCATCACCTCACGCCAGTGCCTGGCCCCGTCCGGCACCGTGTCGGCAGGCACCCCGAGGTCGCGCAGGTAGCGCTCGATACCGGCGCGTTCCGCGTTGGAGTAGTCGACGAGGGTGTCGTCGATGTCGAACAGGACTCCTTGGATCATGCTCCTGTCGCGCGGCGGAGCCGGCTGAGCGTCCGGTCACGGCCGAGCAGCTCGATCGACTCGTACAGCGGTGGCGAGACGGTACGGCCGGTGATGGCGACCCGTACCGGCGCGAAGGCTTTTTTGGGTTTCAGCCCGAGACCCTCGACCAGGGCCGCCTTGAGCGCCGCTTCGATCGCCGCGGCGTCCCAGGCGTCGACGGAGGAGAGGGCGGCGACGGCGGCCTGAAGGACGGGAGCCGCGTCGGGGCCGAGCGCCTTCGCGGCGTGGTCCGGGTCGGGCGCGAATTCGTCTTCCCCGGTGAACAGGAACCGCAGCATCTCGGGCGCCTGCGACAGCACGACGAGGCGTTCCTGCACCAGGGGGGCGGCGTCGCCCAGCAGGGCGGCATCAGCGGCGCTTGGCGGGTCCGCGACCAGTCCGGCGGAGGAAAGGTAGGGGGTGACGGCCGCGACGAAGTCCTCCGGCGACAGCAGCCGGAGGTGCGCCGCGTTGATCGCCTCGCACTTCTTCTCGTCGAACCGGGCCGGGTTCTGGCTCACCTTGCTGATGTCGAACGCGGCGGCCATCTCGTCCGGAGTGAAGATGTCCCGGTCGGGGCCGATCGCCCAGCCCAGCAACGCCAGGTAGTTGAGCAGGCCGGCCGGCAGGTAGCCCTTGGTGCGGTACGCCAGCAGGTCCGACCGGGGGTCCCGCTTGGAGAGCTTCTTGTTGCCTTCGGCGACCACCAGCGGCAGGTGCCCGAACTGCGGCACGAAGTCGGTGACCCCGATGTCGATCAACGCCTGGTACAGCGCGATCTGCCGCGGCGTGGACGGCAGCAGGTCTTCGCCACGGAGCACGTGGCTGACCCGCATGAGCGCGTCATCGACGGGATTGGTGAGCGGGTAGAGCGGGTCGCCGTTGCCGCGGGCGACCACGAAGTCGGGGGTGCTGCCGGCGGCGTAGGTGACCTCGCCGCGTACCAGGTCGTGCCAGGTGATGTCCTCGTCGGGCATCCGCAACCGCAGCACGGGGGTACGCCCCTCGTCGGCGAACCGCTGCTTCTGCCCGTCGGTGAGAGTCCGGTCGAAGTTGTCGTACCCGAGCTTCGGGTCCCGTCCGGCGGCGTGATGCCGGGCCTCGATCTCCGCACCGGTGGAGTACGACTCGTACGCGTGCCCCGCCTTCACCAGCCGCTGGATCACGTCGGAGTAGATCTCGCGCCGTTCGCTCTGCCGGTACGGGCCGTACCCGCCACCGACCTCGGGCCCCTCGTCCCAGGTCAGGCCGAGCCAACGCATCGCGTCGAGCAGCATCCCGTACGACTCTTCGGAATCCCGGGCCGCGTCGGTGTCCTCGATCCGGAACACGAACGTGCCGCCGTGGTGCCGGGCGTACGCCCAGTTGAACAACGCGGTACGGGTCAACCCGACGTGCGGTACGCCGGTCGGGGACGGGCAGAACCGCACCCGGACCGGTCGGTCGGTCACGGACTCACTCAAGGTTCACCACCGGGTTGGTCAGGGCACCGATGCCCTGGATGCGGACTTCCACACTGTCCCCCGCGGTGATCGGCTCCACCCCGGCGGGGGTGCCGGTGAGGATCACGTCGCTGGGCAGCAGCGTCATCACGTGGGAGACGTACGAGACCAGGGTCGCGACGTCGAAGACCATGTCCTTGGTACGGCCAAGCTGCCGTACCTCCTCGTTGACCTCGCAACGCACTTCCAGGTCGGACGGGTCGAGGTCAGTCTCGATCCACGGCCCGATCGGGCAGAACGAGTCGAAGCCCTTCGCCCGGGTCCACTGCGAGTCGGAGCGTTGCAGGTCGCGGGCGGTGACGTCGTTGGCGCAGGTGTAGCCGAAGACCGCCGACATCGCCTGGTCCCGGTTGAGGCGGCGGGCACCCTGCATCCCGATCACCACGGCCAACTCCGCCTCGTGCTCGACCCGCTTGGACTGGATCGGAAGCTTGACCGCGTCCCCGGGGCCGATCACGGAGGTGGACGGCTTCAGGAACAGCAACGGCTCCTTCGGCACCTCGGAACCGTGCTCGGCGGCGTGCTCGGCGTAGTTGCGCCCGACGCAGACCACCTTGCTCGGCAGGATCGGTGAGAGCAGCCGTACGTCGGAGACCGCCCAGCGTTCCCCGGTGAACGTGATCTTCCCGAACGGGTGGCCCTCGATCTGTGCGATCGTGGCCGGCTCCCCCGCGGTGTCCCCCTCGACGACTCCGAATGACATACCGCCCGCGTGGGCGAAGCGTGCGATCCGCAAACCAGTTCCTCTCCTCGCGTACCCCTTGAATCTAATCACCGGGAGAACCGCACGCTCAGTCAGGCGGCCCGCGGGTCGGATCTGGTCGAATCAGGGGACTAGGGGACGTGCAGCTCGATCACGTCCAGGCTGGCCCGGTAGCCATTCGAGTTGGCCGATTTGCCGGTCACGTGGAAACGCAGCGTGTGGATGCCCGCGGACAGGATGTGCGTACCGAGGTTGACGGTTTCCCGCGAGTTCCGGTCACAGCCCGGTCGGTACGCGTTGTACCCGGTCTTCACCCCGGAGCCGTCGAGTTTGACGTCAAAAATGCCGGCCGCGCAGCCCTTGACCGTCACCAATCCTCACGTCATACGTGCCACCGGAGGGCACGTCGAGATCAAGGGCCATCCATTCGCCGGCAGCGTTCTGATACAGCTGCATCCAGGTGTTGGTGCCCAGCCCAGACATCTTGCCGCCGGATCAGCCCGACACCAGCTCCGGCCACCTTGTTCACCGCGTCAGCCACGGGCTGGTCCGCGGTGTCGTCCCACAGGCCCTGGGAGTCGTCGTACCACTTGTTGTTGTTGACGCCCGCCATGACCGGTGAGATGGGGAACTTCTGGGCCGCGGCGTCCACGACGACGCTGGAAACCTGCCGCCTGTGCGGGTGGTGACGCCAGGCCAGTGGGCAGCAGGCCAGCGACTATCCCGATTACGACGATTCTCCACCGGGCCCCTTCAGTACGAAAGTTTCCTTCGGCGAGCGGCGCGCGCTCGGTGAACTCCACCGGTCAGAAGGTGGGCGCGCTACGGGGTTCTGCGACACTTGTGGGCGTGAACGAGGTGGCCGCCCAGACCCGGCCGGTCGTGCTGGAGGAGCCCGACTGGCGGGCACGGCGTACCGCCCACCAGCAGCGGGTCGCCGCGTGGGTCGAGCCGTACCAGCGCCGGCGCCGGGACGGGGTGAAGCACCCGGTCGAGGACTTCCTGTTCACGTACTACTCGTACCGGCCGTCCCGGCTGCTGCGGTGGCACCCTGGTGCCGGGGTGGTGCTGGCCGGTGAGACCGCCGCGGAGTACCTGGAGTACGGCGAGGACTACCATCGGGCGCCGCGCGGGGTCGCGCTCGACATCGACGGGGTACTGGCCCGCCGCAGGGACGGGGTACGCCACATCCACCGGCTGCTGGTCGCCACCGCCGGCCGTACCCCCCACCTGGGCTGCTTCGGAATGCACGAGTGGGCGATGGTCTACCGGCTGCCCGCGGACCAGGTACGCCATGCGGCATGGCCGCTGCGCCTGGCACCGGAGCAGATCGCCGCGACGGTGGACGAGCGGGGCGCGGCGTGCAGCCACTTCGACGCGTACCGGTTCTTCACCGAGCCCGCGCGGGCGCTGAACGTGCTGGCGCCGACCCGGGAACGGCAGGCCGAGCTGGAACAGCCGGGCTGCCTGCACGCCAACATGGACCTCTACAAGTGGGCGTACAAGGTGTCCCCACTGGTGGACAGCGATCTGGTCGGCGACTGCTTCGCGCTCGCCCGCCGGATCCGGGAGCTGGACATGCGGGCGTCCCCGTACGACCTGGCGGACCTGGACTATCCGCCGGTACGGGTGGAGACCGCCCCCGGACGCGCCGAGTACGCCGCCGCCCAGCGCCGCTTCGCTGATCAGGCAGCCCCGCTGCGGCACCGGCTGATCGACTCCTGCGAGCGTCTTCTCAGTCCCAGCGCCGGCCTTGACGAACACGCATGATCGCAACGAGTCCTCACTGGACTTGAGTTGTCGCAGGTCACAACCTATTCGGCGGCGGATGCCGGGGCACCGCCCGTACCCTGAAAACCAGCACTTCCTCCGGTGCATTCTGCGCCGGGAAAACCATTCCCATTACCACCCGTTCCGTTCACCCTGCCCGGACCCAGAGAGGAGGCGTCCACCGGCGATGGCCAGCACGGAGACACACCCACCAATGCGGCGGATGCGGCTTGCCCGCACCGCCTGGGAGAAGTTGCGGGCACAGGCCAGCCGGCGTGCCGCCCAGGCTCTGGAGACCGAGGAGGAGCCGGAGAACCCGACCACGTACCGGGCGATGGACCTGGCGCTACGGGTCGGCGAGCTGCTGCTGGCCAGCGGTGAGTCCACCGAAACGGTCACCGAGGCGATGCGCAGCCTGTCGGTGGCGTACGGGCTGCCCCGGTCGGAGGCGGCGGTGACGTTCACCTCGATCAGCATCTCCTGCATTCCCGGCAAGGGCGCCGCGCCGGTCACCGGAGAACGGCTGGTACGCCGCCGCTCCCCTGACTACTCCCGCCTGGTCGCCACTCACCAGCTGGTCGAGCAGGCCGCCCTCGGACTGGTCGAGCTGGACGACGCGTTCGACCAGCTCCGCACGATCAAGCACGGGCCGTCCCGGTACCCGAGGTGGCTGGTGTCGGTGTCGGTGCCGCTGCTCGCGGCGTCCGCGAGTGTGCTCACCGGCGGCGGGCTGGTGGTCGCCTCGATCGCGTTCCTCGCCGCGCTGATGGCCGAACGCACCACCGCGGTACTGGCACGCCGCGGGGTCGCGGAGTTCTACCAGTTCGCCACCGCGGCGATGATCGCTACCGCGACCGGCCTGGCCACGATCGCGAGCGGAATCTCGCTGCCGGCCTCCGCCGTGGTCACCGGCACGATCATGGCGCTGCTGCCCGGACGACCGCTGGTGGCCAGCGTCCAGGACGGGATCAGCGGCGCGTACGTCAGCTCCGGTGCCCGGTTGCTGGAGGTCTTCTACATCATGTCGGCGATCGTTTCCGGGGTGGGTGTCGCGGTGTACGTGGCGGCCCGGCTCGGCGCCGACCTGGCCCTCGGGGTGCTGCCGTCGATCGCCCTGGCGATGCAGCCGGCACAGTTCGTCGGGGCGATCGGCGTCTCCGTGACGTTCGCGTTGTCCCTGGTCGCGCCGGTACGTGCGGTGCTGACCTCCGCCGTCGGCGGCGGTCTGATCTGGCTGGCGTACGTACTGCTGCGGCTGCATGACGTACCGCCGGTGATGGCGGCTGGGGTCGCGGCGGCGGTGATCGGGCTGCTGGCGCACCTGATCGCCCGGATGTACCGCAGCCCGGCTCTGCCGTACGTGGTGCCCATCATCGGGCCGCTGTTGCCGGGGACCCTGCTGTACCAGGGCCTGGTGGAGATCAACACCGGCGACATGAACCAGGGGCTGCTGAGCCTGTCCCAGGCGATCGCGGTGGCACTGGCGCTCGCCGCCGGGATCAGCGTCGGGGGCGAACTGGTCCGCACGCTGCGCAGCAACGGCATGGTACGGATCAGCCCGCGCCACCGGCAGGCGGCACGGCGTACCCGCGGCTACTGAGCCGGGGCGGTTCCCCGTTGCCGCGCCGCGTGCGACCGTACCTTGGCGCGGTTGCCGCAGCTTTCCATGCTGCACCAGCGCCGGCGTCCGCGCTGGTCGATGAACAGCCAGCCGCAGTCCCCGCCGGGGCAGGCGCGGACTTTGGCCCGGTCTGGCCCGCATAGCAGTTCAGCTGCGGCGAACGCCGCGGCGAGCGCCGGCTGTTCCAGTCCGACCGTGGGAATCCGCCAACGGGCGACCCGCTGGGCACCTCGTTGCTCGTCGACCAGCTCGGACGCCGCCATCGCCGCCCGCGCGGTGGCGGCGACAACTCCGAACGCCTCCGCGTCGGGCGGCCCGGTGAGCACCCGGTACAGGGCGGTACGCACCTGACGGGCCTGGTTCAGGCCGCTCTCGGCCGCGGCCGGTTCCTCCGCTGCACGCCGTCGGAGCCAGGTGACTGAGCTTTCATCGAGCAGCCCGACGTACCCGGCCCACACGGCGAACCGGTCGTAGTCGCGGAGCCACTCGTGGCCCGGAGCGTGGTCACCACCTGTCCAGACGGCGTCCTGCCAACCCGCCCACGTGTTGCAGAGCTCCAGCGCGGGGTGACCCGCGTAGCGCTGCGGTAACGGATAGCCGGAAACCTCGACCCAGTGCACGCGCACATTGTGCCCTGCTCGGACACGTATAACCACTTAACGCTGTCTAACCAGTTGTTGCCTGTCAGCGGTGTCAGCTCCTGGCGACCCGTCATACCGGCGTCGCGATCGGCCTGATCCGCCCGGTCGGCATCGTGATAACACTGAGGCATGCCCAGCACCGCCTCCGACGCCGTCCCCCAGGTGCGCGACTGGCTCGGCAACGCGACGGCAGTGACCGTACTGACCGGCGCCGGGATCTCCACCGACTCGGGTATTCCCGACTTTCGCGGCCCGTCCGGAGTGTGGACGAAGGACCCTGACGCGGCGAAGCTGGTCACCCTGGATGCGTACGTATCCGACCCCGATGTACGGCGCCGCGCCTGGCTCTCCCGGCGTGACCACCCTGCCTGGCAGGCCCGCCCCAACACCGCACACCGCGCTCTTGTCACGCTCGAAAACGCCGGTCGCCTGGCCGCGGTCATCACCCAGAACATCGACGGGCTGCACCAACGTGCCGGCAGCAGCCCAGGCGTGGTGATCGAGATACACGGGACGATTCACGAGGTGGGCTGCCTGTCCTGCGGCGACCGCCGCTCGATGACCGAGGCACTGCGGCGGGTCGCGGACGGCGAACCCGACCCGGCCTGCCAGATCTGTGGCGGCCTCCTGAAGTCGGCCACCATCTCGTTCGGCCAGCCGCTCGACACCGCGGTGCTGGAACGCGCCGTCGCGGCGGCCGCTGGCTGCGACCTGTTCCTCGCGGTGGGCACATCTCTCACGGTCAATCCGGCGGCCAGCCTGGTGGACATCGCGGTACGCGCGGGCGCCCGGGTCGTGATCGTGAACGCGCAGCCCACGCCGTACGACGAGATCGCCGACGCTGTGATCACGGAGCCGATAGGCACCGTCCTTCCGGCGGTCGTCCCGGCCGTCGACGCCGACTGAGCAGGCTGCTGTTAGTCGCCCACCTCGGCTGGTACGCCGCCGGTGAGCCGCAGTAACTCCTCGAAGTCCGTGGGGAACATGGCGTGTGTGGTACCGCCGCCGGCCCACACCACGTCGTACCGCTTCAGCCACAGATCCAGGACGGTACGGATCGGCTCCGGGTGCCCGATCGGGGCCACCCCACCCACCGGCTGACCGGTCGCCTCCAGGACGAACTCCCTGCTCGCCCGCTTGATCGAAGCCACACCGAGCAGGGCTTTCACACGTTCGGTGTCCACCCGGTGGGCGCCGCTGGTGACCACCAGCAGGGGCGCCCCGTCCGCGGCGAAGATCAGGCTGTTGGCGATCGCACCGACCTCACAGTCGAGCCGCTGTGCCGCGGCGAGCGCCGTCGGCACCGGCTCGTCGAACTCCACCACCTTGCCCTGAATCAGCTCATCGAGCCAATGAGCGGGTGAGCTCTGATCCATCCGCCCCTCCTCCTGGTACGAGCGTGGTGCCCTACGCCGCCGCGGACCGCTGCGCCACGGCGTACGAAGCGACCATCAGCAGGACGCGGCCGCGCACAGTCGCAACGCGGCACGGAGCCCCACCTCACGAACGATTGAGGGGGCGGGCGCATTCTCCTTCTCCTCGAACCCGGACGTCGCGAGGACAACCTCCGTGACCACGTCACCTTGCCTGACGAAAACGTGGTAGTCATCGGAGAGCCCGTTCCTCTCCCGGATGATGAACGAGGCATCGGCATTGTCGGCGAAGTCTTCATCGCTGAATCTCAGGTGGGTGGTCCCACCACCTTCAACACCCACCCCATTGCAACGGTCCGACAGTGCGATGACCTCTTTCAAATACTTCACACCTCCGCCTTCGGCGAAACGCTCAGCGAACTGCACCACCGCGGTCGGGCTGCTGTCGGTCTCCCACTGTCGCGGTTTGCCATCGTGAACCGGCGTGACCGTGTGCTGCTCGCCACACAGCTTGAACAGGTAAGACAAACGTCGTTTCTTGAAGTGCTCATCGTCCGCTACGTCGTAACCCAGCGCGATCTCATCAAGGTCCTCGACGAGCAGGAACGCGCTGTCAGGGATGGCTCCAGGCTCCAGCGCCTCCGATTTCCTGGCCGACGACCCACCGCCGGCGTCGCGTTCGGAGCTGTCGCCTGGCGCGGGCCACAGCATGTCGCCGAGCGGGGTCACGCTCAACAGAAGCGCGACGGCCAGCACCGCCACGACCAGGCCGAGGATCAGCCCGGTACGACTCTTGCGCGGTGGCTCGGGATGGTCGTCGTGGTAGTCCTTGGGATACCCCGCATCGCGGCTGTGACGGTCGCCCGGCCGGCCGTACGTGCCGGGATTCCGGCGCTGCCGCGGCTGAACCTGTCGTACCCACCGGGTGCGTCGTACTGCCGGGTCCCGGCGGGTACCGCCAGCTTCGCGGTGGTGGGCTCCTCGACCGCCGACACCGTACCGCCGCCGGCGGCCGTACGGGCGGCCTCAGCCATCGCCTCAGCGCTGGGCCAACGGGCCGACACCTCTTTGCACATCGCACGGGCGATCACCGCACGAACGCTGACCGGCACGTCGGCAGGCAACGGGGGTGGCTCCTCCCGGATGTGCTTCATCGCCACGTCGACCAGGTTCTCGCCCTCGAAGGGACGGCGACCCGCGAGGCACTGGTACGCCACCACGCCCAGCGAATACACGTCACTGGCCGGAGTGATGGAACGCTCGCCCAGCGCCTGTTCCGGCGACACGTACGACGCGGTGCCGATCACCGCGCCGGTCTGCGTCAGGTTGCCCGACAGCGCGCTTCGGGCGATCCCGAAGTCGGTCAGCACCAGCTTTCCGTTCGGCCGTACCAGCAGATTCCCGGGCTTCACATCGCGGTGCACGATGCCGTGCCCGTGGGCGGCGTACAGGGCGTCCGCGGCCTGCGCGATCAGGTCCATCGCCTTGCCTGGAGCCAGCCGCCCCGCTCTGACCAGCACCTCGTGCAGCGACTCGCCGGCCACGTACTCCATCACCAGGTACGCGACAGTGCCGCCACCAGGAATCTCGCTTTCCCCGTAGTCGTGCACCGACACCACACCGGGGTGGCTGATGGTCGCCATCACCCGGGCCTCAGCCCGGAACCGTTCCGCGAAACCCGGCTCCTGCAACATCGCCGGGTGCACCACCTTCAGCGCCACCGCCCTGCCCAACACGGTGTCCTCACACCGCCACACATCCCCCATACCGCCGGTCGCGATACGGTGCACCAACTCGTAGCGACCACCCATCGCATGGCCGGGTGCGAGCATCAGGTCTTCTCCTTGATCGCGGCCTGCGCAGCCGTCACTCCCCGATACGCAACGCCATGCCGGCGAACTGCACCGCATGGCGTTGGTACGAATCGATGTATCCCCGGCAGGCAGGGTACTGGACCCACCGGACCGGGGATGCCCGCGAACGCGACGGCACCCGCCCGTGTCCCCGGAAAGCGGGGAGCCGAGTGAAGATCTACAGGACAGACCTAGGCGAGGCGCTCCAGGGAGCCCCTCACGGCGTACGTCAACGCGTCGACCAGGGCGTGCCATGACGCCTCGACCACGTTCTCGTGCACCCCCACGGTCACCCACTCGCGATGGGAATCCGACGACTCCACGAGCACGCGGGTGATCGCGCCGGTGCCGTGGGAGCCTTCCAGAATCCGTACCTTGTAGTCGACCAGTTCGACGGAGGCCAGCGCCGGGTAATGGCGTACCAGCGCCTGGCGAAGTGCGGAGTCCAGCGCGTTCACCGGTCCGTTGCCCTCCGCGGTGGCGATCACCCGTTCGCCGCGGACCCGTACCTTCACGGTGGCTTCGCTGACCACCGCGCCGTCCTCCCGGTGCTCCACGATCACCCGGTACGACTCCAGGGCGAACGGCCGGGTGGGGCCACCGTTGAGCTCCCCCCGTACCAGCAGCTCGAACGAGGCGTCGGCGGCCTCGAACGACCACCCGGCCGCTTCCAGGTCCTTGACCCTCCCGGTGACCCGGGCCAGCGCCTCCGGGTGGCCGGCCAGGTCGACTCCGAGCTCACGGCTCTTCAGCTCGACGCTGGCCCGGCCGGCCATCTCCGTCACCAGAATTCTCATGTCGTTGCCGACAGTGGCCGGGTCCACGTGGTTGTAGAGGTCCGGATCCACCTTGATCGCACTCGCGTGCAGCCCCGCCTTGTGGGCGAATGCTGAGAACCCGACGTAGGCCTGGTGGGTGTCGGGTGCGAGGTTGGCGATCTCCGCGATGGCGTGCGAGACGCGCACCATCTGTTCCAGGCAGCCGTCCGGTAGGACGGGCAGGCCCAGCTTGAGGGCGAGGTTGCCGATCACCGTGAAGATGTCGGCGTTTCCGGGTCGCTCGCCGTACCCGTTCGCGGTTCCCTGTACGTGCATCGCTCCGGCCTCGACCGCCGCGATCGTGTTGGCGACCGCGCAGCCGGTGTCGTTCTGGGCGTGGATGCCCAGTCGCGGCGACTCCATCCCGGCGGCGACGAGACGCTCCCGCAGTTGTGTCACGGTGTGCGTCACCCCGCTCGGCAGCATGCCGCCGTTTGTGTCACAGAGCACCACGACGTCCGCGCCGGCCTCGAAGCCGGTACGCACCACCTCGGTGGCGTATTCGGGGTCGGCCTGGTAGCCGTCGAAGAAGTGTTCGCAGTCCAGGAACACCCGCCGGCCCTGGGCAACGCCGTACCGCACGGTGTCGGCCACCATCGCCAGGTTCTCCTGGTACGACGTCCGCAGCGCCTTCGTCACATGCCGCACATCGGACTTGGCGACCAGACACAGCACGGGCGCCCCGGAGTCGAGCAGGGCGCGCACCTGTGGGTCGTCCTCGACGGCGACTCCGGCCTTGCGGGTGGCGCCGAAGGCGACGAGTTGCGCGTGACGCAGCGCCAGCTCGTGGTGTGCGCGCTGGAAGAACTCGGTGTCCTTCGGCATCGCGCCCGGCCAGCCGCCCTCGATGAAGCCCACGCCGAGTTCGTCGAGCAGCCGCGCCACGGCGAGCTTGTCGGCGACGGAGTAGCTGATCCCCTCGCGTTGTGCTCCGTCGCGCAGCGTGGTGTCGAACACGTGGAACTCGTGGCCTGCCATCGGTGCGGGTCCTTCCGCGGGACGCTGGGTCGGAAAACAAGAAGACCCCCCGCTGATCGCGGGAGGTCTGCGCACACGTCGAGGGAACGCGCGCGCTAGGTGCGAATAATCAGGCCGCTGACGAGCAGCCGAAGTCGTCGAGTCACGACCGGTACCTTACCGGAGCGCTCAGGATCCGGAAACTCATCCCGGAACATGGGACGGGGCACGGCGACGCCGGGTGATCCAGGTCCCCAGACCGAGCGTCATGCCGAGAAAACCGGCCGCCACCGCGACCGAGATCCAGAACCCCGGACTTCCCGGCTCGGCGGCTGCCGCGCCGAGGTGGGCGTAGATCACCGTACTCGGCACGATCCCGGCCACGGTGCCTGTCAGAAACCACCTCAGCCGTACGCCGCTGGTCCCGAACCCGTAGCTGACCAGCCCGAACGGCGCGATCGGCAGCAGCCGTACGACGAGCACGCCGAAGAATCCGCGGTCGGTCAGCCAACCGTCGAGTCGGCGTACCCGGGGCTGTGCGGCCACGAAATCGCGACCCAGCCAGCGCCCCACGCCGAACGCGACCACCGCGCCGACGGTCGCCCCGGCGAGCACGTACCCGGTGCCGGCGAGCGGCCCGAAGACCAACCCCGCGGCGGCCGAGAGCAGGGTACGCGGCACCAGCCCGAGCACCAGTACGGCGCACGCCGCCACCGCGACCGCAGGCGCCGGCAGCCCGGACCCACCGATCGCGCCCGCCACCGCGTCGGGCTCAGGTACGCCCAGCACCGCGACGCCGGCCCCGAGTACCGCGATCAACGCCACCAGTCCGGCGAACCGCAGTACGTGACCGGGGATCCGCATCCGCCAAGTATGCCGGGCGGGCACGTCCCCCGACGATGTCCCGCCGGCTCGGTCGCCATCCCTGCTCCACCGACCCAAACCCGCCCCCTGAGTCCACGTGTCTCGCTGGCACCACAACCGTCATCCAACAGTCACCCCGGCCACACCATCACCGAACCCACCGGCAATCACCGGGTTGCAGATTCCAGTAACCGGATTTGCCGAAGTCCCGGTAGTCACCCCGCGAGCCGCTATACGGTTCCGCTGTCACTACACATCACTATCCGTGTGCGAGAGGAGCCCGTCCGTGACGGCGCGCCCCATCATCGTGGTCGGCTTCCCCCGGTCGGGCACCACGATGCTGCAGCTGATGCTGCACGCGCATCCCCGGATCGCGATCCCGCCGGAGACCCGTTTCGTCCTCGACGGCTACCAGCGCCGGCACAGCTTCGGCGACCTGCGCGAGCCTTCCGTACGCCGTGCGCTGGCGACCTGGATCCTGAAGCAGAGGCACACCCTCGACCTCGGCCTGGACGCCGAGCAGGTGACTCGCGAGATCGAAGCCGGCCCGCCCACCATCGGCTCCGCGTTCGGCATCGTGTTCCGGGCGTACGCGAGGCGCCACGGCAAGCCCCGGTGGGGCGACAAGCGGCCGGCGTACCTGCACAATCTGCAGGTCATCACGGCGTTGTTCCCGGATGCCCAGATCATCAACATCGTGCGGGACGGAAGAGACTGTGTCGCCTCACTGATGGAGATGCCCTGGAACCGCCGGGACATCTATCAAGCCATCGCGGCATGGAACGCCGGTGTCGATCATGCCCATTGGGCGGCACGCACCCTCGGCCCGGCGTCCTATCACGAACTGCGGTACGAAAACGTCGTCGCGGACCCGGCCACTGAACTGAAGGCACTGTGCGGCTTTCTCGGCGAAGAGTTCGACCCGGTGATGACCGAGCCCGCCACCGTGGCCCCGAAGGCCGTGCCCAAGCGGAAGTCGTGGCACGCACGTACCCGCATGGAGGTCAGCCCCGCCAGCGTGAGCAGCTACCTGGAGCGGCTCGAGCCCTGGCAGATCGGGCTCTGTGACCATGCGATGGCGAGCCGGCTGCGACGGCTGGGGTACGAACCGGCACACGCCCCGAAACCGGCGGTCGCGCACCGGCTGCGCTACCTGCGGGACGCGGCCAGGATTCCCGTGGTACGTCCCAGACGCGCCCTTGACCGCGCCCTCACGCGGCTGCGTCGCACCGCCGTAGCCTGCCACCTCGACTAAGGCCGCTATAGGGGACGTCCTGAGTCCTCGTCTGCTTGCGCTGGGATGGCGTAACGACGCGGTGCGGTAAAGCCGATCGCCGACATGGAGCGCGGCTTGTACGGTGATGCCGCCGGCCGTGGGACTTCGGTGCGACTTCCGGAACCCGCCTTGGAAGCGATGCTTCGCAGTTCGTGCCTCCACTCCCCGGCCGGCTTCTTGTCCACGAGATGGGTGCAGCGTCATGTCGCAGTCGGATCGGATCGCGTGTGAGGACGTGGTCATGTTCGTCAACGCGGCGATCGCCTCGACGGCGCAGCGGGAATTCCGTACCGGCGCCGCCGAGCAGCGCCTCTCGCTGGAATTCCTGCACGAGTACGTGCTGGTCAACTACCGCGACCTGTACGCGGCGGCGTTGGCGCTGGACATCAACCACCTCAACGCCGCGATGGTCGTGATCAACCTGCTTCGTACGGCCCGTACCGCGAGCGCCGAGCAGCGAGCGGTGGAGGGACGGTTGATCGCCAGGCGACTACGACTCCTCCCACCGCAGCGGGCGTACGGGGTGTTCCGCCGGTTGCGCCAGCTCGGGATCAACAACCGGCGGACCCGGGCGATCGTGCGGGACTGGGTGGCGGCCCGCCCGGATCCGGCATTCGACGCGGTGAAGTACCGGCGCTCCCTGTCCATCGTGGCTCGCCACAGCCACCTGCCGCTGCCCAGCGAGGTGGGCACCGCCCTGTTCGACTGGCGCCGGCCCAAGCGGTACGACACCCCGATTCTGGAAACCTGGCGGCGCGCCCATTACGAACAGCGCGCCCTGTACGACCTGCCGTACACCGTCGCGGAAGGTCTCGCCGCCCAGCACGGCATCGACCGGACCCGCTTCCTGACCGGCATCGCCCCGAAGCTCACCAGCGGCGAGCGGCTGCGGCTGCAGGACTCCGCGCGCCGGCACGGCGCCGATGCCGTCGCCATGGACCTGGCCAGGGCGTCGCTGACCCGGCTCACCCGGTACGTGCTGTCGCTGCCCAGATCCGACCGGGCCCGGCGGCGTGACGAGCTGACCGACGCGCTGCGGGCCGCCGCCCGGCGCGCCGCCGGTCGGAAGGCTGGTACGTGGGGTCGCGTGGTCGCCGTACTCGACGACAGCTACTCCTCATCCGGATCCGGCGTCAAACGGCGCCACCCGCTCGCCGTCGCACTGGCCACCCACTACCTGCTCGACGCGCTCGCCACCGAATACACCGGCCTGTGGTTGACCCACCGAGGTGACCCGCTGCTGGTGCACCCGATCGGCGCGACCGGACTCGGCGACCGCCTCCTCGACGGTCTGGAGCTGCGCCCCGAGCGGCTCGTGGTGGTCTCCGACGGCTGGGACAACGCCCCGCCCGGGCAGGCGGCCGAGGTGCTGCGGGTGTGGCGTACCCGGCTCGATCCGCGGCGGCGTACCAGCGTGGTCCACCTCAACCCGGTCTACGACGCCGAGAACTTCGACGTACGCCGTCTGGCCCCTGGTGTCGCGACGGTCGGCGTACGCGACGCGGAGGACGCCGCCGCCCTGGTCGAGCTCGCCCGGTTCGCCACCGGCACCGCCAGCTTCGACCAGCTGCGGCATCACCTCAGTGACCGGGTCGACCGGTTCCTGCACCTCGGCTCGGAGAGCGCCCCGTGACCGCGGCCGGGATCACACTGACCGGACTCGCCACAGGACCCGCCCAGACCTGGGGAGCGGTACGGCTGGTGCCGCTGCTGCGCGCCGTACCAGTCGACGACCTGCGTCTGCACCGTCGCGGCTACCCGCGTGATGAGCTCTCCGTGGTCCACGTCCGACCGCGCACGGCGTACATCTCGTACATACCGCACGCCTTCGTCGCCAGCTGGACCGGCGACGGCAGCCCCGCGGCCGCGTACGGCACCCAGCTGCGCGATCCCGAAGGGTCGGACGCGCCCGCCGGAATCGCGCTACGGGTCCGGCGGCGGATGGCCCGCCGCGAGGACAAACAGCGGCTGCGGTTCCTGCCGCAGCACCTGGCCCTGGAGGGTTACCTCGCGCTGCAGTTCGGCGGGCCGCCCATCGCCTGGCAGGAAGCGGTAACCCGTGGCCTGTCGCCGCGCGTCGAGGCCGTGTACACCGGCGGCCACATTCCCGGCCTCGACGACGCGTTGCGGGTCTTCGAGATCCACCGCGACCAGTGCGGCATGGCGCTCTACGTCGCCGACGCCCTCGCGGCGACCTTCGTGGTACCCCACCCCGACGACTATCAGGCCCTGCACCCCAGCCTGCTGCAAGACTTCTACGGCGAGCTGATCTACCAGTACGCCCACCTCTACCCGGCGGTGCCGGAATTCGCCACCCGCGTCGACGACACCAAGGTCGCTGACGTGGCCGATCTGCGTGCCCAGCTCGTCCAGGCACGCGCGGACTGGCAGGACTTCGGCTCCCTGATGGCTGACGGGTTGCTAGGCGGGCAACGCCTCACGGTCACGCCGGTGTACCGGATGGGGCGTTTCACGTTGTCTCGGTTCCTACCCGACTTCAGCCTCTACGGCGAGAACCACATCGGCGAAACCATCACCGACGACACCGGCCGGCTCGCGTACCTCAAGACATTCCGGCTCTCCGCCGCGCAAAACCGTCGCGGACACTTGCTGTCGCGGCTCGCCGGAACCGCGTGGGACCTCGACGCCACCGCCTCCGCCCTCGGTACGGACCGCGAACGACTCACCACACGCCTTGACCGGGCCGGCCTCGGGCACCTGCTGCGTCCCGACATCATCGACGCCTGCCGCAACCACGCCCGGATTCATTTCATCCCTTGACGGAGCCGGACATCAGGCCGCCGACGAAGTAACGCCCGAGCAGCACGTACACCAGCAGGGTGGGCAGCGACGCGATCAGGGCACCAGCCATGCTCGCCGAGTAGTTCGACAGCTGTCCCCCGGCGAGCGCCTGGAGTGAGATCGTCACCGGCCCGTTCTGGGTGTTCGAGAGGAAGATCGCGAACAGGAAGTCGTTCCACACCGAGGTGAACTGCCAGATGATCGTCACCACGAACCCCGGCGCGGAGAGCGGGAGCACGATCGAGGCGTACGTACGCAGCATCCCGGCGCCGTCCACCCGCGCCGCCTCCATCAGGTCCATCGGGATCGACTCGTAGTAGTTACGGAAGATCAAGGTGCAGATCGGCAGGCCGAAGATGGTGTGCACCAGGATCAGAGTGGGGATGCCGCTGCCCAGGCCGATGCCCATGGTGAGCTGCCGCAGCGGGATCATCACCGCCTGGTACGGGATGAACATCCCGAACAGCATCAGCGCGAACACCACGTTGGCGTACGGGAAACGCCACCGGGACAGCACGAAGCCGTTCATCGAACCCAGCATCGCCGGCAGCAGTGACCCCGGAATCGCCAGCGCGAACGTACGGAACAGCGGCTCGGACAGCTTGTTCCACGCGGTACGCCAACCGGCTGTCGTCCACTGTTCCGGCAGCAACCACGCCGCCGACGAGGACGTCTCGGCCGCCGGTTTGAAGCTGGTGACGAACAGCACGTACGCCGGAATCAGCACGAACGCCAGGATTCCGAACAGCAGCAGGTACCGCGCGGTACGCGCCACCGAGTACCGACCACCACGCCGGCGGCGGGGGTGGCGTGGGACCGCCGCGGCGGGCGGCGCCGCCGGAATCGTCGCCGTGGTCATGACCGCCGCTCCGCTCGTACGGTGTAGATCAGGTACGGGATGACCAGCACCGCGACCACGCCGAGTAGCACGGCGGCGACCGCCGCGCCGGTGGCGTAGTCGTAGCTGAGCAACTCCTTCCACATGTACGTGGCCGGCACCTCGGTGGAGTAGATGGCCCCGGAGATCGCCATGATCAGGTCGAACACCTTCAGCGACATGTGCCCGATGATGATCAGCGCGGACAGCGCCACCGGGGACAGCTGCGGGAAGATCACGTGCCGGTAGAGCTGGAACTCCGACGCCCCGTCCATCCGGGCGGCCTCCCGCAACTCCTCCGGGATGCCACGCAGCCCGGCCAGGAACAGCGCCATCACGTACCCGGTGAGCTGCCACATCGCGGGCAGCGCCATCGCGGCCATCCCCCAGCTCGGATGCGACCACCACGGGTTCTCCAGAACGTCCAGCCCGACGACACCGAAGAGCCGGTTCAGGCCGGTGGCGTACTCGCCCTGGGAGCTGTTGAGCAGCCACCGCCACACCACCCCGGACGCCACGAACGAGACCGCCATCGGGAACAGGTAGATCGAGCGGAAGAAGCCCTCCCCGCGTACCCCCCGTTCCAACAGCAACGCCCAGAGCAGCCCGAAGACCATGGTGCCGACCAGGAACACCGCCGTGTACGTGGCCAAGTTGACCAGCGAGTGCTGGAACCGGTCCTCGCCGAACAGTGCGGTGTAGTTGTCCAGACCGACGTACTTCGTGGCCGGCAGACCGGTGTGCTGGTCGGTCAGCGAGATGTTGATGTTGTAGCCGATCAGGCCGTACACGAAGACCGCGAGCGCCACGATCGACGGTGTGACCAGCAGCAGGCCAGGACCCCAGCTACGGATCCCACGTCTCATGACGTGTTCCTCCCCCGGGAGTACGGCTCCACCCTGGAGCCGGTCACGACCGGCTCCAGGGATGGCGCGGGACTACTTCTTCTTGAGGTTGTTCTTCGCGGCCGTGTCGAGTGCCTTCTGCAGCTTCGCCACATCGTTGTTGCTGCCGAACTCGCCTACCGCGGAGGTGATGTCGGTCAGCCAACCCACTGAGGCGGCGGCACCGTGCGCCAGCGACGGCACGATGGTGTCGGTGCTGAACGCCTTCATCGCCTCCTGCTGGTACGGCGGGAAGTCCTCGGGCTTGGCGTCGGTGCGTACCGGGATGGAGCCCTTCTTGGTGTTGAACGCCTTCTGCCCGTCGGCGCTGCCCACCACCTTCAGCCACGACTTGGCGCCCTTGGGGTTCGGCGCACCGACCGGCAGGGTGAACGAGTCGGCGAGGAAGTCAAACACGCCGTCGGTGCCCGGCACCGGGTGCCAGATCCAGTCCTTGCCCTCCTGCAGCTTTTCGAGCTGGAAGTTGGCGGCGACCCAGTCACCCATCACGGTGTACGCGGCACGGCCCTCGGTCACGTACTTCGCCGCGTCCGGCCAGTCGATCCCGGACCGGTCGGTGTTGGTGTAGCTGAGCAGCGTCTTGTAGTCCTCCAGCGCTTTGGTCACCTCGGCGGACTTCCAGTCCGTCTTGCCGTTCCACAGCCCGGTGTACGCCTCCGGGCCAAGGTCGGCGATCAGTACGGTCTCCAGCAGGTGCACCTGGGTCCAGTCGGTGGCGATCGCCAGCGGTGTCTTGACGCCGGCCTTCTTCAACTTCTCCAGGTCGTCGATCCACGCGCTGATCGAGGTGGCCGGCTTGCCGATGCGAGCCTTCTTGAGCACGTTCGGGTTGGCCCACACCACGTTCGCGCGGTGGACGTTCGCCGGCACCGAGTAGATCTTGCCCTTGTACTTCAGCATGTCGACCACGCCGGGCGGGAACGCGTTGTCCCAGCCTTCTTCCTGGTACAGCGAGGTCAGGTCCTGCAGTTGGCCGGCCTTGATGTAGTCGGACAGCTCACCACCAGCGTGGGCCTGGAACGACGACGGCGGTTCACCGGACTGCAACCGGGACGCCAGGACGTTCTTCGCGTTGCTGCCGGCGCCACCGGCGACCGCCGCGTTGACGAACTTGTAGTCGGGGTACTTCTTCTTGAACGCGCCCACCAGACCGTCGAGGCCGGCCTTCTCGCCGCCTTCGGTCCACCAGGTGAACACCTCGACATCCTTGGTCTCGTTGCCACCGCCGCCACCGCACGCCGCGAGCAACAAGCCCGTGGCCACGGCACCAGCGATCAGCGAGATGCGTCGCATGCGCCTGCCTCCCACTCAGGTGATGGAGCCGGTCCGGCCGGCTCGACCGTCAGTGACGCCGGGGTACGTCTCACACACCAGTGGCCCTGGTGGAACCCTGGGGATCCGCTGAACAACCCCGGCGGCACGCCTGAGAGGTGCACCCGCGATCCGGTACCCGTACGACGACATCGTTGTCACCGACTGAGGATGCTACCTGCCTCACCGGGTGTCAACGGATCACCCGCAGCAGACCGTGATCATGGTGTCAACAGCAACGCATCGGCTCTGGTCAACCGACCCGGTGCACCCAGC
The DNA here is from genome assembly GCA_050701795.1 of Micromonosporaceae bacterium. Lineage (GTDB taxonomy): Bacteria > Actinomycetota > Actinomycetes > Mycobacteriales > Micromonosporaceae > WHSM01. Next base: position 21,097 of record JBOGDK010000022.1, read on the forward strand.
CGTGACGGTCTGGCACCCGGCCATGCTGGATGTCCAGCAGCTCGGTACGCAATTTCGAGGTCACCTCACCGGTGCCGCCGTCCGCCACCGTGAACTCGCCGGTGGCCGACCTGACCCGGCCGATCGGTGTGATCACGGCGGCGGTGCCGCAGGCGAACGCCTCGACCAGCTCCCCCGACGCCGCGTCGGTACGCCACTCCTGCATCGCGTACGGCCGCTCGATCACCTGGTGACCCATCTCGCGGGCCAAGGTCATCACCGAGTCGCGGGTGATGCCGGGCAGGATCGTACCGGTGAGGGGTGGCGTCACCAGGGTGCCGTCGGCGTACCCGAAGAACACGTTCATCCCGCCCAGCTCATCGACCCACCGCTGCTCCAGCGCGTCGAGGTAGACCACCTGGTCGCACCCGGCCTCGATGGCCTCCGCCTGAGCGGCGAGCCCGGCCGCGTAGTTGCCGCCGCACTTGGCTGCCCCGGTACCGCCCGGTGCCGCCCGGGTGTAATTCTCCGAGACCCACACCGAAACCGGACTCACCCCACCGGCGAAGTACGAGCCGACCGGCGAGGCGATCACCGAGTAGATGTATTCCCGGGCGGGGCGTACCCCGAGGAAGACTTCGCTGGCGAACATGTAGGGCCGGAGGTAGAGGCTGGCCTCCTGCTGGGTCGGCACCCAGGACCGGTCGACCTCGATCAGCTTCCGGAGCGAGTCGAGGAAGACCGCCTCCGGCAACTTCGCCATCGACATCCGCTCGGCCGAAATCTGGAACCGCCGGGCGTTCTCGTCCGGACGGAACATCGTGATCCCACCGTCGACCGCGTGGTACGCCTTGAGCCCCTCGAAGATCTCCTGCGCGTAGTGCAGTGCCACGGTGGCCGGTGACAGCGAAAACGGACCGAACGGCTCCAGCCGGGCGTCGTGCCAACCCTTGCCCTCGGTGTACCGGATGGTCACCATGTGGTCGGTGAAGACCTGGCCGAATCCCGGGTTGGCGAGCAGCGCCTCGCGCTCTACATCCGATACCGGGGCCGAGGTCAGATGCGTCTCGAAAGTGATGCTCTCACCGCCACTCATGTGCAACCTCCGGTATCAGATGCGGCCGACGGCGCTGCGACGGCTCGTGCCAGTAACCTACCCGAACCATCGTTCAGCCGAAGCGGTGACCGGCGCCCCGCGGAGCCGCGCGGGTCGGGTCGCGGGTGCGTACGTCACGCAGGCGGTCACTCCTCACCCAGCAGTACGCCGCGGACGTACCCGACGGTGTCGCTGGTCACGTCGTCCACTGTGGACATGTCCTTCGTGCGGTGGCCGTCCGTGTAGAGCGAAATCGCGATGAATACGTACCGGTGAAATGTCGAGAAGCTGGCGTACCAGGTGGGCAGGTTGTCAGAATCGCGCTTACAGAGCTTGGCTCCCGGTTTGCCGTCGCTCGGGCAGTAGTACGTCAACGCGTCGATCACGTCCTGCTTGTCCTGAACCAGGTCGCTGTGCACCTCGTCGGCGACCGAGTCGGTCTCGAACGGGATCACCAGCAGCGCTGAGAACAGCTTCTCGTCGGAGGTCAGCCACACGCCGACGACCATGTCATCGCAGTCGTTGTCCCGCATCACCGACTTCGCCGCACCGCTGCCGACGCCGGTACAGGCCGAGGTCTTCAAGGTCCCCGCCAGCGCGTACTCCTCGCCGCTGTCACCGGTGAAGCTGGTGTCCGGGAAGATCGTTGCGGTGGACAGCGAGGTCTCATCGGTCTCCGCGCTGTCCAGCGACTCGGGGTCGGTGCCTTCCGGGCTCGGGGAGCTGGACGGCGACTCCGACGGCGTACCGCTCGCCGCCGCCGAGGGGTTGGCGACGGGGTTCTGCCTTTCGTCACTGCTGTACAGGAAGAGCCCCACCACGCCGGCGACCAGCAGCAACACCACCGCGCCGCTGATCAGGCCGACGATCAGGCCGGTGTTGGACTTGGCGGGTGGCGGCGGCACACCCGGCCAGCCGGTGTGCGGGGCCACCGGAGCGGGCGCGCCCCAGGGGTCGGGCTGCGGAGTCCAGGAACCGGTCTGCGGAGGCGTCGGCTGCTCCCAGCTCGGAGCGGGCTGCGCCGGCCATCCGGGCTGCGCAGGTTGGCTCGCAGGATTCGGCTGATTCCACGGATCCGGAGCAGTCGGCGGCTGTCCCCATGGTTGCTGGCCGCCGAAACCCTGATTCTGGTACGGATCCCCCGGTTGGACCACAGCCGCTCCTCCATGGACGCGCCATCGTGCTGCGGTCAGCATAAGAACCGCGATCCAACCCACGAGGACGGCGGCCGACTTTGCGGCGTTTGTGAACCCGTTCGCGATCCAACTGTGACGCCAGCACTAACCAGCTACCGCTAACCAGCTACCGCCGTGGCGAGCCGGTCCCCCACCTCGGCCGTACGTAGGGTGGCCCCGGGAGTACGGGAGGCCAGCTCGGCGCCGACCGCATCGCGTACCCGCTCCGCGGCCTCGGGGTGTCCCAGATGGTCGAGCAGCAGACCGACGGACAACACCGCGGCCACCGGGTCGGCGAGGCCCTTGCCGGCGATGTCGGGAGCGGAGCCGTGCACCGGCTCGAACATCGACGGGTGGCTGCGGTCCGGGTTCACACAGCCGCTCGCGGCCAGCCCGATGCCGCCGGTGACCGCTGCCGCGATGTCGGTCAGGATGTCGCCGAACAGGTTGTCGGTGACCACCACGTCGTACCGCTGGGGGTCGTTGACGAGGAACATCGCGGCCGCGTCGACGTGCTGATATTCGGTATTCACCTGCGGAAACTCGGCAGCCACAGCGTCGAACGCCCGAGCCCACAGGTCACCGGCATGCACCAGGACGTTGGTCTTGTGCACCAGGGTGAGCTTGCGCCGAGGCCGCTGCGAGGCCCGTACGAAGGCGTCCCGGACCACCCGTTCCACGCCGTGCCGGGTGTTCAGGCTCTCCTCGGTGGCGAGTTCGTACGGGGTGCCCCGGCGCAGGACGCCACCCGCCCCCGCGTACAGGCCCTCGGTGCCTTCCCGTACCACCACCAGGTCGATCTCGCCTGGCTTGACCCCGGCGAGCGAGCTGGCCGTACCGGGCCAGAGTCGAGAGGGACGCAGGTTGACGTACTGGTCGAAGTCGAACCGGAGTCTGAGCAGCAGGCCCCGCTCCAGCACTCCCGGCGGCACCGACGGATCACCCACGGCACCGAGCAGGATCGCGTCGTGCTCGGCGAGTTCGGCGAGCACGCTGTCCGGCAGCGCCTCCCCGGTGCGCTGGTACGCCCGGGCGCCGAGCTCGTACTCGGTGGCGGCGATGCCGGGCAGCACGGCGTCGAGCACCTTTCGCGCCTCGGCGATCACCTCCGGCCCGATCCCGTCGCCGGCCACTACCGCAATCCGCGTCACTGCTCTCCTCCAGGGCCGTCACCGACTCGGTCAGCCTAGCCCCACGTCCCAGTACCCGGTACGACTCTCCCGCCATCCGGACCCCGCTTTCGCGATCTTGAAGAT
>JBOGDK010000023.1:0-24578 GCA_050701795.1 Micromonosporaceae bacterium
GCCGCCACGAAGCCGTACCCGTGGGTGTAAATGGTGTGCCGGTGCTGCCAGCTCTGCTGGTTCTCCGACAGCTGGTTGGGCTCCAGCTCTCTCACCCCGACCACGTAGTCACGGGTCTTGCCGTCGGGCTCGACGTACCGGTCCACGTCGAGCTTGTCGTTGAACTCGTAGAACCCGCGCACCTGCTGCAGCCGGGCGTACGTCGCCGACAGCACGCTCGGGTCGAGCAGCCGTACGCTGTCCCGTACCGACGTGTTCTCGGCCAGCCCGGCCGGCGGCGTGGTGTTGGTGATCGAATAGTCCTCCCGCACCACGGCGTCCTCGATCCCGTACGCCTGCCGGGTCGCCTCGATGGTGCGGCTGATGTATTTGGCTTCCTTGTCCCGGATGTTCGGCTTGACCTCGAAGGTCTGCACCGACCATGGGTAGACCCCGCCGATCGCGATCGCCGAGATCGCCACCAGGGCGAGCGCCACACCCGGCCACACCAGGTTGCGCACCACCGCGTTGGCGAACACGATCACCGACACCGCGGCGATGATCGTGATCCAGACCAGGATCTCCTTGGCCGGCAACAGCGCGTTGATGTCGGTGTAGCCGGCGCCAGCCAGCTCGATGTCCTGGTTGTGGCCGAGCAGCAGCCCGTACCGGTCCAGGAAGTACGCGATCGCCTTGAAGATCACGAACAGGCCGACCAACGCCGACAGGTGTGCCCGGGCGGCGGTACTCATCCGGTCTCCTGCGCCCTGTAGTCGCACTCCGCCGTACAGGTAGTGGACGAACAGGGCGCCGAGCACGCCGACCACCACCGCGGTGAACCCGATGCCGAGCAGGAACCGCCAGAACGGGTACTCAAAGATGTAGAAGCCGATGTCGAGCCCGAACTGGGGATCTTTGCGTCCGAACTCCTGGGAGTTCCAGAACAGTAGCCACTGCTGCCACTGACTCTGCGCCGAAAGCCCGGTGATCAGGCCGATGAATCCCGCGACGAGTCCGATGTAGAGCCTGATCCGGGGGGTGACCCGGAACCGGTAACGTTCCAGGTTGATCTGCTCGGGAGAGTTCGGCCGGAGCACCGGTTTCAACCGGAATGCCAGGTACAGGTGGACCGCCATCCATAGCGTCATGAATCCACCGAAGAGCCCGAACAGCAGTGCCTGGGTCTTGAACTTGGTCCCGAACACCGACCGGTAGTCGACTTCCGTGAACCACAGCCAGTCGGTCCAGATTCGTACCAGCCAACTCAGCAGTGTGTAGATCACGATCAGCGCCGCCACGACGCCAACCGCCACCCGGCCCCGCCGGCTGACGCGCGGCAGTGGGGTCTTCATCACCACAAGCGACTCCCCAGTCCAAGGACGAACTCACGCCTGGATGGCGCCTCGCCGACGCCAGGGGCAAGCCTACGCGTGGCCAGCGGCAGGAGTCTCGCTACCGGTGACAGAGCCGTGGCTTGCCGCCATCCCGTAATGCTTTCAGGGACCGCATGGCGTCACGCAGGGTCGTCACCTCTACCAGAGTGAGGCCACCGGGGTCATTGGCGACCGCCTCTGCGCAGTTGGCCTTCGGGGTCAGGAAGACCGACGCCCCGTCCCGCTTCGCGGCCAACAGTTTCTGCGGTACGCCTCCGATCGGGCCCACCACGCCGTCGTCGTCGATCTCGCCCGTACCGGCGATCTGGCGCCCGCCGGTGAGATCTGCTGGCCGCACCTTGTCGATCACGGTCAAGGCGAAGATCAGGCCGGCCGAGGGCCCACCGATCTTCTGCACGTTGGAGTCGAACACGGCGTCGTACCTACAGGGCTGGCGCTGCTTGAGATAGAGGCCGAGCAGTTCCTGCTCCGCACCTTCCGGGGTCACGGTGACCGTGCCGGTCTTGCCGTCCCGGAGGTACGACACCGTCCGCTGCCGCTCCTTCCCGGCATTCAGCAGCGTCTCCAGGCGGGTCACCGAGGTGATCGACGTGCCATCCACCTTCTGCAGTTCGTCGCCTTTACGCAGCTTCCCGGCGAGCGCGGATGCCTTCGTGAAGCCGCTGACCACCACCTGCACCGGGCATCCCAGCTCCCGCAGCGCGGCGGTCTCGGCGCTGACCTGCGAGGAGGCGAACTGTTCCTTGCTTTCGTTCTCGATCTCCTTCTCGGTCTTGTCCGGCGGGTAGACGAACTCCCGGGGCACTACCGCGTAATCCCCGGAGAACCAGTACCAGAGCGCTTCGGCCAGTCGCGGCTTGTCGATCACCGAGACCGTCACCATCCGCAGCTCGCCCTCGGAGTCCGACTCGCCGCCACCCTTGATCGAGACGATCTCGTCGCCAGCCTTCCGGCCGGTGTCCGTGCCGAGGGTGTCGACCGTCGGCCCCGGTACGAAGGCGACGTAGGGCACCTCGATCCCGAGCACGACCCAGGTGAGTACGGCCACCAGCCCGGCCCCCACGGCTACGGTCCACCCGCGACGCTGCATGAAGGGGAGCCTACGCGAGGCTATCGAGCGGAGCCGCGGAGCGGCTTCGTGGGGGGCAGCAGCGGAGCCGGCGCTGTTCGCTGCCAGCACAACCCGACCCAGGGGTGGTGCGGCATGGATCGCGTAACGTGGATCGGGTGACCTGGTTGGTGATCACACCATGACAGACGTACCGTTCGGTTTCGGGCTCCCCGGCGGAGCGCCGGACCCCAACGACCCACAGCAGATGGCGAAGTTCGTCGCCCAGCTACAGCAGATGTTCGCCTCGCCCAGCTCCGGCCCGGTCAACTGGGACCTGGCACGGCAACTCGCCGAACAGCAACTCACCGACGCCGACCCGATTCCGAGCGACGCCGACCGTACGGCGGTGGCCGACGCGCTGCGGCTGGCTGACCACTGGTTGGAGCCGGTGACGGAGCTGCCCTCTGGGGTACACACCGCGGTGGCGTGGACCCGGCGAGAGTGGATCACGTCGACGCTGGATGTCTGGCGGAAGCTGTGCGACCCGGTCGCCGGTCAGATGGTCAACGCGATGGGTGACCTGTTGCCGGAGCAGATGCGCCAGCAGATGGGTCCGATGGCGGCGATGATGCAGTCACTGGGCGGCGCGATGTTCGGCGGTCAGCTCGGCCAGGCACTCGCCTCGCTGGCCAGGGAAGTGCTCGCCGCCAGCGACATCGGGCTTCCGCTCGCCTCGCCCGGCACCGCCGCGCTGCTCCCGGCGAACATCCGGGAGTACGGCACCGGCCTGGAGTTGCCTGACGACGAGGTACGCCTCTACGTCGCTCTCCGGGAGGCCGCTCACCAGCGGCTCTTCGGGCATGTCGGGTGGCTCCGATCGCACGTGCTGAACGCTGTGGAGACCTACGCCAAGGGCATCAAGGTGGACCGCGAAGCGGTCGAGGAGGCGATGGGCCGGATCGATCCGGAACGCCCCGAGACGATGCAGGAGATCAACATCGAGGGCGTCTTCACCGCGGATGACACCCCGCAGCAGGCGGCGGCGCTGAGTCGTCTGGAAACCGCGCTCGCGCTGATCGAGGGCTGGGTGACGCATGTCGTCAGCAGTGCCGCGGCCGATCGACTGCCTCACCTGGCCAATCTCTCCGAGGCGTTCCGGCGACGTCGTGCGGCCGGGGGGCCGGCGGAGCAGACGTTCGCCACCTTGGTCGGCCTCGAGCTGCGGCCCCGCCGACTGCGGGAGTCCGCCGCGTTGTGGGCGGCGGTGGAGGCGGAACGCGGTGCCACCGGCCGGGACACCGTATGGGATCACCCGGATCTGCTGCCCACCCCTGAGGACTTCTCTGACCCGGAGGGTTTCGCCTCGAGCCAGCTCGACCTCACCGCGCTCGACTTCGCAACCGGCGATCCGGGGACGGAAGCGCCCGAGGCCAGCCCCGGGGAACCCGGGACCAGCCAGGACGAGGCCGGGGAAGCTCCTGAAGGCGGCCGGACCGAGCCAGGTACCGACCAGCCCGGGCCAGACCGGCCTGAGCGGCCAACGGCAAACCAGGACGACTCGGACGCCCCGGAGCGCAAGCGGGACGAGCCCGAGCAGTAACCGGGCTGGCCACAACAGGCCACACCGTCGGGCGTAACCGGGCTGGCCACAACAGGCCACGCCGTCCGGCTCCGGCAGGCCAGTGCGGGCTCGGGCGCGCTAACCGGGCTGGCCGGCGAGCAGGAGTCGGGTCGCCTCCCAGCCTTCCAGCCCCGGATCCAGCCGGCTGAGCCCGTCTGGATGGTTCAACCGGTGCCATCCGGGGGTGGCGGCGACCTCGCCCGGCCCCGGGGCGGCACGGCGTAGCTGCGCGATGCTGGCGCTCTCGAGATCCGGATCGGCGGCGTGCAGCCAGCTGGGAGCCGGCAGGCACGCGGCGATCCCCACCAGGCCGGCGTCCGCCGGTGCCGCCGCGACGGTACGCCGCCCCAATGGCTGCAACAGCTTGCCGATCAGCATCGCGGGCAGGTCTGGGGCGTCACAGGCGAGCACGGCGGCCTGCTCGTACCCCTGTTCAGCGGCGACCTTCAAGGCCTCGCTGGGGGTGGCACGGTCCACGGTGAGGACCGGCATCCCGGGCCAGCGCACCGCATCAGCGAACTGCCGGTCCGCCGGTGTGGTCACCAGGCCGGTGTCCGCCTGGGCGAGGGTCGCGAGCAGGTCGACCGCGTCTTCGGCGAGCGCGCGACGCCATGCGGCGGGGTCCATTCCGGGTGGCTGCCAGGTGGGCTCGTGCAACAGCAGCAGTACGCAGCGGCGGGTCACCGGGGCTCCGCCCCGTCGTCGGTCGTCACGTCGTCCTCACCATTGTCGTCAGGGCCATTGTCGTCAGGACGGGCGGCGCCGGCCGTGTCGTCCGCCGCCGTACCGTCATCGGGCAGGTCATTGTCGTCGGCGAGGTCGAGCCCGGCCGCCGCGGCGACCCCTTCCAGGTAACCGCGGGCACGCTCGGTGCGAGGGTACGCCGCCAGCAGCCGCCAGAAGTCCGGGCCGTGGCCCGCGACGATCAGGTGGCCGATCTCGTGCAGCAGGACGTAGTCGATCACCCAGCTGGGCATCCCCTGCAGCCGGTTGGAGACCCGGATCGTACGGTCCAGCGGGGTACAGGAACCCCACCGACCACGTTGGTTACCCACCCATCGGACACTCACCGGGTCGGCTGCGGTGCCGTACTCGGGGAGGTACTTTCGCGCCAGCTGCCGACTCCGTTCCAGGAGCTCCTGGTCGCCCCGCCGGCCACGGCGGTCCCGGGCGGCCAGCCGGTCGAGCATCCGGCGTACCCACTCCTGCTCTTCCGCCCGGCTGAACCTGGCGGGCATCAGGACCACCACCCGGTCGGCCTCCCTGTAGGCGGACACGGTGCGTCGCCGCCGCGTGCTGCGGCGTACCTCGACCGCTGTGGGCTCAGCGCCCGACCTGCGAGCCACGTCCCGCACGCTATCTCGTTCCCGCCAGCTTCGGGAAACCCGCAAAACGGGCTGTTACCTTGAAACGGCTATCAGGGCATAAAACTTGCCTCGACAGTACGGGGCAGTTTGGGGCCTTTACGCAACGACTGTCTGATCCGCCACGCTCACTCGGGGAAACCTCACCCCCCAAGCATGGGTGCGTCGCATTGACCGGGCAGTTTGCGGTGCTAGCGTCAGCGGCGTACGGAGCCCCCGCGAGGTGAAGACCCGGAACAAGGGGAAGGTGACGGGTCTGAATCGGTCCGGGGGCTTCGGCAGCGTTGGGGGGATCGTGCCTTCTCGAGAAGCTGGTCTGGCGATCAGCGGAGTAGGTCCGGGGTCCGTTCGTACCGGTGTCGTCCGTCTGGCCGGCACCGTCACCGGCCGGGCATTCCCTGAGTAGGTCCCACGCGGACCGGCGGTCGCCGTACGCGCCCGCTTGAAGAACTGAGGAGGAGACGTGGCCGAGATGTACAACGGCTACTGCGTCAAGTGCAAGGAGAAGCGCGACTACGAGGGCGAGGTGTCGGTCAGCGACTCCGGCCGGCGGATGGCCAAGGGCAAGTGCCCGGTGTGCGGAACCACCATCAACCGGATCCTCGGCAAGGCGTGACCCGGCGCGGCCACCTGGTGGTCGGCTGAAAGCAGTCACGGGCCTCGGGAGGTTTCTCCCGGGGCCTGTGTGCGCCCACAGGCCCGTGTGAGGCCGGCCGGGACGGCGTGCGTCACGCGTCGCCGGCACCGCACCACCCGGCGATCCAGAACGTTCTGACCTGTCGACCTCGTGACAGAGTGCAGCGACTTCTGTGGATAACTCGACCAAACCTGTGGATGACCTGTGGAGAATCGGTGTCCCCTGTGGACAAAGGTTTACGCAGCGCGGCGTTCACCATCGAGAGTCGCCACCATGAAGCCGCTACTCCTGCCGGCGCTGTGCCGGCTCTGGCGCGGTCGGTCCACCGTCCAACTCGGGATCGACCCGCGATACGCCACCACCCTGGAGTTCACCGATCCCCGAGCCGCCCACATCCTGGACCTGCTGGACGGCACTCGTACCACGCACCGGGTCGCCCGGGAGGCCAGCCGGTACGGAATGAGCCACACCGATGCCCTCGCGATGATCGACACCTTGCGGGTCGCCGGCGTACTCACCGACCGCGACGCGCTGCGACCCACTGACCTGCCGGAAGGCATCCGGCGACAGGTCGAGGGCGAGATCGGCGCGCTGTCCCTCCGGCAGCGCCCCGACGACCGGTCCCCCGCGGCGATGATCCGCCGGCGACACCAATCCCTCGTCCTGCTCCACGGTCGCGGCGTGATGCTCGCCCCGGTCGCCGCGCTGCTCGCGGCTTCCGGCGTCGGCCGGATCGCCCTCGACGTACGAGGGACGGTGACCCGTAGCGAGATCTCGGTGGGTGGATTGTCGCCGCACGACGTAGGCCGCCCACGGGCGATCGCGGTGGCCGACGCGGTACGCCGAGCCGCCCCCGACGTGGACCTGTCCCTGCCATGGGGACAGGCGCCAGATCTGGCGATGCTGATCGGCGTACCACAGCCGGACCCGACCACCGCGACCAGGTACGCCCAGCGGCGGTGCCCGCACCTGACGACCTGGGTCCGCGACGGCGTGGTCGTCCTCGGCCCGCTGGTACGTCCCGGCCAGACCGCCTGTCTGGACTGCCTCAACCTGCACCGACACAGCCGGGATCCGCGTTGGCCACTGCTCGCGGCCCAGTTGGCGACCGCACCGGAACACCCGGAGCCGGTGGAGGCCGGAGTGGCGATGTTCGGGGCCAGTCTGGCGGTGCAACACGCTCTGCGGCACCTCGACGGTGAGGTGCCCGCCACGGTCAACGGGACCCTCGAACTGTCCGGCCCAGGTGCCGTACGCCGTCGCCAGTGGCCACCCCACCCGAGGTGCGGATGTGTTCGGCCGCCGAGCAGGTGGACAATGGCAGGGTGACCGACATCCCCCGCAGGGCAGTGTCCCGTACGGTGAAGCTCGCCTCGTTGCCGCTCAGCTTCGCCGGGCGTACCGCCCTCGGCTTCGGCAAACGGGTTACCGGGATCGACCCGGATGCGGTAGCCGCCGAGATCCAGCAACGTACCGCCGAGCAGCTGTTCTCCGTTCTCGGACAGCTCAAGGGCGGCGCCATGAAGGTCGGGCAGGCACTGTCGATCTTCGAGGCCGCGTTGCCCGAGGAATTCGCCGGCCCGTACCGGGCAGCGCTCACCAAACTACAGAGCGCAGCACCACCGCTACCAGCGGCGACAGTCCACGCGGTGCTCGCCGAGCAGATGGGCAAAGACTGGCGGCAGCGGTTCGACGAGTTCGACGACAGGCCGGCCGCCGCCGCCAGCATCGGACAGGTGCACAGGGCCGTGTGGTCGGACGGCCGTACGGTCGCGGTGAAGGTGCAGTATCCCGGCGCTGGCGACGCACTGCTCGCCGACTTCAGCCAACTGTCCCGCTTCGCCACACTGTTCCGGGTGCTGCAACCGGGCCTGGAAGTGAAACCGCTGATCGCGGAGTTGCGAGAGCGGATCGGCGAAGAGCTGGACTACGAGATGGAGGCTGGTTCTCAGCGGGCCTTCGCCGAGGCGTACGCCGGCGACGACGAGATCGTGGTGCCGGAAGTGATTCTCGCCACCGGCCGGGTGCTGGTCACCGAATGGCTCGACGGCACACCGCTGTCGGAGATCATCGCCTCCGGTTCCCAGTCCGAACGCGACCTGGCGGGGCTGCGGTTGGCGACCCTGCACTTTTCGGGGCCGGCGCGGGCAGGTCTGCTGCATGCCGACCCGCATCCGGGGAACTTCAAGCTGCTCCCAGACGGGCGGCTCGGCGTGCTGGACTTCGGCGCGGTCGCCCGGCTTCCCGAGGGCCTGCCCGAACCGATCGGCAGGATCACCCGACTCGCCCTCGACCGCGAAGCCGACAAGGTCTTCGACGGCCTGCGGCAGGAGGGCTTCATCCGCGGCAAGGTCGAGGTCGACGCCGAGGAGGTGCTCGACTACCTCCTACCGATGTTGGAGCCGCTGTCGGTCGACGAATTCCAGTTCAGCCGTTCGTGGCTGCGCCAGGAGGCGACCCGGGTGGCGGACCCCCGGAGCCCCGCGTACCAGCTGGGGAAGAACTTGAACCTGCCCCCGTCGTACCTGCTGATCCATCGGGTGACCCTGGGCTCCATCGGGGTGCTCTGCCAGCTCGGCGCCCGGGCACCGTACCGATCAGTGGTGGGTACGTGGCTACCCGGCTTCGAATAGTTTCGGCACGCCTACCACCAGGTCTCGTCCAGCTTGCCCTCGATCGCACGTAGGTTTTCACGGGTGCACGTGTCGCACAGCCAGGCCATCCCGGCCCCCCGTTTTCCGACCTGACGACTCCACGTCAACGGTGGCTCATCGGTGGTACGGCCACAGCTGGCGCACGCGACGCGGCCCCTGTCTGTCTCTACTCGTTCCGTACGCGTGTCCACATCAGTCCCCTACCCAGTTGCCTGTCGGGTAAAGCCCCGCGGGAACGGCCCAGGACATCGGCCTAAGTCAAGCAACGCTGAGGGGCGTTGCCCAGCCCCCGACTGGCAACGCCCCTCGTCCTGATGCGTTCACTTACCGCGGTACGAAGTCATTACTGACTCCTCCGGCGCCTCCGTGCCGCCTCCATGGCGACCTCCCGGGCCGGACGGCTACGCCTGGGCGGCTCAGCACATCGGGCCCGAGCCAGCGCTTCGTGTAACAGATACATCGCGTCACTCCTGTGCTCGAAAGTCGTCTCGGTCATCACATTCATCTGGATCGGATCGGCCGGCATCCGTACCGGCATCCGCTTCGGGTGCTTCGCGAACGTGGACATCAGGCCGCGTCCTCCGCTCGTACCGGAGCACCAAGTGCCCGCGCCGGACCCGCCGACTCGGCACGTACCGGCTCGGCACGTACAGAACGTGTCAGCTCCTCGGCCCGTGCCAGGACCTCGGCACGCGCGAGTGCCTCCGCTTCGGCAGCGTCCTTACGAGGACGACCGCGCGGCCGCTTCCGCGCCACGACGGCTCCCCGCTCGAAGATCTCGCCACCCCAGACGCCCCACGGCTCACGCCGCTCCACGGCGCTGGCGAGGCACTCCATCCGGAGCGGGCACTCGCCGCACAGTGCCTTCGCGACCTCGAGCTCGGCCGGCGACTCGGCGAACCACAGGTCAGGGTCGTACTGCCGGCACGGCAGCTGCCCCACCTCGACAGCCCCTTCGAACGGGGCCAGCGCCAGGCTCATCGCCCGGTCACCTCTCTTCCTTCTCCGACACCGGTGGGATCTCCCCGGTGATCAACGTGGCCAATAAGAAAGGCCGTGGAACCCGGTTGCGGGTTCCACGGCCTCGAGGTGAGCCGGTCGGCCAAACTGGCCGATCTAGATCGGTCTCCCTCGAGGCGGGTCCCCGCCAACGCCGGTCGTGCCGACGTTGACCTGCTTGCTGACGTACTGCTGAACCTGCGCCGCGTCACCGCTGATCGGAGCGGACACAATGCGCCCCAGAACCGCGGACTTGTTGTCCGCGAGGAGCCCAGCGTCGCGAGCCGTCGCAGCGGCGTGGCCCCTGTCGAACCCGGCGCGGTGCCGTGGTGCGGCCGGCGATACGGGCAGCCATTCGGCGGCGAGATCGCGGCTAACCACAGCGGTGTCCGGGCAGGCAGCCGGAGCAACTCCGGCGAAGGGCGGACGCACGCGGAGAGCGGCCGCGGTGGCAGGCGGCACCGACGGTCGCTCGGTCATCTTGTACAACGTCACGGTCGACACCTCCTACCTCTCTCGTCTGACGGTCTGCTACGGACAATGCCGGGGCGGACACCAGGGTGTTCCCCCGCGGCTCTCGAAGGTTATGCCTGCTGGCCTGGACGGGGCAAACGATTTTCCGGACTTGTTTTCAAACTCGTCCAACTTTTTTTCGCGGGCCGTGGCGGGAAGTGGATTTCAGGGCGGTAAGGGCAGATCCTCAGCAGCCGCGCCGCCGATCAGCGCCAGCACCGAATCACCGTACTGCGCCAGCTTGTGCGGCCCGATCCCGCGAATCGCCACCAGGTCCTCGGCGCTGGTGGGGCGGCGTTCGGCGAGCGCGGTCAAGGTGGCGTCGGTGAAGACGGTGTACGACGGTGTCTTCTTCGTCTCCGCCACCCGCGATCGCCAGCTCCGGAGCCGCTCGTACAGCTCCTCGTCAAGGTCGGACGGGCAGTCCTGACACCGCCCCAGTTTCCGCTCCGCACCGTCCAGCAGTGTGGCGCCGCACACCCGGCAGGTGACGATCGACGTTTTCCGGCGCCTGCTCTGAGGCCGGCCGGTGGCCGGCTCGGCAGCCACGTGAGCCTCCCGAGGCAGGAACCTGCTGGGTCTACGCTGCCGGCCCCCCGGTGAACGGGAGCCCGCCCAGGTCAGCCACAGCAGCTCCCGCGCCCTGGTGACCCCGACGTAGAGCAGCCGCCGCTCCTCCTCCACCTGCTCAGCGCTCTTGGCGTGGGTGATCGGCAAGGTGCCGTCCGCCATCCCGACAACGAAGACCGCGTCCCACTCCAGCCCCTTCGCCGCGTGCAGCGACGCCAGCGTGATCCCCTCGACCTCGGGGACGTGCTGGTTCGCGGCACGGCGCAGCAACTCGTCGTGGAACTCGGCGACCCCCGCGGCTTCGTCGTCCGGACGCCATTCCCCGGCGAGCCGTACCAACGCGGCGAGTGCCTCCCAGCGCTCCCGCGCGGCACCTCCCGGCGGCGGCTGACCCGGTTGCCAGCCACTCGCGGCGAGTGCGTCACTGACGGTTTCCGCCACACCCGCCCCCGGCTCGGCGGTACGGGCGGCCGACCGGATCGCCAGCATCGCCTGGCGCACCTCGGGGCGCTCGAAGAACCGGGCCGCGCCGCGCACGACGTACGGGATTCCGGCTTCGGCGAGGGCTTCCTCGTACGTCTCCGACTGCGCGTTGGTACGGAACAACACCGCGATCTCCCGCGCCGGCGTCCCCGAGGCGACCAGCTCGCCGCACCTGGCCGCCACCGCCGCGGCCTCCGCCGGCTCATCCGGGTACGGCCGCAGCTCCGGCTCCGGCCCCGGTGCCCGCTGACCGGTCAAGGTGAGCCGGAGCCGGGCGTGACCGCCACGTGCCTGCCGGATCACCGAGTTGGCCAGCGACACCACCTGCGGGGTGGACCGGTAGTCCCGGGTCAGCTGCACCAGCACACACTCGGGATACCGGCGTGGAAAGTCGACCAGGTAATCCGCTGACGCGCCCGCGAACGAATAGATCGTCTGGCTCGCGTCGCCCACCACGGTGAGGTCGTCTCGGTCACCCAGCCACGCCTCCAACAGACGCTGTTGCAGCGGGTTCACGTCCTGGTACTCGTCGACGACGAAGTGTCGGTACTGCGCACGCACCTGGGCGGCCACGTCCGGGTGTTCCTCGACCGCCCACGCCCCGGCACGCAGCAGGTCTTCGAAGTCCATCACCCCGGAGGAGCGTTTCACCTGCTCGTACGCGGTGAAGACCTTCGCCACCGCATCCGGCTCGTACGGTGGCTCCCGCAGCGCCTTGGCCGCCGCGACGGCGTACTCCTCCGGGCCGGTCAGGCTCGCCTTGGCCCACTCGATCTCGCTGGCGAGGTCGCGCACCTGGGTACGGTCGGCCCGCAATCCGGCCCGCGCCACCGCCAGGGTGACCAGCCGGGCCTTGCTGTCGACCAGCTCGGGCAGTGGCCGGCCGTCGAGCAGCCGAGGGGCGAAATACCGCAGCTGCCGCAGCGCCGCGACGTGGAACGTACGCGCCGAGACCCCCGCCACGCCGAGCCGGCGCAGTCGGTCCCGCATCTCGCCCGCTGCCCGTGCCGTGAAGGTGACTGCGAGCACATGGCTGGGGACCACGTCACCGGCACCTACCCGATGGGCGATCCGGTGGGTGATCGCGCGGGTCTTCCCGGTACCGGCCCCGGCCAGCACACACACCGGCCCGGTTGGCGCCTGGACCGCTTCCAGCTGCTCGGCATCCAGCCCGTGGAGTGGGTCAATTGCGTCGCTCGCCACAGCTGGGCATCCTCCCAGGCAGGTACGACGTTCGGACAAATAACGTGACGTGCACCCGCCTGCCACCCCCGTGAAGGAGCCACCATCGCGTTAACCATGTACTCGACCACGTGGTGCGGCTACTGCCGCCGACTGAAGTCCCAGCTGGAGCGCGAAGGCATCGACTTCACCGTAGTCGACATCGAAACCGACCCGTCGGCGGCCGAGTACGTGAGGGGCGTCAACGGCGGGAACCAGACCGTGCCCACCGTACGGTTCGCCGACGGTACGGCCCTGACGAACCCGACGATCGTGCAGGTGAAGCAGCAGTTGGCGAGCGTGGCCGAGCCAGGCTGACCCGATCGCGGGCCTGACACGCCGTGGACAGCAAACGGGGCGCGGACCACACGGCCCGCGCCCCGGTTACGTGACGCTGGTGACGACTCAGGATTCAGTCGACTCGTCGCCGTCCTCGTTCTTGCGGCGCAGGGCTCGCATCGCGATGCCGGCACCGACCATGCCGAGGCCGGTGAGGACGATGCCTGTCAGCGCGATACCGGTGACCGGCAGGTCGCCGCCCTCGCCCGGAGCCTCCGACTCGCTCGGCTGCTCGGAAACCACCTCGCTCGGCTCCGTGGTCGGCTCCTCGCTCGGCTCCTCGGTCGGGGCGTCCGTGGGCACATCCGTGGGGCTGTCGCCCGGGGTCTCCGACGGGCTCCCGGGAGCCTCGGCGGGGCAGGTGTGCGACAGGTTGAACTCGCTCGGCTCGCCGTTCTCCTGGCCGGTGATCTCTGCCGAACCTTCGATCAGAGTCCAACCCTCGGGGGTGTGGAGGACAGCGTGCTTTGCGGTCGGCGGACCGACCGTCCCGTCGCCGGGGATGTTCTTGACCTGGGTTTCGCCGTTCTCGTCCTCGAAGGTCAGAGTCAGCGAGACGAATACCGCCTTGGCGCCGCGCTTCGTCGGCAGTACGAAGTGCCAACCGTCCTGGCCCTCCAGGCGCGGAAGTTGGTCATCGGAACACTCGTGCTCACCGAAGTCGGCAGCCGTGGTGTTCTGATGCGCGTCTTTCAGGTGGACCGTGGCGGTGGAGGCCATCGCTGGGCCGGCAAAGACCAGAACCGTCAGAGCTGAGGTGAAGAGCAGTGCGGCGGCTCGGTGCAGTGCACGGAGACTGGTTTGGGTCACGGAGGTCATCCAAACTCCAAGTAGGAACACACCGGGGAGTAGCGGCCCGCCCCCGAGCGGAACGCTTGGTGAGCCGGGTGTAGTTGCGGGCTGCGCAGATACATCGCGGCTCACTTCAAGGGCGTTACATTAGCGCGTGGCCGGAATTTTGTCCCATCCTGGGCTCCGCTACTTGAAGCTTTTCTACGGGCACGCTCCGCAACGCGACAGTGGACCCAGATCATGGAACACACCGGCGCGGCCCCATGATCCGGGTCCGGTGATCAAGACCGGCCCGCAGAGGGCGTACTCGTGCCGCACCGCTGAGAGCCGTGGCGCGAGAAGAGGGCGCGGACCTCGCGGTCCGCGCCCTCTTCGTACGCCGGCAGCCAGAGACGGTGGAAATCGGGTCGACGCGCTACCGCCCGGTTGACTCCCCGTCCCTGCCACGACGACGTACGGCCCGCATCAGCAGGCCGCTGCCGACCATGCCCAGGCCAGCGAGCAGCAGGCCGGTGACCGCCATGCCGGTCACTGGCAGTTCACCGTTGGCCGGCTTCGTCGGGACGTCCGTCGGAGCCGTGGTGGGTGCCGTGGTCGGTGCCGTGGGGGTCTGCGACGGAGACGCCGTTGGGGACTCCGACGGCGACTCGGACGGTGAATCCGAGGGTGACGGCGACGACGCCGATGGACAGGTGTGCGAGAGGTTGAAGAAGTCCGGCGGATTCTCGTCCGGGGACACCTGGGCCGTACCGTCGAGGAGGGTCCATCCGGCGGGGGTGTAGACCGTCGCGTGCTTGTCGGTCGGGTCCCCCACAACGGCGTTGAGCGGCACCTCGTTCCCCACGAGGTCCTCGAAGGTCAGGGTCACGGACGTGAAGACCGCGTCAGGGTTGCCCTGCGCCGGCAGCACGAAGTGCCAGCCGTCCTGGCCCGGCACCTGCGGGAGCTGGTCGTCGCACGTGTGGTTGGGAAAGTCCGCGGCGGTGGTGTTCCTGTGGGCGTCGTTCAGCGGGACCGGCACGTCAGCGGCGGCGGGGCCGGCGAAGACGAGGACAGCCAGAGCAGAGGTCAGAGATACACCAGCGGCGCGTATCAGGCCGCGCCGCCATCGATAGGTCACGAAGTTCATTCGCGCTCCAAGGTCGAACCTGCGGGGCAGCGGTACGCCACCACCGGGCGGATCGACGACGGCCGGTGCGACCCCGTACACCTACGCCGTCGGCCCGTACCAACGCGTACGTTAAGCCCGATAGGACGGATTTGTCGGGCGAACCCGCAGGTACCCGGCGTGTCGCATTGAAATTCCCGGGGCCGGGTCAGCCGTTCAACCAGCCGGCCATCAGGTGGTACGCCACTGAGGTGGTGATGGGCTCCCGGGACCGCCACAGCTCGCGCAGCTCGCTTCTGGTGAACCAGTGCGCCTCCGCGATCTCCGCCGGGTCCAGCCGCAACGGCTCCGCCGGATCCGCCAGCGCGGTGAACGCCAACATCAACGACCCGGGGAACGGCCACGGTTGGCTGGTCACGTACCGGATGTCCCCTACCGCCAGCCCCACCTCCTCGGCGACTTCCCGGGCCACCGTCGTCTCGGCGGACTCCCCCGGCTCGACGAACCCGGCCAGGCACGAGAACCGGCCCTCGGGCCAGGTGGCGCCACGTCCCAGCATCGCCCTGCCGGTCTCCCCCGGCTGGCCATCACTCACCAGTACGATCACCGCCGGGTCGGTACGCGGGAAGACCGTCGCCTCGCCGTCCGCGGTACGACGCACCCATCCACCGTCGGCGCTCTCGGTGGGCTGGCCGGTCGTAGGGCAGAACCGGTACCGGGTGTGCCAGTTGACCAGTCCGGCCGCGGTGGCGAACAGGTCCGCGTCCCGGGCGCTGAGCAACGCTCCGACCAACCGTAACGTCGCTGAACTCGCGCCGTCCAGCTCCGGCGGCTCACCTGCCACCGCGAAGTACGGCACATCGTCAGCGTCGACACCGAGGAACAGCCGGTCTCCGTCCGGTGCGGCCCCGGCATCGACCATCACCAACGACGGTGGATCCCCCACCACCAGGGCATGGTTGCCGTCGACCACCACCACCCGGCCTCGCTGCCACGCCTTGGAGAGCCACTCCGCGTCGCCTCGCCGGTGCGCCGCCCGGTCGACGGTGCGGCCGACCCACGCCGGGTCGTCACCAAGTGGCCGGCGGCCACTGGGGTCATCCTGTCGCCGATCAGGGGAGCCGCCGGGCAGAGGCACACTCACTCGTCCTCCTCTTCCTCGGGGTCGAGGTTGGCCTCCTCACCGAGCACGTACACCTGCATCCTCAGCTCGTCGTCAGCCGGGGAGACGAACGCCGGCAGCTCGCTGGGGCCGAGTTCGGTGACGTACGTCCAGAACTGCCGTACCGCCTCTGCTGGCGAACTGGCCTCGATCGGCAGATCAACCCCCACCAGCCAGCGGGTACGAGGCGCGGTGACCGCGTGTTCGGAACCAGCCTGGGCGACGAGTGCGGAGTATCCGGTGGCGTCCATCGACTGCGGGTGACCGGGGCGAGGCGGCGTGGCGACCTGGTAGGCAAGCGGGGTGTCGAGCACCCGATGCGTGTACCGCACCGTCAGGGCCTCGGCGGCACTGTCGCCTGGTTCCGGAGCGTCCGGGTCGTCTGGATCAAGATCAGCGTCGGTACGGCTCGTGACCCGTCCCAGCCCGAACACCGCGAGCGGGGATCCAGCCGCCAACGCCACATCGTCGCCCACCGCCAGGACACCGCCGGGTTCGACCGGCAACTCCACGGCATCGTGGTGATACATCAGCTCCATGAGGTGCCGTTCCTGCGGGACCACGACCAACCAGTGCGCCATGGCCTTATCCAAACACCCCACGGGAGTACGGCAGTCAACCGGCCACCGCGCGCCCGCCCCGCACGGGCCGGGTCGGCATCACCCGGCAGGAACCCAGCAGCCAGCCAGGTGGTCGTCGACCATCCCGGTCGCCTGCATCAGGGCGTACGCCGTGGTAGGCCCCACGAACCGGCACCCGCGACGCTTCAGCTCCCGGCTCATCGCGGTCGACTCGGCCGTCACGGACGCCGCCTCGGCGAGATTCCGGGGACGGGGCCGGGGCGGGTCCGGCGCGTACGACCACAACAGCTTCGCCAGCCCGTCCGGCAGTTCGAGCGCGACCCGGGCGTTGCGCACCGCCGCCTCGATCTTGGCCCGGTTCCGTACGATCCCCGAGTCGGCGAGCAGCCTGGCCACATCGTCGGGCCCGAACTCGGCGACCCGCGCGATCCGGAACCTGGCGAACCCGGCCCGGAACGCCTCCCGCTTGCGGAGGATCGTCAACCACGACAGCCCCGACTGGAACGCCTCCAGGCAGAGCCGTTCGAACAGCGCGTCGTCGCCCTCGACCCGCTTGCCCCACTCGGTGTCGTGGTACGAGACGTAGATCTCGGGCGCGGCCCCCCACGGGCACCGGGCCAGGCCGTCGGGACCCACCACGAGGTCGCTGCCCGTCGTACTCACTCCGGCTGTTTCGCGTGCTCGGCCGGGGCCGGAGCACCGGCATCGGCTGGACCAGCGGCGCCATCGGGGGCCGGCGCCGGCGCAGACTCCCCGGCTGCCGCCTCACGTGCCTTGCGCAGCACGTCAGCGTCCTCGGTACGACCCTCCCGCAGCGCCAGCACCTCGGCCCGCAGCGCCTCGATCATCTCCTGCTTGAACCCGATGTCGTACGCGGTCCGGGCCAGGGCGGCATCCACCTGCGACATCCGGTAGCCCCGGAGCGCGGTGTCGAACCGGGCAGCCTTCAGGTCGCCCTCGACCAGCGGCCGGGTGCCGGGCAGCCCGCGGGACGCGTCGTCCGGCTCCGCCGGCACCAGACCCGGGTCGGACCCGGTCATCAGGGCACCGATCCCGAACACCAGTGCGGCCACCACCAGCGCGATCACCACGAGCAGCAGGAATTGCGGCATACGAAGATCGTGGCACGACGATTCACCACGCGGTGACCGGGGGGCCGTCAGGAAGCCAGCGCCTCCTCGATCACGGTGAACGCTTCGGGGACCGCATCCACCACCCGGAGCATCGGCATTGCGTCCGCCCGTACGAATCCCGACGCCGCCAGCTCACGCAGCCAGTCCAACAGGCCGGCATAGAACCCGTCCGGATCGAGCACCACGCAAGGCTTCGCGTGCAACCGCAATGTGGCGGTGGTCCACACCTCGAAGAGCTCGTCCAAGGTGCCGATGCCCCCGGGCAGAGCCAGGAACGCGTCCGCCTTCTCGATCATGAGGGCCTTCCGCTCGGCCATGTCCGCCGTGACGATCAGCTCGTCGGCCGACCGGTCGGCGACCTCCAGCGCCACCAACGACTCCGGAATCACGCCGACCGTACGGGCCCCGCCGTCGCGTGCCCCGCCGGCCAGCTCGCCCATCATCGACACGCAACCGCCGCCGGAAACCAGAGTGTGGCCACGTCGCGCCAGCTGCGTACCTACTGTCCGTGCCAGCCGCAGGAACCGGGGATCAATGAGTTGTGAGGACGAGCAGAAGACGCAGATCGCCGCCACGTCAGCTCTCCACCGGGGGTTGCCCAGCGGCCCGTTCCGTCTCCGCCTGTGACGAGGCCCGGTCAGCGTCGGCGTCCAGGATGTGGCGTACCGCCTCGGCCACGTCGTCGGTGAGGCACACCAACTCCAGATCCGCGTGGTTGATCTTGTGGCCGGCGGCCATCGACTCTCGCAGCCAGTCCAGCAGGCCGCGCCAGTACGACGTCCCGAGCAGCACCACCGGGAACCGGGTCACCTTGCCGGTCTGCACCAGGGTGAGCGCCTCGAAAAGCTCGTCCATGGTCCCGAACCCGCCCGGAAGCACACAGAACGCCCGGGCGTACTTCACGAACATCGTCTTGCGTACGAAGAAGTACCGGAAGTTGATCGCGACATCGACCCAGTCGTTGATGCCCTGCTCGAACGGCAGCTCGATACCCAGCCCCACCGAGCGCCCGCCCGCCTCGGTGGCGCCCTTGTTCGCCGCCTCCATCACACCAGGGCCGCCGCCGGTGATCACGGCGTACCCGGCCTCGGCCAACGCGCCGCCCAACTTCTCCGCGAGTACGGCCTCCTCGCTGCCCGGCTTGCTGCGGGCCGACCCGAACACGCTGACCGCCGGCCCCAGCTCGGCCAACGACTCGAAGCCTTCCACGAACTCGGAGACGATCCGCAGCACCCGCCACGGGTCGGTGTGCATCCAGTCCCGCGCCGCCCGCGAATCAAGCAGTTGCTGGTCGGTGGTGCGCCGCCCACCGGCGAGTCTGGCGTTCGACTGCCGGCGCACCGGACCCGGCGCGCTGTCTCCTGGATCGCTTCGCATGCCCTCACCGTATCCACGGGTCGCGCGAGCCGCTCGAAGACGGCCTCAGGATCCCAACCAGCGGCGCAGCACGTCGGCGCCGTCCCGGATCAACGGGATCTCCACCCGTTCCTCCGGCTTGTGGGCGAGGTTCGGATCCCCCGGCCCGAAGTTCAGCGCCGGTACGCCCAGCGCCGAGAACCGCGACACGTCCGTCCATCCCAGCTTCGCCCGCGGCGGCTGCCCCACGGCGGCCAGGAACTTCTGCGCCACCGGCGCGGTGAGCCCCGGTAGCGCGCCGGGGGCCGAGTCCGTGACCTCGGCGGCGTACCCGTCGAACAGCTCGCGCAGGTGCGCCTCGGCGGCCGCTTCGTCCCGGTCCGGGGCGAACCGGTAGTTGACCGTGACCACGCACTCGTCCGGGATCACGTTACCGGCCACCCCGCCCGAAACGCCGACCGCGTTCATTCCCTCCCGGTACGTGCAACCGTCGATCTCGACCGTACGAGCCTGGTAGCCACGCAACCGGTTGAGCACATCCGCCGCCTGGTGGATGGCGTTGTCCCCGAGCCAGCTCCGGGCCGAGTGCGCCCTGGTGCCGGGCACCCGTACCTGGACCTTGATGGTGCCCTGGCAGCCCGCCTCGACCAGCCCGTACGTCGGCTCCAACAGGATCGCGAAGTCTGCTTCCAGCCAGTCCGGGCGGGAGGCGGAGATCCGGTTCAGCCCGTTGCGTGCCGCCTCGATCTCCTCGCAGTCGTAGAAGAGGTAGCTCAGGTCGTACCCGGGCGCGGTCAGGGTCGCCGCGAGGTGCAGCGCGATCGCGGCACCGGACTTCATGTCGGACGTACCGCAGCCGTAGATCATCTCGCCGTCCACCCGGGACGGCAGGTTGTCCGCGACCGGGACGGTGTCCAGGTGGCCCGCCAACAGCACCCGCTGCGCCCGGCCGAGCCCGGTACGCGCCGACACCACATTGCCGTCGCGTTCCACCTCAAGGGCGGGGTTGGTACGCAGCGCCACTTCCACGGCGTCGGTGACGGCCTGCTCGTTGCCGGACACGGACTCGATGTCCACCAGAGCGCGGGTCAACGCGACCGGGTCGGCGAGCACCTCGGAGCTGAAGGTCATGGCCACCGACCCTACTGAACCCGCTGTGCCGTGGCGGGCTGTGCCGCGGCAGGCTCGGCCGCGGCAGGCTCGGCCGTGGCGGGCTGAGCCGTGGCGGGCGGGGCCGTCGTGGCGATCACCGCGGGTTCGACGCCGTCCGGGCGCTGGTCAGCGGCCTGACTCCGGCGGCCCAGCCGTTGCAGCACCGCCGCGACCAGCGCCACCACGACACCGCCACCACCGGCCACCACGAAACCCCAGGCGGGGCCGACCAGGTCGACCGCCAACCCGGCCGCCGGGGTACCCACCGCGAGTCCGATGTTGATCGCGGCTCCGTAATAGCCCATCGCCTCGCCGCGTACCGACGGGGGCGCCAGCCGGCTCATCGCGTCGGCGGCACCCGCCAGCGTGGGCGCACACATCAGGCCCGCCGGCAGCAACGCCACGCACAACCAGAACCAGTTGCCGGCGAACGCCAACGGGAGCGTGCACAGCCCCAGCAGCAGCATCAACGGGATCGGACCCGGTGCCCGCGACAGACCGCCGTACACCACACCGCCGGTCATCGAGTAGAGCCCCCACGCGGCGAGCACCAGGCTCGCCCAGCCGAGCTCGCCGGCGTCCTTCAGCACCGCCACGACCACCACCTCGGTGGCGCCGAGCACCAGCGTGGCACCGCCGACCGCGATCAGCACGGCAACAATGCCGGGGCGCATCCAGGTACGCAGCCGCATCCGTACCCCCGGGGCGGGCCCTTCGCCCTCCGCCCGCATCGGTGGGTTGAGCAGGAAGAACCCGACACCGGTCGCGACCACACCGAGGCCCACCGCCCAGATCGCCAGCTGCGCCGACGTCTGGGTCACCATGACCACACCGACCGACGGACCGGCCATGTACGACAGCTCGACCGCGATCGAGTCCAGCGAGTACGCGGCACGCCGGTGTTCCTCGGGCACCAGCGCGGCGATCCCCTGCCGCGAGGTCGTGAACACCGGGACCTGGACCAGGCTGGCCAGGAAGCCCGTCGCCAGCAACGCCGGATAGGGCAGGAACCCGGCGCAGGCCCAGAACGTCGCCGACGCCACGGTGCCCACCACCGCGACCGGCCGCAACCCGTACCGGTCGGTGAACCGGCCCAACATCGGCTGCCCCACCGCGGCCCCGAAGATGCACGCCGCGAACACCGCGCCGGCGGCGCCGAAGCCCTGCTTCAGCTCCAGCACGACGTACAGGGTGAGCACCATGCTGCCCGCGAGCACCGGCATCCGGGCCAGCATCGACAACGCGAGCAGCGATTTCACGCCGGACAGCGACAGCACCCGACGGTAGGGGGCGAGTTGCATGAAAGGTCCTTTCAGGCCCAGGCCGTGTCCTGTCGATCTTGGTCGAGCGAGACGGGATCCAGGCGGCTATCGGAGGTGCCGACTCCCGCAACGCCAATGCGAGTCGCCCGCCGCGTCGCGGCGGGACTCGGCACCTCCGCCGGCAAGGCGCAGGTTCGCCTGGATACCGGTGTTGTATCCAGGCGGCGAAGGTTCCCAGACCACCCCAAGCGCTGACAACCTGAGCTGTTCTGACGAGCTTGGGTGGTCTGGGAACCTTCGTCTGCAACGCCGCCGGTCGTCGTCTGGGCCCGTCGCAGCCGGCTGAAGATCGGCAGGGCACGGCCTCGCCGGTCCATCCTCTCCCCGGGGTACGACAACGACGCCATCAATTTCGCCGTGGGCTGCCTCACCCACCAGCCTGTACGCCGACTACCGTGGTACGCCGTGAGCAGCTATTCCACCGACGGCGCCTGGGCGTACGGCCTGGCGACCGAGACCCCAGACGGCAAGGTGCTCGACACCTGGTATCCGGCCCCGGCGCTGGGTGAGGGACCGAAGGGCACCGGCGAGCCGGGCGAGTTGACGGCGCTCGCCGGTGCGCAGGCGGAGCGGGGGGTGCGTACCCGGGTGGTCCTCACGCAGGCCGACCTGACCGCGCCACCGGCCGACGCGGCGGACGCGTACCTGCGGCTGCACCTGCTCTCCCACCGGCTGGTACGCCCGCACGCCGTCAACCTCGACGGCCTGTTCGGCACCCTCTCCAACGTGGTCTGGACCAACCACGGTCCCTGCCCGGTCGAAGACTTCGAACAGACCCGGCTCCGACTCCGCCGACGCGGCCCGGTGCAGGTGTACGGCGTGGACAAGTTCCCCCGGATGACCGATTACGTACTCCCCTCCGGGGTACGGATCGCCGACGCCGACCGGGTACGCCTCGGCGCCCACCTCGCCCCCGGCACCACCGTGATGCACGAGGGATTCGTCAACTTCAACGCGGGCACCCTCGGCGCGTCGATGGTGGAAGGTCGGATCAGCGCCGGCGTGGTGGTCGGCGACGGCACCGACGTGGGTGGCGGCTCCTCGATCATGGGCACGCTCTCCGGCGGCGGCAAGGAAGTGATCTCGATCGGTGAGCGCTGCCTGCTCGGCGCCAACGCCGGGATCGGGATCTCACTCGGCGATGACTGTGTCGTGGAGGCCGGTTGCTACGTCACCGCCGGCACCAAGGTCACGCTGCCGGACGGCCGGGTGGTGAAGGCCCGCGAGCTGTCCGGCAGCTCCGGGCTGCTGTTCCTGCGCAACTCGGTCACCGGCGCCATCGAGGCGCGATCCCGGCAGGGCCGCGGCATAGCCCTCAACACCGACCTGCACGCCCACAACTGAGGGGCCGTCTCAGCTGGTGTCGGCCCGCCCGTGACCGACAGGCGGCAGCCTAGCCTTTCGAGTCCGGCTTCCAGTCCTGGGCGAGAAGCCCGAGCAGCACCTCGTCCTGGAACTCGCCCATCACCCAGGCCGAGGAGCGCAGCACGCCCTCGCGGACGAAGCCGTTTCGCTCGGCGGAGCGCAGCATCGCGGCGTTGTCCGACAGCGTCTCGATCTGCAGCCGCTGCAGGCCGCGTACGACGAAACCGTAATGGCACAGCACCGCGACCACGTCGGTGCCGTAGCCCTTGCCGCGGACGGACGGCAGCAGCCCCAGCCCGATGTGCGCGGAACGGTTGTGCTGGTCGATGCTCCACAGCGACGCGGCGCCGACCAGCGTGCCGCCGTCCAGCTCGATCACGGAGAACGGGATGTGCCGCTGCTCCTTGTCGTCCACCACGAACGGCGACTCCTTCGAGCCGGGCGTGATCGGCCGCCACGGCCCACCTTCGGCCCGCGAGGCGTTGACGACGTCGCCGTGAAGCTCGGCCTGCAGGATGGGGATGTCGTCCTCGTGCCGGGCCCTGAGCCCGACCTTGCCGCCACTTAGCATGCAAGCTTCCTATCCGGCCGGGCTGGTCGGCGACAAACGATTTAGCCCAACCTTCATATCGGCGGGCTCCCGGGTGTGAACCTCACAGGCGGGAGACGGCGGCGGCGACGCGTTCGTCGGTCGCGGTCAGCGCAACCCGCACGTGCAATACGCCGTCCGTGCCGTAGAAGCTGCCCGGGGCGACCAGGATCCCCCGATCAGCGAACCACTCCACGGTCTGCCAGCAGTCCTCGCCGCGGGTCGCCCACAGGTAGAGCCCGGCTTCGGAGTGCTCGATAGCGAAGCCGGCCGTCTGGAGAGCGGCCCGCAGCTGTTCGCGGCGGACGGCGTATCGCTGACGCTGTGCTTCGACATGAGTCGGGTCGGACAGGGCGGCGACCATCGCGGCCTGCACCGGCGCGGGCACGATCATCCCACCGTGTCTGCGCACTTCGAGCAGCTCAGCGACCAGGGCCGGATCCCCCGCGACGAACCCGGCCCGGTAACCGGCCAGGTTGGAACGCTTCGACAACGAATGTACGGAGAGCACGCCGCGGTAGTCGCCGTCGCACACCGACAGCGCCGACACGGCCGCGGAGTCGAAGCCCAGCTCCAGATAGCACTCGTCGCTGGCGAGGACGGCGCCGCGTTCCCGTGCCCAGTCGACCACCTTGCGCAGATGCGCCGGCGGCAGCACCCGGCCGGTCGGGTTCGACGGCGAGTTCAGCCAGATCAGCCGGACCCGGGACGGACCCAGCGAGGTCAACGAATCGGCGGCCACCGGGGTGGCCCCGGCCAGCCTGGCGCCGATCTCGTACGTCGGGTACGCCAACCGGGGATACACCACGACGTCGCCTGGCCCGAGGCCGAGCAGCGTCGGGAGCCAGGCGACGACCTCCTTGGTGCCGATGGTCGGCAGTACGCCGTCCACCCCGATACCGGCGGCGCCGCAGCGGTGGCCAACCCAGTCGGCGAGCACCTTCCGCAACTCCGGCGAGCCCGCGGTGAGCGGGTATCCGGGAGCGTCGGCGGCGGCCGCGAGGGCGTCACGTACCACCGCCGGGGTGGGGTCGACCGGCGTGCCCATCGAAAGATCCACAACGCTGCCGGGGTGGCCGGACGCCTTCTCCCGGTACGGGACCAGCGCGTCCCACGGAAAGCTCGGCAGACGGGCGGCCGCGGGCACGCGGGCCGCGGCCGGCGCGGGGCGGGTGGTGTCCAGGCTCAGTGCT
>JBOGDK010000024.1:0-24496 GCA_050701795.1 Micromonosporaceae bacterium
GCAGGGTGGTACGGCCGATCCCGGTCGCGGAGAATGTCGCGTCCGCCGGCAGCACCTCCCGGGCCAACTGCTTCGCGGCCACCACCGTCTCGGCGGTGCCCGGCATCCCGCCTGGCACGCCGGTCACAAAGTCCACGTGCACGTGACCGCCGTACGGCAGTCCGTACCGGTCCAGCAGCCGGGCCAGTGACCAGAGATGACCCAGATCGAAGATCTCGTACTCCGGCACCACCTGGCGTTCCTGCATCCGGGTGTGCAGGTCGACGATGAACTCCCAGCGGTTGAGGAACACGTCGTCGCCGAAGTTGGTGGTCCCCATGGTGCAGGACGCCATGTCAGGGTCGGCGTCGAGA
Source organism: Micromonosporaceae bacterium (assembly GCA_050701795.1). Lineage (GTDB taxonomy): Bacteria > Actinomycetota > Actinomycetes > Mycobacteriales > Micromonosporaceae > WHSM01. The sequence continues at coordinate 354 of JBOGDK010000024.1, forward strand.
ACCCGGAGCCGATCAGCCTCGGGATCGGTGACCGCTCCCCCTGTGGACAGTTGCACCACCAGCTGGGTTTCCGAGCGCAACGCCGCCACCGTGTCACGGAGCCGGTCGAGGTCCAGGCTCGGCCGGGCCGCGTCATCCCGGATGTGTACGTGAATCACGCTGGCGCCGAGCGCCTCGCACTCCCCCGCCGTACCGACCAGCTCCTCCAGGGTCACCGGAAGCGCCGGTACGTCGGCCTTGAGCGATTCCGCACCGGTGGGCGCGACGGTGATCAGCGTGCCGTTGGCCATGCTGGCGATCCTGCCACGTCCCCGGCCGGCAGGTCGGTGGGGTGGCCGGAGTCAGGTCTGCCGCTCGCGGATCCGGGCCGGCAGCCAGCTGTCGCCGGGCGCCGCCGGGATCACTTCCTCCCTGCCGTGCCACCAGGAGCGCACCATCGCGGTGGCGAGCAGTACGGCGCCCGCGCCCATCAGGGCACCTGCCCCGGTGCTGCGCGCATCGAGCACCTCGGAGACCAGCTCCCGCAGGTCAACGGCTCGTGCCCGGTACTCGACTTCGATGACTTGAGCGACGAGAAAGATCCCCAGAGCCAGCATCGCTGACCCGATCGCCCACCGGTGGCGGGCGTAGCTCGGGGCCCGCATCCCGCCGTACACCAGCCTGGCCAGCACCAACACGGCGACCAGCACGCCAACGCACTCGACCAGGTTGCTCCACAGCCAGAAGTACCGCTGTTCCAGCCCGTTGCCCGGACGCAGGTCGTCGACGATCCACAGCCGCATCCACGGCATCACGGCGGCGACAGCGCACAGCACGACCCCGGCGACCGCCTGGATCCTCAGACCCCGCCGGGGATTCGACAGCTGCACCGCGACCAGCGCGAACAGCAGCGTGGCGAGCGCCGCCACGATCAGCCCCGGAGTACCGGCCCGAAACGCGACGTACGACGGCAGCCCGTCCACCGAGTCCCGGAGCCGGATCACCTCCGCCGCCGCGGCGGCCTCGATGTCACCCAGCCGGACAAGCACCAACGCCAGAGCGGCCACCATCACGGCACACACCGCCAGCGCCGCGTACGACAACCAGCTGCGCCACCGTCCGGTACGCCACAACGCGAGGCCCAGCAGCACCGCCAACAGCAGGTTCCCGACGCCGTACCCGATGCCGGGCGCCCCGAAATAGCTGATCCCGAAGTCGTCGAAGGAGTCCCGTACGCCGCTGACGGTGAGCTGCATCGTCAGCCAGGTGCCGAACCAGGACTGGATCGCGAACAGGGCGCCCAGGCCGGTCAGTCCGACCAGGACCCAGGAACGTTTCGGTGGCGCGTGCAGGGACTGATCGAGTGACTCAGACACGGCGGATCGCGATGACAGCACCCGGACTCCCCAGACGGATGAGTGTGACGCGGACGTTTCAGGGTCGCGGATGCCGGGTCTGATGTCGACAGAATTGACCGGGTGGCGACAATCTCGTGATCCCGGCGTTCCCCCTGCGTCGCGGGTCAGTGCGAGTCGCCGCGTCGGGGTGGGTCCGCGCTACGGGTGGTCCAGATCCGCGCCGCCGGTCAGTCCGCGTCGATCGATGCCGCGAAGTCCGCCACGGCGAGCGTCGCGTCGTCGGAGACGTTGCGTTTGAGCACGGCGAGCGCGACCGGGCCCCACTCGTAGTGGTGCACGGCCGTACCGAGAAAGCCGACCCGGCGGCCGTCAGAGGTCACGTCGGTGCCGGGCGGTGGCAGCGTGTCAGAGCTGCCGTCGAGGTGCAGCAGCACCAGGCGACGCGGCGGTCGGCCCAGGTTGTGCACCCTGGCGACGGTCTCCTGCCCGCGGTAGCAACCCTTCTCCAGGTGTACGCCGGTGGCGATCCAGCCCACCTCGTGCGGCAACGTGCGGTGGTCGGTGTCCGGCCCGAGCCGGGGCGTACGAGTGGCCACCCGAAGCGCCTCGTACGCCCAGATCCCGGCGGTCGGGAGCCCCAGCGCGGCGATCGTCGTGGCGACCCGGGGCCGCGGCACCAGAAGGTCCACCCCGTACGGCATCCGCCGCGCCACAACGCCGTCGGGCAGCGCGGTCGCCGGGTAGACCGCGGTCGGCCGCGACGGCACCGTGCCGCTCGGGAACTTCGGCTCCGGCGGCGACAACACGTCGGGCTCATCGAGATCCAGCTTCAGCGCGGACAGCGTCTCCGGCCCGACCACCGAGAGGACCGCGTACTCCGCTGAGGCGTCAGTCAGCTCGACCTGGGTGAAGAACTTCATCTTCTCCAGGAATCCCAGCAGGTCGGGTACGGCGCCGGGCTCGGTGTCCAGCCACGTGGTCTCGCCGTCGTCGACCACCAGCGCATGCAACTCGACATGCCCGTGCGGGGACAGCACCAACGTCTCGGTCCCCTGGTACGGCGGCAGCCCCAGAAGGTGCTGGGTGGTGATGTTGTGCAGCCAGCTCAGCCGCTCCGGGCCGGAGACCGCCACCACACCCCGGTTCCCTCGGTCCACCACACCGGCCCGCTCGGCCAGCGTCCGTTGCTCCCGCATCGGGTCGCCGTAGTGCGCCGGCACCCCCGCGTCGACACCCTCCACGGTCACCGCCGCCATCGCACACCTCCGTACGTCGTCATCGCGCCCCGCCGGACTGTCATGTCGCTGCAGGTAAGTGTCATCGGGTCGCCCCGCCGGATCCCCGGGCGCCGCACTGCGGGCACACCCCGAACAACGCCACGTGGCCGATGTCGACCAGGAAGCCGCGCTCGGACTCCAGCTTCGCCGCCAACGGTTCGAGCAGGTCGCGGGGCGCCTCGTCGACCGTCCCGCAGGCGTGACACACCAGGTGGACGTGCGCCTCCTCACCCGCCGCGTGGTACGTCGGAGCCCCGTGGGAGAGGTGGGTGTGGGTCACCAGCCCGAGGTCTTCCAGCAGCTCCAGGGTGCGGTAGACGGTGGTGATGTTCACCCCGGCGGCGGCTCGGCGCACCTTCGCGTGGATCTGCTCAGGCGTGGCGTGCCCGAGCGTACGCACCGCGTCCAGGACCATCTGCCGTTGCGCGGTCACCCGTAGCCCACGTGCCCGCAGCGCCTCGGCGAGTGAAGATCCCGACATACGTTCGATCATATGTCGGCGCGGTGAGAGCGCCGGCCGCCGCCGGGGCACGTCCCTGGGCGACTACTCTCGCGAGGATGGAACGTGTGGTCGCCGTACTCGGTCAGGGGCTGGTGCCCGCCGACGCTCCGATCCTCCGCGCGGACGATCTCGGCGCGGTGCGCGGCGACGGGGTCTTCGAGACGATGCACGTCCGGGGCGGCTCGCCCTGGCTGTTCGAGGCCCACATGGCCCGGATGGCCCGCTCGGCACAGCGGCTGGAGCTGCAACTCCCCGACGTCGGGGCACGACGTGAGCTGGCGAGGCTGGCCTGCGGCGCCTGGCCGGCCGAGCGGGAGGGCGCGTTGCGGCTGGTCTGCACCCGGGGCCCGGAGGACGGCGGCCCGGTGACCTGTTACGCGACGATCGCCAGGATCGGCCCGCAGGTCCGGCAGGCCCGGCGCCTGGGGGTACGGGTCGCCACCGCCTCGCTGGGGTACACCGCGGATGCCCGCGGACCGGCGCCCTGGCTGCTCGGTGGGGTGAAGTCACTGTCGTACGCGGTGAACATGGCGTCCCAGCGCTGGGCCCAGTCCCGCGGTTTCGACGACGTACTGTGGCTCTCCAGCGACGGGCACGCCCTGGAAGGCCCCACGTCCACGCTGGTGTGGTTGTCCGGGTCGCGGCTGTGCACCGTACCGACCACGACCGGGATTCTGCCCGGCACCACTGGCCGCCACCTGCTCGACCACGCCGGTGACCTGGGGTGGCGGGCCGCCGAAGAGATGGCTGGTGCGGCCGATCTCGAAGCCGCCGACGGAGTGTGGTTCACCTCCTCGGTACGCGGCATCGTCCCGATCACCCAGCTCGACGACGTGAAGCTCACGGTCTCACCCCACACCGAGCGGATCCGGGAGCTGTTGGGCTATCCGATCTGACCCGCGGGGCGTCCCGGGGCCGGTCAGCCGGCGACGCGCTCCAACCGGGCGGACAGGTGCGGCTGCCGGTGCTGGCCCACGGCACCCATGTCGTACGCGTACATCAGGGCGCCCTCGACGATGCCGTACAACCGGTGCCCGGAGGCGACCTCCTTCGCGGTGGACGTACGCAGCACCGCGTCCGTGGCGATCTCGACCTTCGTACCGTCGATCTGGCCGACGTAGAGCTCCATGATCCCGGTGGGGTGGCTGAGCAGCACCTCGAGTGAATCGTCGGGCGCGGGTCGCCACCAGCCCACCTCGCGGCCCGTCGGGCGTACCGCTTCGCCGTCCGCGTCGAGCAGCCAGGAGCGGGACTCGTAGTACAGGAACGGCCGGCCGTCGTGACTGAACCGCACCTCCTGGCCGTACTCGAAGTCCTTGATCGTCGGATAGCCGCCCTGGCCACGACCGCGCCAGACCCCGACGTAGGGCAGCAGCCCGAGTAACGCCGGGTGCAGATCCGGCCCGGACCGCAGGTCGGTGGTCTCGGAATAGGGGTATGGCTCCACGTCGTACTGCCCTCCCCGGAACGGGTCGCTGCCGCCCGTGCCGCTCACTCGTGCCGCCCCAGCCGCAGCGCCAGGTATCCCAGTACGCCCGCGAGCGCACCGAATCCCGCGACCTGTACCCCTACGTACACCACGTCCCACACAGGCCAGAGCATATGACGCGGCCGAGTTCAGCAGGTCGCCGACGTGCTGGTGACCCACAGCCGCTCGCCGCGCACCTCGACGACCACTGACACAGCGCCCTGCCGGTACGCCAGCAACCGTTCGCCACCCAGCAGCACCCGGGCGTCCGGGGGCACCAGCTCGGCGGAATCCTGCAACGGCCGGGCCGGTACGTCGCGTACGGCCAGGCGGACCGACCGTACGACCGACTCGCCACAATCGATCTCGCCGGTACGCCACCGTGCCCCACGATCCGTCACCCCGGCCAGCTCCAGGACGCCGGCGAGCCGCAGCCGTTCGGCCCGGGTCGGCGAAACCCGCAGGTCCGTCACCGGCCCGGCTTCCGGCCGGCACCCGGTACGCAGGTCCACCGTGACCACCCCGCGGCGTGTGGTCTTGCCGACCAGCTTCACGAAACCGTCCGCCTGCCCTGCCAACCGGGCCCCGTCATCGCCGGCGTACGTCTCCGCCTGATACCCCTTCGGGAGCCGCTGGGCGAGGTTCGTGAGCAGGGCACGCTCTGTGCCGGGGCGGGTGAACAACTCGATCCGGCGGTGGTACTCGACCCCGCCACGCACCAGGGTGATCCGGCACTCCGCGAGCAGTTGGTACGGCCAGACGCGTACCGCGGCGGTGCTGCCGACCGCGTTGACCAGCTCCACCGCGGTGGCGTCCACCGGCGCGCGCGCCTCGGCGATGTCGCCCTGCTCGGCCGCGGAGCCCGCGCCGCCGTACCCGACCGCCAGGCCCAGCGTCAGCAACAGCAGCCCCCACGCCGCGATCAGTACCACCAGCCACCGGCGCCGCAGCAGCTCTGTCACAGCGGGGTCTCAGCGAAGGCGTGGCGCGCGGTGGAGCGCTGTCTCGGGCAACTCATCCACACATCTTTTCAGGCCACCGAAAGGCAACGGGATCCCGGCCGGGCCGTGCCCAGACGACGAGAGACCCCGGCCAGGACTTGCACCCGGCCGGGGTCGTCGTACGCGTCCCACCGGCGACACGGTCTACCCGGGACGCCGGCGGTACGTCACTCCTGCGCCACCGGCAGCGTGAGCTGGTTGATGCCGCGCTGCGCCGAAACGTCGGCGTCTCCGTTGCCGGCCCGGGACAGGGCGCGGACGGTCCATTTGCCGGGAGCGGCGAAGAACCGGAACGCCCCCTCTGGGGAGGTCACCACTTCGGCGGTGAACTCGCCGGTGGCGTCCAACAGCCGGACGTACGCACCGCTGACCGGCTCACCGTCGGCGAGCACCACGCCGGCGATCACTGTCTCCTTCTCAAGGTCCACGCTGGCCGGAAGAGGCGCTGCCTGATCCGGTGCCGCGCAGGTGTCTGCCACGCTCATTCCTCACTCCTGCCTTCAGGGCTTGCCGGGCTCGTCGCCGACCGCGATCGGTACGCCCACCAGGGAGCCGTACTCGGTCCACGAGCCGTCGTAGTTCTTCACGTCGGAGCCGCCGAGCAACTCCCGCAGCACGAACCAGGTGTGGCTGGAACGCTCCCCGATCCGGCAGTACGCGATGGTCGGCTTCGCCCAGTCGACACCGGCCGCGGTGTAGATCTGCCGCAGCTCGTCGTCACTGCGGAAGGTGCCGTCCTCGTTGGCGGCCTTGCTCCACGGCACGCTGGCCGCGGTCGGGATGTGGCCACCCCGCTGGGACTGTTCCTGGGGCAGGTGGGCCGGTGCCAGCAGGCGGCCGGCGTACTCGTCGGGAGACCGTACGTCGACCAGGTTCTTCGCCCCGATCGCCTCGGTCACCTCGTCGCGGAACGCCCGGATCGAGGAGTCCTGCTGCTGCGCGACGTACTCGGCCGGGGTGCGCTCCGGCACGTCGGTGACCAGGGTCCGCGCGTCCAGCTCCCACTTCTTGCGGCCACCGTCGAGCAGCTTCACGTCGCGGTGGCCGTAGAGCTTGAAGTACCAGTACGCGTACGCGGCGAACCAGTTGTTGTTGCCTCCGTAGAGGACCACGGTGTCGTCGTTGCCGATCCCCTTGGAGGACAGCAGCTTTTCGAACTGCTCCTTGTTGACGAAGTCCCGGCGTACCTGGTCCTGCAGGTCGGTCTTCCAGTCCAGCTTCACGGCCCCGGGGATGTGGCCGCCGTCGTACGCGGCGGTGTCCTCGTCGACTTCGACGAACACGACCCCGTCGGCGTTCAGATTCTTTTCAGCCCAGTCGGGTGTGACCAGTGCGGTGTCACGGCTCATCCTTCTACTCCTTCACGAGGTTGTTACGCGGGTTGGCGTGCGGTTGGTGAGACGGCGGATCAACAGGTACGCCTCGCACCCGAGGCACAGGCCGAACGCGGCATTCAAGAACGCGGCCATCAACGCGAGGCCGGCCGCCACGGCGCCGAACAGCACCCCGCCGGTGAGGTATCCGGCGGCGGCGGCGACCGCGAAGCCCAATCCCACTAACTGGGCAAACCGCACCGGGGCGACGGGCTCCCCCTCGGTCGGCGGATCGAGCCGGGGCGCCACGAGCATCCGGTAGAGCAGGCCGTACGGCCCATAGCGCGGCCGGTACGCCGTGACCGCGAACACCGCGGCCTGCGCCAGGGCCAGCCAGCCGGATCCGGTGATCAGTACACCCACCAGCACCGCGGTGGTCAGCCATGCGGCGAACCGGCTGGCACGCGGATCAATCATTGCCATCACTTCTTCCCAAGGCTGGACAAATAGGCCTATTTGAGCGACGGCACACAGCCAGCACCGGGGTCATCCGGCTGGAGGGTGCGGCAAAGGAAGGAAGCGATCAGACAGGCACGCTGAGGCCGCCGCTCGTCAGTACGAGCGACACAAGCAGGTGGCCACGCGGCACAGGTCGACCGCGCGCCGTTTGGTGAGCAGCGTGCTCATGCGTGGGAATCTAACACGGTTGGCGGCCCCGGCTCACCAGCCGCGTGAGGCACGCCACGCCCCTCGTCCCGCTATCTGGACCCCATGATCCAGGCGGGCCTGTCAACCGGGGCGACCGGCGCCGGGTTCCAGCAGCGGAGCGACGCTGGCGATCACATGCGCTTTGGTCGGCTGGCCGCTGGCGCGACGTACCACCCGCCCGTGCGCGTCGATCACGAACAACGTGGGGGTACGCAGCACCCCGAGCGCGCGTACCGCGTCCAGGTGGTGTTCCGCGTCGACCTCGACGTGTCGTACCCCGTCGAGCATCGCGGCCACATCGGTGCAGATCCGCCGGGTGGCCCGGCACGGCGCGCAGAACGCACTGGAGAACTGCAGCAGGGTGGCCGGTACGCCTGGGCGTACCCCCAGCTCCAGAAGCACTCGTTGGTCAGGCGCCCCCAGCGCCGGATCGGTGCCGGCCGGCAGCTCGCGGATCCGGCCGTTGCGGCGCCGCCACCACAGGCCCAACCCGGTCGCGGCAGCTACCGCGACCAGCGCGACCACCGCTCCCGTCAACCACTCCGGCACCGGACAAGAATGCCACGCCGGCCAGCGCGGCTACGAACTCAGCGGTACGTCCTGCGCGGAGGCCGTGGCGGCCACACCGGCGTCGGTGACCTTCGCCCCCTCGACCTTCAGCCCGTACGGCAACTTCGGCAGCGGGATCTTCCGGGACAAGCTGTTGGCATAGGTGTCCAGCACGGACTGCGCATAGTCCGGCAGTTCACCGTCGGCCACGGTGACCTTCTGGACGTCGATCGCGATCGAGCCGTCCGAGACCTTCACGTCGGCGGTCGCCAGCGCGGTGATCGTCACCGGACCGGCCTTCAGCGGCGCGCGCACCAGCAGCTTTCCGTTCTTGCCGGTGACCTTGGCCCCGTCGATCCCGACCAGCTCCTCGACCTGCCCGAACCCGACGGTGGCGTCCCCGGTCACCCGGGCGGCCCGGATCTCCCCGGTGCCGCTGCGCAGGTCACTCAGGCTGGCCTTGACGCTGGTGGCCCGGATGTCCAGCGAGTCCAGCCTGACGCCGTCGACGGACACCTCCTTCATCCGGATGTCCACGGCCTGGTACTCGCCGCCGATCACCTGAGTGAGGAACGGGATGCCCTCGACCGTCACCTCCGGCTCGCCCTGCATCGTGATCTTGTTCTGGTCTGCCTTCTTCGCCACCTGGTCGGCGATCTGGCCTTCGGCCGCCCATGCGGCACCACGGTCGGCCGCCACCAGCAGCCCGACCAGCACCAGAAAGCCCACCAGCAGACCGATCCACGTCTTACGGCCGCTCTTCGCCACCGGGAACTCTCCTCGGGGTGTAGGGGTATCGAGGACAACGGGGTCAGAAACCCTTGACGATCATCAGGACGCTCAGCAGGTACGCGGCGGGCGCCGCCACCGAGACCGCGACCAGCGGCCCGAGCATCGCCCGCACCATCCAGCGGGACGCGTCCTCGCCGGCGAGCAGCCGGCCGGTCTCGGCGAACACCATGCCCAGGTCGGCGAGTACCGCCGCTACGGCGACCACCACACCGGCGACAGCGGCCAGCCCGGGCGTCAGCCCGACCACCACGGAACCGGCCCAGCCGGCAACCGCGGTCCCGACCATAGCGCCCAGTACGACACCCGGCGCCCCCCGCGGTACGTGCGGCGAGATCCGCGGCTGTCGCAGCACCATGTCACACAGCCGGGCCACCACCAACGCCACGCCGGCCGCCAAGATGCACGCCATCAGGGCCTCGGTGCCCACCGGGTAGCGCGCCAGCAGGATGGGGGTCGCGAGCGCGACCACGCCCACTGTCGCCACGGCGACCGCCCCGATCGACTCGGTCACGTTCGCCCGGCCGTTGCCACGTACCAGCTGGCCGATCACACCGAGGACGAAGGCCCCGGCCACCACGAAACCGAGCCTGGCCAGGGACGCCTCAGCCGAGTAGACGGCGGTGAGGTCGGCCGCGAGCGCGGCGACCAGACCCACCCCGGCGACCACCATTGGCCCGGGTGGGCGTCCACCCCAGGTCCAGGCCGCCACGAATCCCGCCTGCACCACGAAGCACACCAACGCGTACACCGGAAGGTCCAGCCGGGATCCGAAGATCAGCATCGTGGCGAGTACCCCGGCCAGCAGCGCCGCGAAACCGGAACGGCCCACCGAGAACCTCGCCACCTCGGCAGGGTCGGTACGGGTGCCGCCGCGCGGCCGGGCCGCGAGCTCCGGCCTGCCACGTGCCGGACCTGCCCCGGGCTCGGCGGGCACCGACATCTGTTCGGTCGCCGGCTGTCTCGGAACGTCTCGGCCGAGTGGCGGTTCACGCCGCCCGGCGGGCCCCTGGGGCGCCACCGTGGGCATGCCCCCGGTCGGGGGTTCGACCCGTTCCGGCTCAGCCGCCTTGCGGCGCCCCCACTTGCGACGTTTCGGCTTCCCCTGCTCAGGCGCGCCATGGCGCTGATCGGGGCCGTGATGCTGGTCGGGACCGTGGCGCTGGTCGGGACCGTGACCCGCTCCCGGCGGCGGCCCGGGGTACGGCTCACCCTCCGGCCCGCGCCGTCGTCCACCCGGGGGCGCAGCGTCGTCCAGGCCGCGGCGTCCCGGGGGTGGCCCGTCTGGCGGCGGCCCGCCTGGCGGCCCGCCCATCGGCGGCCCAGGCTCCCCAGCTGCCCGCCGGCGACGACGAGGCGGCTCGGGCCGTTCGGGCGCACCGCGCCTGCGGCCACGGGCTGGTTCGACTGGCGGCTCCATCGTCGGAGGAACCGTGGGCAGTTCATTCGTGGAGTCCGAACCTGGCGCCGAACCCCAACCCGGCACCGTTTCCGGCGCGACGCCCGCGTGCGACGCCGAACGCCGGCCAGGCGGCGGAGCGTCCGGCGGCGGACGCTGCGGCGCCTGAAAACCCCGAGTCGGCTCATCCAACGGCGGACGCTGCGGCGCCTGAAAGCCCCGAGTCGGCTCGTCAAACGGGGGCCCCTGGAAGCCGCGGGTCGGCTCATCCGGCGGCGGACGCTGCGGGGTCTGGAAACCCCCGGTCGGCACATCCGGCGGGATGGCGGGGTCTGCGGGCGGCTCCATCCGGCGACGGCGCCCGGGCTCGCCCGACCGGCGCGGCGGCCCTCCGGCAGGCCCCGGACCGCCCGGAGGCTCCGGGATCACCTCCCGGTAACCGGGTGGCGGCCCTGACCTGCCGGACTCGCGGGTCGGCGTCGACCAGGAGGTGGTGGGCTCCGGTCCCGCCGGTGGCGCGGGCGTCGACCAGGCGGTGGTGGGTTCTGCGGCGTACGGCGGAGGAGCAGCCGGCGGATCGGAACGCGGCGGTGAAGCCGGCGGCGCGGGAGCCGACCAGGACGCGGTGGGCTCGGACCAGGAACCCGTCGGCTCCAACCCCGCCCGCGATGGTGGCGGACCAGGAGGTGGCGGCGGGGCTGACCGTGGTGGCGGACCAGGGGGTGGCGGCGAGGCTGACCGTGGTGGCGGAGCAGGGGGTGGCGGTGGCGGAGCAGGGGGTGGGGCTGACTGCGGCGGACCGCCGTACCCGGGAGCCGGTTGACGGCCAGCCTCCCCGGTCGAACGGGTACGGCCGCGACCCCAGATGTGGCCGCTCTGCGACTCTGGGGGCAACTCCCAGCCCTGGGTCTGCGGCTCGCCGGTGTCCCAGGCGGCTGCGGGTGAGTCATCGAGGTTCGATACGTCGATGCCCCTCAGATCGTCCCACCACTTCGTACCGGGGTTCGGTGGGCGGCCACCACGACGAGAGCCTGGCTGCTGCTCAGGCTCACCGCTGGAAGGACCGCCAACCACGGTGCGATCGTCTCAGATATCCGCAGCCATGACGAAGCCAGTAGTTTTTCGTACCTTTTGTGACCCTGGAAAGCGATGTTCGCCACGGTCGACGGCGTACTGGCGGCAAGCCGGCGGCCGACGGACCCCGCTGGCGATACGATCCACACACCCGCCCCCGCCAGTGCTGCCGGAGGGTTGCTGATATCAGCACACTCACGCCATGGCGCCGGAGCACGCCGCCGGACCACGGCGAAGACATCGGGACGGGAGGTAGGCCGCGTGGACATTCTGCTGCTCACCACGCACGCGGGCCGGCCCGGCAGGGTAACGCCCAGCCACCAGCCCGGCGTACTACCAGCGCTCGACCTGCTGCCACACCAGGTACGCACCGCGCCCCGGGACGTACGGGCTCTTGTCGACGGCCATGGCCCCGAACTGGTTCTGGTGGACGCCACCAGTGAACTGGCCGAGGCACGTGCCAGCTGCCGGATGCTGCGGGCCACCGGGCTCGGCGTACCGCTGTTGGCCGTGGTCACCGAGACCGGTCTGGTCACGGTGTCCGCCGACTGGGGTGTCGACGACGTGGTGCTCAACACCGCCGGCCCCGCCGAGATCGAGGCCCGGCTGCGCCTGGCCACCGGACGGATCAAGGCGTCCGTGGCCGGCGCCGACGCCTCGTTGGTACGAGCCGGAGAGCTCACCATCGACCCGGACACGTACTCGGCGAAGCTCAAGGGCCGGCCGTTGGATCTCACGTACAAGGAGTTCGAGCTGCTGAAGTTCCTGGCCCAGCACCCGGGACGGGTGTTCAGCCGGGTTCAGTTACTCCGGGAGGTCTGGGGGTACGACTACTTCGGCGGCACCCGTACCGTCGACGTCCACGTACGGCGGCTGCGGGCCAAGCTCGGCAGCGAGTACGAGTCGATGATCGGCACCGTACGACAGGTCGGCTACAAGTTCGTGGTGCCTCCGCCCAGGCCGCTGCCGGACGCCGAACCGGCCTCCGTGTCCTGAAGCCGAACCGGCCTCCTGGTCCTGAACCAGGCCGAACCAGGCACTAGGCCCCAAACCGGATTAGCGGACCGAGCCCGACCCGTCACGGGAGCGCCCTCCGAATTGAGTGGATTTGCACCGACTGGCAATCCGTAACGGAGCGAGCGCCCAGCCAGTTACGTAACCGAGCCGGACTGGAAAGCATCGCACACGGACCGGTAGCTGGTGGGTGTGCCACGCCTGGGTTCGGCTGGCCACTTGATTCGCCAGCGAAGCAGCTATCGACTTCTTGGGGGATCAACATGAGACTTTCCACTCGTCGGCGTTTCCTGGTGATGACGGGAACGGCGGCGGCCACCGTGGGAGTGGCGGCGGTCGCGTCCCACGCCATCGCGGAGTCCACCGCGCTGCCGGCTTCCGCGCCCGCCGAGCTCCGCTCTGGCGGCCCGCTGGTCGCACACGTCAAGAACGTCCACAACGGCTCGCTGGCCCTGATGTTCGGCGAGCACGAGGTCGTCGTACGGGACCCCGACCTGGTCGCGCGGCTCGTTCGCGCGGCTTCCTGAGAGGGTTGTCGTGTCCTCACATCGCGAAGCCCCCGAAATCTCGAAGGACCCGGTCGCCGACAACACCGACGTCTACGCCTTCGTCAGTCCGGACCAGCCCGACACCGTCACGCTGATCGCCAACTTCATCCCGTTCCAGCTCCCGTACGGCGGACCGAACTTCTACGAGTTCGGCGACGACGTGCTCTACCAGATCCACATCTCGAACCGCCGCGACGCGAAGCCCGACATCAGCTACCAGTTCCGGTTCGAGACCAAGATCCGGAACGATGAAACGTTCCTCTACAACACCGGCCCGCTCACCTCGATCACGGACCAGGACTGGAACCGTCCGCAGTTCTACTCGGTCACCCGGGTCGAACGCGGGAAGAACCACACGGTGCTGGGCCGCGGTCTTCGTACCCCTCCGGTGAACATCGGGCCGCGCAGCACTCCGGACTACGAACACTTCACCGCCGAGGCGATCCATGACATCGCCCGCGACGGGAAAGTCTTCGCCGGGCAGCGGGCCGACGGCTTCTACGCCGATCTCGGCAGCATCTTCGACCTGGGTACGCTGCGGCCGTTCCAGAACCTGCACCTGATCCCGTCCGCCGCCGCCGCGGGCGTCAACGGCCTGCAGGGCGTGAACGTCCACACCATCGCGATCCAGGTGCCCGCCTCGGAGCTGACCCACGGTGGCAAGACACCGACCGACGTGGCGGACCCACGGTCGGTGATCGGGGTCTGGGCCACCGCCAGCCGCCAGAAGGCGCGGGTGCTCGAAGAGGGCGGCGTCAAGGGCGGGTACGGCGCACACCGCCAGGTGTCCCGGTTGGCAAACCCGCTGTTCAACGAGGTCATCGTCCCGATGGCGCGCAAGGACGAGTGGAACGCGCTGGCACCTCGCCAGGACGACAGGTTCGCCAAGTACGTCGAACAACCCGAACTCGCCGCGCTGCTGCCGGTGCTCTATCCCGGGGTCTTCCCGAACCTGGCGGCGTACGACAAGCCACGCGCCGATCTGGTCGCGATCCTGCTCACCGGTATCCCGGACGGCGTCGTGGCCGGCTTCCAGAACCACACCGGTGACGTACTGGCCGACCTGCTCCGGCTGAACCTGGCGGTGCCGCCGGCGAAGGAGCCGAACAAGCTGGGACTGGTCGCCGGTGATCCGGCCGGGTTCCCGAACGGGCGGCGGGTCTTCGACGACGTGGTGACGGTGGAGCTGCGGGCCATTGCGGGCCTCACCATCCCGTTGGTGGATCCGTCGTTCACACCGGACGCCGCGGCATCCCAGGTGACCGACGGTACGTCGAACACCAACTCGCCGTACCTGGACACGTTCCCGTACCTCGGCACACCCGCCGGTGGCTACCAGACCGCACCACCGGTGCCGCAGACCTGATGACCGACGAGAACCCGTACGCCGGGCAGGGGCCGGTGCTGTTGGACATCGGTGGCCGGATCGGTGCCCTCGTCGTGGCGATGCCCGCGGCGCTCGAGGGCACCGAGATCGAGATCCGTCCCCAAGAGCACCGCCCCGGCACCGGCCACCATCTGCCGCATGTGTCGGTGGTGGCCCGGCCCGGCGCGGGCGGAGTCCGCCACACGGCGGTGTTTCCCGAGCTGGAAGAGGGCCGCTACGAGCTGTACCAGCGGCCCTCGGGGCCCGTGCGGCTACGGGTGACGGTGGCCGGCGGCACGATCAGCTACGCGGACTGGCCGCGATAGTCCCGGCGACAGCGACAGCGACAGCGACAGCGACAGCGACAGCGACAGCGACAGCGACAGCGGGAAGGCTACGGTTGCGGCGTGACCGTCGTACCGGATGTGGAACGCCGCAGCTACCTCACTCCTGGCCAGGTCTCCGACGTGATGGCCCTGCTGGAGGCGGCGAGCGACGCCGACGGGGTCTACCCGCTCTCCGAGCACGTGGTGCTGCACCTGCGCCACGGTGGCGACACCCCCGCCGTACACCTGCTGGTACGCGATGGCAAGACGGTGATCGGGTACGCCCACGTCGACCCCTCCGACGTGGTGGTGGGCCCGTCCGCGGAGCTGGCCGTACACCCGGCGCACCGGCGCCGAGGCTGGGGCCGTGCGTTGGGTCGGGCCGCCATCGCGGTGGCCGAGGAGCACGACCCGCGGGGACGGTTGCGACTGTGGGCGCACGGTGACCACCCCTCGGCAGCCGCCCTGGCGATGGGCTTCGGGTTCGAGAGGTACCGGGTGCTGTGGCAGATGCGCCGTTCGCTGTACGCGCCGACCGCCGTGGTCCCGCTCCCGGAGGAGTACGCGTTGCGCGCGTTCGTGCCCGGCAAGGACGACGAGGCGTGGCTGGAGCTGAACAACCGGGCGTTCGCCGATCACCCCGACCAGGGCCGCTGGACCCTTCGTGACCTGCAGGTACGTCTCGCGGAGCCGTGGTTCGACCCGAACGGCTTCCTGCTCGCGGAACGTACCGGCAGCGGCCGGTTGGCCGGCTTCCACTGGACCAAGGTGCACGGCACCGGAGCCACGGACGGCGGCACGCCGCACGCGCACAACCCGATCGGCGAGGTGTACGTGCTCGGGGTCGACCCGGACGAGCAGGGCTCCGGGTTGGCGGTGCCGCTGACCCTGGCCGGACTGCGCCACCTGCGGGCCCATGGGCTGGAACAGGTGATGTTGTACGTCGACGAGTCCAACACCAGGGCGACCCGGCTCTACGAACGGCTCGGGTTCGTACGGTGGATCACCGATGTGGCGTTCCGCCGGGTCGGCCGCCCCATGTGATCAACGGACCCGCCCCGGCGGGCGGAGCACCGCGAAGCCGTCGGTGACTTCCAGGCGGCGTACCCGGAACCGGAACAGCTCAGCCGGCCGGCCACCGTGCGGGCCTGGCGGCGCGGTACGCCCGGTCGGCTCGATCTGGCCCCGGCGTACCAGGACACGTTGCAGGTTGGTGGCTGAGACGTCGTACCCGAGGGCGGCGGCGTAGTAGCCGCGCAGTTGCGAGATCGAGAACTCCGGCGGCGCCAGGGCGAACCCCAGATTGGTGTACGACAGCTTGGACCGCAGCCGGTCGCGGCCGGCATGCACGATCGCGGTGTGGTCGTACGCCATCGGCGGCAGATCCGCCACCGGCTGCCAGGCAGTGTCCCCCGGGACCGACGGATCCACGTGTGCCGGCACGAGACCCAGGTACCCGGTGGCGATCACCCGCCCGTCGGGCCGCCGGTCGACCTCTCCTCGGGTGACCAGCTGCTCCAGGTGCGACAGCTCGCGTACGTCCACCTTCGCCGCCAACTGCCGCCGGATCGACGGCCCGAGGTCTTCCTCGACCCCCAGTGCCCCGCCTGGCAACGCCCATTTGCCCTGGTACGGCGGCCGCCCCCGCTGCCACAGCAGCGCGTGGAGGGCTGCGTCGCGTACCTGCAGGACCACCGCTAGCACCTCGTGTCCGACGTCACCGGCTGCTACCACGCCGCCGATGATAGACTAGTTTTCGCCTAGCAGTCGATAACTGTCGAGGCGAGCACAGCGACAGCGGGACCGACACTGCCGGTGACGTACCGGCACACCCTGGGGGAGGCGGCGATGACGCAGACTGTGACCGTGGACCAGGCTGACCTGCCAGCCGACTGGGCCGCGCGGGTACGCACCCTCGCCGAGCAGCGGGACGCGGTGATCCTGGCCCACAACTACCAGGTCCCCGAGATCCAGGATGTGGCCCACCACGTCGGCGACTCGCTCGCGCTGTCCCGGATCGCCGCCACCGCCGAGCAGAGCACCATCGTGTTCTGCGGCGTGCACTTCATGGCCGAGACGGCGAAGATCCTCTCGCCGGACAAGACCGTCCTGATCCCCGACGCCGCCGCCGGCTGCTCGCTGGCCGACAGCATCACGCTCGACCAGCTACGCGCCTGGAAAGCCGAACACCCGGACGCCGCCGTGGTCGCGTACGTGAACACCACCGCGGAGATCAAAGCCGAGACCGACATCTGCTGTACGTCGTCCAACGCGGCCGACGTGGTGCGCTCCGTCCCGGAGGACTCCGAGATCCTGTTCCTGCCGGACCAGTTCCTCGGCGCGCACGTACGCCGGGTCACCGGCCGGAAGAACCTGCACATCTGGGCCGGGGAATGTCACGTACACGCCGGGATCGACGGGGCCACCCTCGCCGAACGCGCCGCCGCCGAGCCGGACGCCGATCTGTTCATCCATCCGGAGTGCGGCTGCGCCACGTCCGCGCTGTACCTCGCGGGCGAGGGTGTGGTGCCTGCCGACCGCGTCAAGGTGCTCTCGACCGGCGGCATGGTGGAGGCGGCACGGCGTACCAGTGCGGCGAAAGTGCTGGTCGCGACCGAGATCGGGATGCTGCACCAGCTACGAGCCGCCAAGACCGGAGTCGACTTCCTGCCAGTGAACGACCGGGCTTCCTGCCGGTACATGAAGATGATCACCCCGGCGAAGCTGCTCCGCTCCCTTACCGACGGCGTGGACGAGGTCACCGTCGCCCCCGACATCGCGACCCGTGCCCGGCGCAGTGTGGAACGGATGATCGCCATCGGTTCACCGTCGCGCGGCGGCGAGTAACACCCACCCACCGCGCCTCAAGGCACACGCCACCGCCGCGCAAGGCGTCGTGCAGGCCGCCGCCGCCAGGGCGCCGCCACGGGCGTGGGCGCGCGCGTTCACGTGACGTACATCGCACCATCCGCCGGACGTCAACCAACCACCGGCGTTCCTTCACTTTCCGTTCACCTAGTCCCGGGTGCCCCGCAACCTGCCGTCCTTAGCGTCCAAAGCGACAGGTAGTCATCAAGGCCGGTGGGTCCGGCCACAACGAGAGGCACGTTGAAGGTGAAGCGGAACGTTCTGACGCGTCAGGCACTCGCCGGCGTCGCATTCGTTGCTCTCGCGCTCACTGCGTGTTCGTCGAACCCGGCGGACGGCGGCAGTGGCTCCGGCGACGGAATGTCCGGCTCCGTCAAGATCGACGGCTCCAGCACCGTCGCGCCGCTCAGCGAAGCCGCGGCCGAGCTCTATTCCGACGAACAGCCCCAGGTCAAGGTCGGCGTGGGTACGTCCGGCACCGGTGGCGGCTTCGAGAAGTTCTGCGCCGGTGAAACAGACATCTCCGACGCATCCCGTCCGATCAAGGACGAAGAGAAGAAGCTGTGTGAGGACAAGGGCATCGAGCCGGTCCAGCTGACCGTCGCGAACGACGCCCTCACTGTCGTGGTGAACAAGGAGAACTCCTGGGTCGACTGCCTCACCGTCGACCAGCTGAAGAAGATCTGGGGTCCCGACTCGAAGGCGAAGACCTGGAAGGACGTCGACCCGAAGTTCCCCGCCGAGCCGCTGAAGCTCTACGGCCCGGGCACTGACTCCGGCACCTTCGACTACTTCACCGACGAGATCAACGGTGAGGAAGGCGCCAGCCGCAAGGACTACGAGGCGTCCGAGGACGACAACGTACTGGTGCAGGGCGTGTCCAGCACCAAGGGCGCCCTCGGGTACTTCGGCTACACGTACTTCGAGGAGAACTCGGACAAGCTCAAGGCGGTGAAGATCGACGGTGGTGACGGGTGCGTCGCCCCGAGCAAGGAAACCTCCCAGGACGGTACGTACAAGCCGCTGTCCCGCGAGCTGTTCATCTACGTCAACGCCGAGAGCCTGAAGAAGAAGCAGGTCTCCGACTTCGTGAAGTTCTACATCGAGAACATCGACGACATCGTCTCCGAGGCGAAGTACATCCCGCTCACCGACGAGCAGAAGTCGAAGCTGAAGTCCGAGTTCGAGAGCGTGTAGCCACTCGTGACTCAGGCTCAGCAGACTTCGCGGCCCCCCGTCACCGGCCAGACCAGGCCCTGGTGGCGGGGGCGCCCGCGTCGCGCTGAGCGGGGCGTCGAGGCCCTGCTGGTGCTCGCGGCGGTCGTCTCGATCGCCACCACCATCGGGATCCTGGTCGCGCTCGCCCAGCCGACGATCGACTTCTTCAAGCGGATCGGCGTGGCCGAGTTCGCCCTCGGCACCGAATGGTCCCCGCTGTTCACCAACCCTGGGTACGGCGTCCTGCCGCTGCTGGTCGCCACGATCGTCGTCACCGTGATCGCGATCGTGATCGCGGTGCCGCTGGGCCTGGGTTCGGCCACGTACCTCAGTGAGTACGCGACCTCGCGTACCCGGAAGGTGCTCAAGCCGGTCCTGGAGATCCTGGCCGGCGTACCGACCGTGGTGTACGGCGCCTTCGCGATCTTCGCGATCGGCCCGATCCTGCGCAGCTGGTGGCCCGGTTCCGAGACACCGGCGTACCAGAACATGCTGATCGCCGGGATCGCGATGGGCATCATGATCGTCCCGACCGTGGCGAGCCTCGCCGAGGACGCGATGACCGCGGTGCCACGCAGCCTGCGGGAAGGCGCGTACGCCCTGGCGTCGTCCAAGATGCAGGTCTCCACCCGGGTCGTGATGCCCGCCGCGATGTCCGGCATCGTCGCCGCGATCGTGCTGGGGCTCTCCCGGGCGATCGGCGAGACCATGATCGTGACGATCGCCGCGGGCTCCACATCGGACCACGTCGAGGTGAACCCGCTGCACGGCGCCGCCACGATGACCGCGTACATCGCCGGGGCAGGGCAGGGTGACCTCCCGGTCGGCTCGTTCGAGTACCGGACGATCTTCGCGGTCGGCGCGGTGCTGTTCGTCTTCACCTTCCTGCTGAACGCCTTCAGCATCCGGATGGTGCGCAAGTTCCGGGAGGTGTACGAATGACCCCCGTCGTAGCGCCACCCGCGCCACAGCGGGACGCCGCCGACCAGCTCGCCAGGTCGTTGACCACGCGACGGTTCCGCCCTGTCGAGGTGCTCTTCAAGCTGGCCATGCAGGCGTGCCTGCTGATCGGCTTCGGGTTCCTGGTGGCGCTGATCAGCTACGCGGTGTACCAGGGCTGGGACCGGCTCGACCCGCGACTGTGGGAGAACATGCCGAGCGGCATCAAATCCCGTGCCGACGTCTCGGGTGTGCAGTCGGCGATGATGGGCACCCTGTGGGTGATCGTGCTGACCGCGCTGATCTGCCTGCCGACCGGCATCCTCGCCGCGATCTACCTCGAGGAGTACGCCGACAACAACCGCTGGTACAACCGGCTGCTGGAACTGAACATCCAGAACCTGGCCGGCGTACCGTCGATCATCTTCGGCATCCTCGGGCTCGGCATCATCGCCCGGGCGTTCGGCCTCGGATTCAGCGTGATCACGGCAGCGATCGTACTGTCGCTGCTGGTCCTGCCCGTGGTGATCATCTCGACCCGGGAGGCGATCCGCGCGGTGCCGCAGTCGATCCGGCAGGGGTCGTACGCGCTCGGCGCCACCAAGTGGCAGACCACGTGGCGGCAGGTGCTACCGGCGGCGATCCCCGGCATCGCGACCGGCTCGATCCTGGCGCTCTCCCGGGCGATCGGGGAGGCGGCGCCGCTGCTGCTGCTCGGCGCGGTCACGTTCATCAAGTTCAACCCGGACGGCATCGACAGTGCGTACGCCGTCCTTCCGATCCAGATCTTCAGCCTGATCAAGAGCCCGCACGCGGAGTTCCAGGAGATCGGGTGGGCCGCGATCGTGCTGCTGCTCGGCATCCTGCTGCTGATGAACTCGATCGCGATCCTGATCCGCAACAGGTTCACCAAACGCTGGTGAGCGGGCCGACGACAGCCCTGGTGACGGGCACAGGACGACTGGACGAAACGAGAGCGATGAAGGTGGAGGAGATGACTGAGACGACGGTGGGCCGGGTCGAGTCGGAGGTACGCGACCGGCCCGGCACCGGGATACGGATCGCCGCCGATGTTTCCGGCGCCGCGGAGTCGAAGCGGTCGCCCGCGGCGTCGGTGCTCGAACTGCGCGACGTCAGCGCCTACTACGGCACCTACCAGGCGGTACGCAATGTCGACCTGACCATCGGGCAGCACCAGATCACCGCGATGATCGGCCCGTCCGGGTGCGGCAAGAGCACCGTACTGCGCTCCCTGAACCGGATGAACGACCTGATCCCCGGCGCCCGCGTCACCGGTGCGGTCAGCTACCACGGCCAGGACCTGTATGCCTCGGACGTCGACCCGATCGAGGTACGCCGCCGGATCGGCATGGTGTTCCAGAAGCCGAACCCGTTCCCGAAGTCGATCTACGACAACATCGCGTACGGACCCCGGGTCAACGGGATGAAGGTGTCCTCCATGGACGACCTGGTGGAGCAGGCCCTGACCGGCGCGGCCCTGTGGGACGAGGTGAAGGACAAGCTGAAGGAGTCGGCGCTGGCGCTCTCCGGTGGGCAACAGCAGCGCCTGTGCATCGCCCGTACGATCGCCGTCAAGCCCGAGGTGATCCTGATGGACGAGCCGTGCTCGGCGCTCGACCCGATCGCCACCACCAAGATCGAAGACCTGATGACGCAGCTGGCGAAGCAGTACACCATCGTCATCGTCACCCACAACATGCAGCAGGCGGCGCGGGTCAGCGACAGGACCGCGTTCTTCACCGCCGAGGTGGACGAGCAGGGTGAACGTCACGGGAAG
Organism: Micromonosporaceae bacterium; assembly: GCA_050701795.1. Classification (GTDB taxonomy): domain Bacteria; phylum Actinomycetota; class Actinomycetes; order Mycobacteriales; family Micromonosporaceae; genus WHSM01. The sequence continues at coordinate 21,848 of JBOGDK010000024.1, forward strand.
CTGATCGAGTTCGACCAGACCCAGAAGATCTTCAGCAATCCCGCGCAGCAGCAGACCGAGGATTACATCACCGGCCGCTTCGGCTAAGAGCCGGGTTCAGAGAGCCAGCCGGCCGCCGTCGTCGGTGAAGACGATCCGAGGGGTGATCGGGGCGAGGTCGCGGTCGGCGGCGGCGTGCAGCGCGTCGGCGACGGTGGCCACGTCCGAGAGCCCCGCGAGGGTCACCACGGTCGGCGGCAGCATCGCCATCTCGCCGGCAGCCTGCCGTGCCACCGCCTCCGACGGTCGCACCCAGGCGACGCTGGCGGCCTCGCCCCCCACGTCCCGGGTACGTTGCGCCTCCGGGAGCGCGGCGAGGAAGAAGCAGGCGTCGTACCGGCGCGGCTCGAAGACCGGCGTGATCCAGCGCGCCCAGGCGGCCAGCAGGTCACTCCGCAACACCAGGCCGCGGCCGGCCAGGAACTCGCTGAACGCCAGACGACGCTCCACCAGCGCCTGGCGGGCGTCCTCCCATTCGGAACCGCTCACGTCACCGACCACGGTTTCCGCGTCGGCACCGGCCAACAGCACGCCGGACTCCTCGAACGTCTCCCGTACCGCCGCGCACACCATGGCCCGGGCGGCGGCCGCGTCCTCCAGGCCCAGCCGCTGTGCCCACTCGGCCGGAGACGGCCCGGACCAGCCGACATTGTGGGCCGCGTCCCGGGGGTCCACCCCGCCGCCCGGGAACGCGTGCATCCCGGACGCGAACGCCATCGACGCCGCACGCCGGATCGTGTACGCCTCAAGCCCGACAGGCGCGTCCCGCAACAGCACCACCGTGGCGGCGCGGCGGGGGGGCACCGGCTCCCGGTCGCCGTCGTAGAACGTACGGGCGTGTGCCACCAGCCACTCCGGGAGCACGAACGCCGGGCTCCCGGCGTGCTCAGGGTCGGCGGGGATGGCGGCCCGCTCCGGCCCGGCATGCTCCGGGTCGCCGGCCTGATCGGGGCTCATCACGCGGGCCAGCCTATGTGACGGCACCAGGCCCGGCGACGTTCCGCCGCCCGGGACGGTTCAGGGTCACCCGGGCGACCGGTCAGGTGTGTCACTGGGCCCGGGCCATGAAACACGCCGCCGTGTCTCATGGCCCGCGTCCACTTTCGCCGACCTGGGAAGCCGGGCCGGGGACGGCCGGCCGGGCGGGTCAGCCCGGGAAGGGCCGGGCGGGTCAGTCGACGCGTACCAGCATCGCGGTGCCCTGACCGACGCCGATGCACGCGGCGGCGACGCCGTACCCGCCGCCCCTGCGACGCAGCTCCCGGCACAGGTCGACGACGACCCGGGGCGCCGACGCGCCGAGCGGGTGGCCGATCGCGATCGCCCCGCCGTTCGGGTTCACCCGGTCGCGGTCCACGTCCGGCATGGAGTGCAGGCAGGAGAGCACCATCGCCGCGAACGCCTCGTTGATCTCCCACACCGCGATGTCGGCCATCGCCAGCCCCGCCCGGTCGAGCAGCTTGCCGATCGCCGGCACCGGAGCGATCGAAAACTGATCCGGCTCCACCGCCACGGTCACGCTGCCGAGCACCTGCCCGACCGGCTCCGCACCCAGCTCGTCGACCACGTCGCGGGAGCCGAGGAGCACCGCGATCGCTCCGTCGTTGACCGGCGAGGAGTTGCCGGCGGTAACCGTACCGTCCGGGGAGAACGCGGGCCGCAATGTGGCCAGCGCGTCCATCGAGGTGTCGGGGCGGATCGACTCGTCCCGGGTCACCGCGGGCGCGGGCAGGTCGCGCCCCGAACCCGGCGGCGTCACCGGCATCACGTACTCGTGAAGGCCCTTCTCCCAGGCCTGGGCGGCACGCTGGTGGCTGCGTAGCGACCACTCGTCCTGCTCGGCCCGCCCGATCCCGAGGGACGCCGCGACCGACTCGGCGCAGGCACCGAGGGAACGGGTCCACCGGTCCGGGAACGCGGGATTCACCATTCGCCAGCCGACCTGGGTCTGGTGCAGCTGCATCCGCCGCGGCAGCGCCTCGTCCGGTTTCGGGAGTACGTACGGTGCCCGGCTCATCGACTCGACACCGCCCGCCACCAGCACGGACGCGTCCCCGACCGCGATCGCCCGGGCGGCCTGCACGATCGCCTCGCCCCCGGACGCGCAGAGCCGGTTCACCGTGGCGCCTGGCACCGTGACCGGCAGCCCGGCCAGCAGCGCGGCCATCCGGGCCACGTTGCGGTTGTCCTCCCCGGCGCCGTTGGTGTCGCCGAGAACCACGTCGTCGATCCGCGCGGGGTCAAGGTCGGGCAGCCGGCGTACCAGCTCCGCGATCGGCATCGCGGCGAGATCGTCGGTACGGATCCCGGACAGCCCTCCACGGTGCCGCCCGAACGGCGTACGTACAGCCTCGATCAGATACGCGTCCATGCCCGCGAGCCTAACCGGGGCCGGTGGCGGGGTTCCGGAACCGCCCGACACACTCGTGGCCCCGGCTGACCGCCGGGGCCACGAGTGACGGCACCAGGCTCAGCCGGTGAACAGTACGAGCAGGAAGTGGGTGATGACCGCGATCAGCGCGGCCCCCGGGAAGGTGAGGATCCACGCGGTGACGATGTTGCCGGCGACGCCCCACCGTACGGCGGACAGCCGCCGGGTCGCACCGACGC
>JBOGDK010000025.1:0-24418 GCA_050701795.1 Micromonosporaceae bacterium
GGCGACGCCCTGCACCTCGTCCTTCGCCGCCCGGGCCTCGCGCACCTTGACGACGGTCTGTACGCCGTCTTCGTCGGACGGCTCGGAATCCCCTGAGCCCTTGCGCCGGCGGCGCCGCCGGCGGCGCACCGAGCTGGTCTCCTCGACCTGTTCGTCGGTGGCGTCGCCGCTGTCGGCCTCCCCGGCGGTCGACTCCTCGGCGTCCTCGCCCCCGTCCTCGCCGCCTTTACCGCGGCCGCGGCCACGGCGACCACGCCGCCGCCGGCGGCGAGCCCCGGTCTCCTCCTCGTCGTCGTCGTCCTCGGAGGCGCTGGCGGTGGCGTCCTCGGACCCCTCCTCGGGGTCCGGCTTCGGCTTGGACCGGCTGCGTTTCCTGGCGGGCTTGCTCTCGGTCTCCTCGGTGCCGGCGGCCGCCGCGTCGTCTGCCGGGGCCGGCTCGGAGTCGGACTGCTTGCGCCGGGAGCGGCTGCGGCGGGCCGGCTTCTCACTGGTCTCCGCCGCCGGTTCCTCGGAGGTCTCCTTCCTGGTCCGGCGGCGCCGCGCAGGTTGCTGCTCGTCCGCCGGCTCAGCGGCTCGCGGCGGCGGGTCCGTCGCTTCTGGCGCTACGAACACCACCGCGGGCGGCGTCGCCGCTTTCCGGGAGGCGGAGCCTGACCGCGGGCGTGACTCGTCACGCGCTTCGGCGCCTTGGCTGGTACGGGTATCGGCGGTCTCGTCAGCACGCTTGTCGCCTGCCGCCGAGCCGCCCGTTGGCTCGTTGTCGAGCATCCGGACGTACTCCAGTTCTGCCGTCCCCGGGCGCGGTTGCGCAGCCACGCAGGAACGGTCTTATCTAGGGCGGCTCCCGCCCCGTGGACCGGAGCCGCTGAAGTCTTCTTGCCCCGACCCCGGTGAGGGTCGGACCGTCATGTCAACGGCCTACCGGTGAGGCGTTACGCGATCCACTTCCAGCGGATCGGCGATGTCGCCATGCTCGGTGAGCGTGCCCTGCGCCACTCGGGTCACCCGTACGGGGACCGGCGGCTCCAGGTCGGCCACTACGCGCAGGCCGGCGAGAACCTCATCGGGTCGTACGGACGGCGTTACGTGCCGTACGACAAGGTCGAGTATCGCACACCGCGCGCCTGAGCCCCCCGTGGGCGCGCCCGTGCCGGCGATGGGGCGGGATGTTTCAGAATTATCACCTATATCTTTACTTTCCGGGTCAATAACCACATCCTCTACCTCAATCCTCAGCACCGGCGTGCGGGCATCGAGGTGGCGGCGACCCTGTTTGGTCAGTCGTTCCACCATCACCTCATCCTTCGCGGCGAAGATGCCCACCGCGGCCGCCAGGTCCTCCGGATCCACCCCCGGCAGCTCGAGCCGCCACCGGGACACGTCGATCCGATCCGCCAGACTGCCCGGTCCCGCCGTCACCGCGTCCACCACGTCCAGCCCGTCCGGCAGTACCGCGTCGAGCGCGGTACGTAACGCGTCGGCGTCCATCGCGCGCGCCAGCCCCAGCTCGGCGTACTCGGCCTCGCTGGCCACCCCGGTCGGCGCGGCTCCCACGTACGAGATCTTCGGGTGCGGTGAGAACCCCGCCGAGTACGCGATCGGCAGCTCCGCCCGGCGTACCGCCCGCTCCAGAGCACGCGCGAAGTCCCGGTGCGAGGTGAACCGCAGGCGGCCCCGCTTGGCGTACCGGAATCGCACCCGCTGCACCACGGGCTGCTGCTGCCGGTCGGGAACTGGCTTGGTCTTACCGATCGTCGTACTCCTCTCAGCTCCGGCTCGGCGCCGGGTGGACCAGCAGCATGTCCGGTTCCACGAAACCGGCCCTGCGATAGAACGGCACCGAACGCTCCGACGGCGAGAGCACCACCCGTACGAAGTCGTGCTCGGCAGCGTGGCTCATCGCCGCGTTCAGCAGCCGGGCGCCCACACCCTGGTTGCGGTACGCCGCCAGCACGAACACGTTGCTCACGTACCCCCACTGGCTGACCGCCCGGCCCGGCTTCGGCATCCGGCGGAACACCACCAGATTCAGCATCCCGACCGGGTCACCGGAAATCTCGGCCACCCAGTTGACCCGGCGGCCGCGCTCCGCGGCGTACCACTCGGCGAAGGTGGCCTCGAACCCCGGGTCGGTGACCGGTCCACCCTGCTGCTCCAGCGGAGGTGCCTGCGAAGGCGCCGACTCACTTGATGCGTGCGCCCGCGACTCGGCACCTTCGTCCCTTGATGCGTCACGCCCGGGACTCGGCACCTCCGCCACCCACGCCCGGCGCAGCCGCGCCAGGAGCGGTACGTCGGCGTCGCCGGCGCGGCGGACCGTCGCGGGCTCCGGTGTCACCGGCTCACCGGGGTGAGCGGCAGCAGCTTGCGCCCGGTGGGCCCGATCTGGATCTCGGTGTCCATCGCCGGGCAGACGCCGCAGTCGAAGCACGGCGTCCAGCGGCAGTCGTCCTGCTCCACCTCGGAGACGGAATCCTGCCAGTCCGCCCACAGCCACTCCTTGTCCAACCCGGAGTCCAGGTGATCCCAGGGCAGCACCTCGTGCTCGTCGCGCTCCCGCGTCGTGAACCACTCCAACGACACGCCGAGCGGCGGGAGGGCGTCGCGAGCCGCATCGACCCAGCGCTGGTACGAGAAGTGCTCGTTCCAGCCGTCGAACCGTCCGCCGTGCTCCCAGACCCGCCGGATCACCGCGCCGACCCGGCGGTCGCCCCGGGAGAGCAGGCCTTCGATCAGTGACGGCTCCCCGTCGTGGTACCGGAAGCCGATCGCGCGACCCAGCGACCGGTTCGAGTTGATCTCCTGTTTCAGCAGTTTGAGCCGCCGGTCCACGGTCTCCGGGTCGGTCTGCGCGGCCCACTGGAACGGGGTGTGCGGCTTCGGTACGAACCCGCCGATCGAGACCGTACAGCGGATGTCCTTGGAGCCGGTGGCCTCCCGGCCCGCCTTGATCACGTTGTGCGCCAGCCGGGCGATCTGCAGTACGTCCTCGTCGGTCTCGGTGGGCAGCCCCGCCATGAAGTACAGCTTCACCTGCCGCCAGCCGCCCGAGTACGCCGTCACCACGGTACGGATCAGATCCTCTTCGCTGACCATCTTGTTGATCACGCGACGGATCCGCTCGGAACCGCCCTCGGGGGCGAACGTCAGGCCGCTGCGCCGGCCGTTGCGGGACAACTCGTCGGCGAGCGTCACGTTGAACGCGTCCACCCGGGTCGACGGCAGCGACAGCGAGACGTTCTCGCCGGAGTACCGGTCCGCGAGGCCGGAGCAGACGTCGGCGATCTCGCTGTGGTCGGCGCTGGACAGCGACAGCAGGCCCACCTCGTTGAAGCCGGACTGCTTGATCCCGTTGTCGACCATGTCGCCGATCGTGGTGATCGAGCGCTCCCGTACCGGCCGGGTGATCATGCCGGCCTGGCAGAACCGGCAACCCCGGGTGCAACCCCGGAAGATCTCCACGGCGTACCGCTCGTGCACCGTCTCGGCCAGCGGCACCAGTGGCTTCTTCGGGTACGGCCACGCATCCAGATCCATCGTGGTGCGCTTGTGCACCCGGAACGGCACGTCGGCGCGGTTCGGCACCACCCGCTGGATCCGGCCGTCCGGGAGGTAGTCGACGTCGTAGAACCGGGGCACGTACACCGACTCGGTACGGGCCAGCCGCAGCAGCAGCTCGTCCCGGCCGCCGGGGCGCCCCTCCGCCTTCCAGGCACGGACGATGCCGGTGATCTCCAGCACCGCCTCCTCGCCGTCGCCGAGCACCGCGGCGTCGACGAAATCCGCGATCGGCTCCGGGTTGAACGCGGCGTGGCCGCCGGCGACCACCACGGGGTGGCTGCCGTCCCGGTCCGCCGCCTGGAGCGGGATCCCCGCCAGGTCGAGCGCGGTCAGCAGGTTCGTGTAGCCCATCTCGGTGGCGAACGAGACCCCGAAGAGATCGAACTCCGCCACCGGCCGGTGCCCGTCGACGGTGAACTGCGGTACGCCGTGCTCCCGCATCAGCGCCTCAAGATCCGGCCAGACGGCGTACGTGCGCTCGGCGAGCACGTCATCGCGCTCGTTGAGCACCTCGTACAGGATCTGGACGCCCTGGTTCGGTTGGCCCACCTCGTACGCGTCGGGGTACATCAGCGCCCACCGCACCGCCGCCGAGTCCCAATCCTTCACGACGGCGTTGAGTTCACCACCGACGTACTGGATCGGCTTGCTGACCCTGGGGAGCAGGGGCTCAAGCTGCGCGAAAACGCTCCGTACACCCATAACGATCCAGGGTACGCGGGCCCGGTGGCGGCGGTACCCGGCCATGCCCCTGGTATGTCCACATCTCTGGCAGGTCCGTGTCCGCGAGGCCATCGGTTGACGCTCCGTACGCGGCTGATTCCGTGGCGTTTCTTGAGATCAGGGGGTAGCGCGCGGACGGGCGAGGCTGTCCTACCATCGTGGTCGCCCCAAGTGCGGGGTGCCGGGTTAGGAACGCGAGGAGGCCGTAAGTGACCGGACCGCAACCGCCGTATGGCGACCAGGGTGGCCAGACGCCTGGAGGTGGCGGCGACTGGCAGGCCCCTTCGGATCACACCCAGTACAGCCCCCCCGATGCAGGTGGCCCCGTCAGTTACGACCAACCGCAGTCGTACGACCAGCCGCAGCAGTACGACCAGTACGGCCAGCAACCCGGTTACGCCGACCCGTACTCCGCGCCCCCGGGGCCCTACCAGGAGCCGTACTCCGCGCCACCCGGCCCCTACGGCGACCCCAACGCGATGATGGCGCCACCCCCGTCGTCGACCAACTACGTTCCCTGGATCATCGGGGGCGTCGCGGGCGTGATGGTGCTGGTGATCATGGTCATCGGTGGCGTACTCCTGCTGCGCGGCGGAGGGAGCTCCGGAGGTGGCGGCGGCCCGTCCGGGACCAGCACCGGGGGCGGCGAGTCCGCCAAGTACAGCGCCGACAAGGTCAGCAACGCCTGCGACGTGGTGGATCCCACCGTGCTCGAGAAGTGGGCGGCTAACGAGGACAAGCCGCCGGAGCACCGGGAGAACAAGAACGACTACTACTCCTCCTTCACCTGCTCGGCCCGGTACAAGGCGGACGGCGACGACTACTCGACCGCCAGCCTGAGCCTGTACGCATCGGTGATGGGTGAGGACTCCTCCAGTGACCCGAAGGAGTCGTTCGCGCGCTCCGAGAAGTCCGCGAAAGGCCAGACAGGAACCGGGCGGGAAAGCGGCGACGTCTCCGGCCTGGGTGAAGACGCGTACTACGCCAGCTACGAGACCAGCTCCGAGTACAGCAGTTCGGTGATGTACGAGCTGGGCGTGGTCGACGGCAACCTGACGTTCACCATTCACATCTCCGCGTTCGTCGGGGAAGGCGAAGAAGTCACCAAGGACGATGTGGCCACCGTCGCCAAAGAGCAGGCCGAGAAGGTCCTGGAGGGTTTCAAGGCGTAACGCATCGCCGCGAGGAACCACCGGTCACGGGCCGCCACCGCACTGGGTGGCGGCCCGTCGGCGTACCGGTAGCGGGTGCGTGTTGTTGCCGAGATCCTGATCCGGCGGAGACGGGCCGGACTCGTCAGACCTTTCGGACGGTGACCCGCACCGACTCGCCGTCGCCGACATCGCCCTGGTGGCCACCGGTGTCCACGGCCCCGAACTCCAGCCCCGTCGCCAGCGTCTCCCCCGCCACGAAGTCCCGGTACGTCTCGACGGCGGAGACCACCTCCGGTGACGCCTCGACCCGCAGCTGGATCCGGTCAGTCACGTCGAGGTCTGCCTCCCGCCGCGCGAGTTGCACCACCCGTACCACATCCCGGGCGAGCCCTTCGGTGGCCAGGGCCGGAGTCACCTCGGTGTCCAGTACCACCACGCCGTTGGCCAGCGGCGCGGAACGGTCCGCCTGGCGGGCGACCATCTTCAGTTCGTACTCACCCTCGGCGAGTACGAACCCGCCCGCCGTGACCTGGCCGTCCTTGGCCTGCCAGTCGCCGGCCTTGACGGCCTTGATCACCTGCTGCACGTCCTTGCCGAGCCGGGGGCCGAGCACCCGTGGCACCACCGTGAGCACCTGCTCGCAGTAGTCGGCGAGCTGGTCGGTGAACTCCACCTGCTTGACGTTCACCTCGTCGGCCACCAGGTCCGCGAACGGACGCAGCCGCTCGGCGTCCGGAGTGGCCACGGTGAGGGTACGCAGCGGCAGCCGTACCCGCAGACCCTTCGTCTTGCGCAGCGACAACGCCGCCGAGCACACCTCCCGGGTGGTGTCCATCGCCGCCACCAGGTCGTGGTCCGCTGGCAGTGAAGCGGCGTCAGGCCAGTCGGTGAGGTGCACCGATTCGTCGCCAGTGAGCCCCCGCCAGATCTCCTCGGTGATCATCGGCAGCAGCGGCGCGGCCACCCGACACAGGGTCTCCAGGACGGTGTGCAGCGTGTCGAACGCGTCGTGATCGCCGGACCAGAACCGGTCCCGGGAACGGCGTACGTACCAGTTCGTGAGGGCGTCCAGGTACGACCGGATCGCCTCGGCGGCACCCGAGATGTCGTACTCGTCCATGTCGGAGGTGACGGTCTCGACCAGTTCCCGGGTCTTCGCCAGGACGTAGCGGTCGAGCAGGGCGCCGCCGGCGGAGCCGGCAGACAACTCAGTGTCGGTTCGCGTCTTTGCCGTGTAGCCGTCCGCGTTGGCGTACAGGGAGAAGAAGTACCACACGTTCCACAGTGGATTGATCACGTGCCGGACGGCGTCGCGTACCCCCGACTCGGTGACGGGGGTGTCGCCACCCCGGATCACCGGCGCGCTCATCAGCAGCCAGCGCATCGCGTCGGAGCCGTACGAGTCGAACATCTCGTACACGTCCGGGTAGTTGCGCAGGCTCTTGGACATCTTCCGGCCGTCCTCGCCGAGCAGGATGCCGTGCGCCACGCAGTTGCGGAACGCGGGCCGGTCGAACAGCGCCGTGGCGAGTACGTGAAGCGTGTAGAACCAGCCGCGGGTCTGCGGCAGATACTCCACGATGAAATCACCCGGGTAGTGGTGCTCGAACCAGTCGCGGTTCTCGAACGGGTAGTGCACCTGGGCGAACGGCATCGACCCGGACTCGAACCAGCAGTCCAGCACCTCCGGCACCCGGCGCATGGTGGACTTCCCGGTCGGGTCGTCCGGGTTCGGCCGGGTCAGCTCGTCGACCTCGGGCCGGTGCAGGTCCGTGACCTCGACGCCGAAGTCCCTCTTCATCTGCTCCAGCGAGCCGTAGACGTCCAGCCGGGGGTACGCCGGGTCGTCGGACTTCCAGACCGGGATCGGGGAACCCCAGAACCGGTTCCGGCTGATCGACCAGTCCCGCGCGTTCGCGAGCCACTTCCCGAACGAGCCGTCCTTGACGTGCCCAGGGACCCAGTTGATCTCCTGGTTCAACTCGACCATCCGGTCCTTGAAGCTGGTGACCGATACGAACCAGCTCGACACCGCTTTGTAGACCAGCGGCGTGTCACACCGCCAACAGTGCGGGTACGAGTGGGTGTAGCTGTCGTGCCTGACGACGGCGCCGCGTTCCTTCAGGGCGCGGATGATCGGCTTGTTCGCGTCGAAGACCTGCATGCCTTCGTACTCCGGCACCAGGTTCGTGAACGTGGTGCGCTCGTCCACGGTCACCACGGTCGGGATCCCGGCGGCGTTGCAGGCGTTCTGGTCGTCCTCGCCGAACGCGGGTGCCATGTGCACCACGCCGGTACCGTCCTCGGTGGAGACGAAATCGCCGGCCAGCACGGTGAACGCCGGGGTGCCGGCCACCGTGTCGACCAGGAAGTCGAACAGCGGGGTGTAGCGCCGGCCAACCAGCTCGCTGCCCTTCAGGGTGCCGACCCGCTCGGCATCGCCGAACTCACGTTCGTACGCCGCCAGCCGGGCCTCACCGAGGATGTAGCGTTCGCCGTCCTTGGCCAGCACCGCGTAGTCGATGTCGGGGCCGACCGCGACCCCCAGGTTGGACGGCAGGGTCCACGGCGTGGTTGTCCAGACCAGCAGCTTCTCCCCGGTCTCCAGTTCGAAGGCCACCGTCAACGCCGGGTCCTGGCGGTCCCGGTACACGTCGTCCATCCGGGTCTCGGTGTTCGACAGCGGGGTCTCGCACCGCCAGCAGTACGCCAGCACCCGGAAGCCCTCGTAGATCAGGCCCTTGTCGTGCAGCGTCTTGAACGCCCACATGACGCTTTCCATGTAGTCCAGGTCGAGCGTCTTGTAGTCGTTGTCGAAGTCCACCCACCGGGCCTGCCGGGTGACGTACCGCTCCCAGTCCCGGGTGTACTGCAGTACGGACGTACGGCAGGCGTCGTTGAACCTGGAGATGCCGAGGTCGAGGATCTCGCTCTTGGTGGAGATCCCGAGCTGCTTCTCGGCCTCCACCTCGGCGGGCAGCCCGTGGCAGTCCCAACCGAACCGGCGTTCCACCCGGCGACCGCGCATCGTCTGGTAGCGCGGCACGACGTCCTTGGCGTACCCGGTGAACAGGTGCCCGTAGTGCGGCAGCCCGTTGGCGAACGGCGGGCCGTCGTAGAAGACGTACTCGTTGTCACCGTCGGTGCCGGCGTCGCGGGCGGCCACGGACCTGGCGAAGGTGTCGCGCTTCGCCCAGGTTTCGAGCACCCGCTCCTCCACCTTGGGGAACGACGGGCTCGCCGGAACGCCGCGATCCGGCACGTGACGTGGGTACGACATCTGCTCCTGCTCCTCGCATCACCGCCGGCCGGTGCCGGCACTGTGCCGGCTGGTGCCGGCACATCTCTGATGCGAGGACGAGCGGCGCACTTACGGCGCGATGCCCGCGGTACCACCTCGCTTGACGCTGCCGGGCTGGCCTGGCGGCGTCCGCTCGTTGGCCGGCTGTAACGGGCCGAACCCGTCCGGTTCTACTGGGGCCCGTGGTCGGGCCCGTTCTTCCGGAGGCTCACCGGTGATCGCCGGGTCGACGCCTGTGCGGCCAAGGCTACCCGAGCGTGCTCACCCACCTCACCCGATATCCACCGGCTCGCCCGGTCCCATGAGCGTCACCGTCCGGTTCCGCCGCCTCCCGGGCACCGCGCCAGGGTGGATCGCGGTTCAGCCCTGGGCGGAACGGGGTTCCGGGGTCGGGGTGGGAATTGGGAGGGTGGCGGTATGAGGCTGCGGCAGGTGGCGGTGCTGTCGGACATCCACGGCGTCCTTCCCGCGCTGCGGGCGGTGCTCGCCGAACCGGAGGTACGCGACGCCGACCTGATCGTGCTCGCGGGCGACCACGCGGCCGGGCCGCTCCCGGTCGAGACGCTAGACCTGCTGAGCTCCCTGGGAGACCGCGCGGCATGGGTACGCGGCAACGCCGACCGGGAGCTCGTGGCGCTCGCCCGGGGCGCTGACAAGACCGCGATCCCGGATCCCGTCGCCCCTTGGGCAGCCGCACAACTACGTCCTGACCAGGTGAAACTGCTCGACACCCTGCCGTTGACCGTGACCGTCGAGGTGGCCGGGTTCGGGCCGGTGCTGTGCTGCCACGCGACCCCGCGCGACGACGAGGAAGTGGTGCTGGTCGACAGTCGGCTGGAACGCTGGTCGGAGGTGTACGGCGGGGTGGCCGAACAGACGGTGGTGTGCGGCCACACCCACATGCCCTACGTACGGCTGGTGGATCGGCGGATGGTGGTCAACCCCGGCAGTGTCGGGATGCCGTACGGGTCGACCGGCGCGCACTGGGCGCTGCTGTACGAGGGCGGGGTGTCGCTGCGGCGTACCCGGTTCGACCTGGACGCGGCATGTGCCGAGATAGCCGCCGAGAGCGGATACCCCGACGCCGCCGCCTGGGCCGAGGAGTACGTACGCTCCAGGAACTCCGACGCCGACGCGCTGCGGGTCTTCGGGCCCCGCGACGGCCGCGCCACCAGCCCGAACTGATCACGGGCGGTTTTTGTCGCCCGCACTGACTACAGTGCCGCGCTGTGACTGATCGGTGGAGCACGGAACAGGTGCTGGCGTTGGCGCCGGACGCCTCGTCCCAGAAGGCGGCCCGCGGGCTCGCCAACCCGACCCGCTGGAGCGGCGGTGGCCACGCCGACGGCGATCCGCCGCTGCTGTGGGGGCTGTGCGCCGGCAGCGGGAAGAACCCGTACCAGGCGTGCGTGGACCTGGTCGAGCCGGCGTACCGCTGCTCCTGCCCGAGCCGCAAGTTCCCGTGCAAGCACGCGCTGGCGTTGCTGCTGCTGTGGTCCTCGGGCCGGCTGCCCAGCGGCGACCCGCCCGACTGGGTCGAGGAGTGGCAGACCTCCCGCGCGGCCCGGGCGGCCAGGGCGGCGGCCACCCAGGCGAAGCGCGCGGCGGGCGGGCCACCGAGCGACCCGGAGGGTTCCCGGAAGCGGGCCGCCAAGCGGGAGCAGCGGGTCGGCAGCGGCATCACCGAACTCGACCGCTGGCTCGGTGACCAGATCCGCCAGGGCCTGTCCAGCCAGCAGCAGGCCGGCTACGGGCAGATCGACACCGTGGCCGCCCGGCTGGTCGACGCGCAGGCCCCGGCCGCCGCCTCCGCGGTACGCCGGCTCGCCGCGATCACCGGCTCCGGTCCGGAGGCGGCAGCCCGGATGCTCGAAGAGCTGTCCCTGCTACGGCTGCTCGCCACCGCGTACCGCCGGATCGACGAGTTGCCCAGCGACCTGGCCACGACGGTACGTGCCCGGATTGGCTTCACCGTCGGCAACGACGAGGTGCTCGCCAGCGAACGGATTCGCGACCGTTGGCAGGTGCTCGGGCTGCTCGACGAGCCAGACGAACGGCTCACCGTACGGCGGGTCTGGCTGTACGGCGTCGCCACCGGGCGACCTGCCCTGGTGCTGTCGTTCGCCGCGCCAGGTCAGGCACTCTCCGTGGATCTGGTTCCCGGCACCGTGCTCGAGGCGGACCTGGCGTTCCATCCCGGGTCGCTGCCGCTGCGCGCGGTCGTCGCCGAACGTTACGGCACGGCCGTCCCGTGCCGCGACATCACAGGCGCGGTCGGGATCGCCGACGCCCTCTCCGGGTACGCCACGGCGCTGGCCGCCGAGCCGTGGCTGGAACGCTGGCCGCTGCTGCTCAGCCAGGTCGCGTTCAGTTACCACCGCGACAACTGGTACGTGGTGGACACCGCCGGTGACGCGCTGCGGCTGCGGTCCGCGGACGAGGAACTCTGGCGCCAGGTGGCGGTCGCTGGCGGCGAGCCGGTCACGGCGTTCGGCGAATGGGATGGAACGGCCCTGCGGCTCGCCGGCGTCCGGCACGGCGAACGGATGGTGACGGCATGAGCGTGGAGCTGGCGTGGCGGGCAATGGTGACCGCCGCCCTGATCGGGACGGACCGGCGTGCTCCCGACGTACCAGCGGTGTCCGGGCCGGTCGGCGGGCACCTCGCGGCCACCGTACGTGTCGAGGCCCCGGCAGAACGGCTGCTTGACGGTGCGGCGGTGTTGACCGTCTACCGGCGGGCCGGCGTCAGCCCGCTCCGGGACGCACCGCGCCCCGTGCCGGCACCGGAGGAGGACCAGCCGGAGGTCCCGGCGGCGGCCGCACAGCGGCTGGCCACACTGCTGCGGGGCGACCGGTACGCACCGACCTTGTCGTCCTCGCGGACCCGCGTGGACCTGCTGTCCGAGTGGCTGGACCATGCCACGGCGCGCGGCCTGCGCGCCCCTGCCGAACTGCTGCCGGAGCTGCTCGACCGGGCCGGCGCCGAGAAACCGCTCCGTGCCCGCGCCGCGGCGGTGGGCGGCAAGCGAGGCCGGTGGCTCGCGGCGCAGAATCCGGACTGGCGGTTCGTCACCGTACCGTCCGGAGACGAGGCCGCGGACCACCCTGAAGCCTGGACCGAAGGCAACACCGCAGCCCGGATCGGATACCTCGAAGCGCTGCGGCAACGGGACCCGGACGCGGCGCGCGAGCTGCTCACCGGGACCTGGAAGAAGGAGACCGCCGCGGATCGGGCCAAGTTCCTGGAGGCCTTCGAGACCGGCCTAGCTGCGGCGGACGAGGAGTTCTGCGAACGCGCCCTCACCGACCGCAGCAGCCAGGTACGGGAGGTGGCGGCGGGACTGCTCGCCGAGCTGCCCGGCTCCGCGTTGCGAGCCCGGATGGCCGACCGCGCCCGCGCCCTGGTCAGCTATGACGGGACAAGCCTGACGGTGAGCGCCCCCGCCGAGTGCGACGCCGGGATGCGCCGTGATGGCCTGGGAACCAGACCGCCGTCCGGCGGAGAGCGCGTCTGGTGGTTGTTCGAGATCGTGACCCGCACCCCGTTGCGGACCTGGACCGACGCGTTCGGCCTCGACCCGGCCGGCATCGTGGCACTCCCGGTCAACGACCAGTACGCCTGGGGATGGCGGTTCGGCCTGGTCGCCGCGGTTGTCGTGGAGCACGCCCCCGAGTGGGCGTCGGCCCTGATCGCCGACGACCAGATCTTCGCCCAGGAGGGGGCCAGGCCCTACCACCGCACCGCGGCCAGGTTGTTCGGGTTGCTGCCAGCGGAGGATCTCGTACGGCACGCGGTCGCCATGCTCCGCGACCGCGTCCCCTGGCGGCAACCGGCCCTGGAACACTGCCGGGCACCATGGCCGGACGATCTTGTCGTGGCCGCCTTCGACAAGCTCAACAATGCGAGCCGCCACCTGGAGGAGTCGCAACCTGCCGACCGGTGGCTCGCCGACCTGGCCGCCCAGCGGATGCCGTACCACACGGTCCCGCCCCGGCGGATCAGCTCCCTGATCCGGGGCAGCCACGCCCTGATCGACGCTGTGAGCCACGTACTGAAGCTCCGTTCCGACCTAGCCAAGGAGTTCGAGTGACCGAGATGTCCGCGCCCGCCATCGACGAGGACGCCCTGGACGGGGCGGCGCTGCGCCCGCACGCCGAGCAGCAGTACGCCGATGAGCTTGCCGTGCTCGGCAAGCACGACGATCGTCCCCGGCCACCGGGCTGGCGGCTGTCGCCGTACGCCGTGGTGACGTACCTGCTGGGTGGCGAGTTGCCCGACGGCTCCGTGATCACCCCCAAGTACGTCGGGCCGCGGCGGCTGATGGAGGTGGCGGTCGCGACCCTGGCCACGGACCGGGCGTTGCTGCTGCTGGGGGTACCGGGGACGGCGAAGACCTGGGTCTCCGAGCATCTCGCCGCGGCGGTCTGCGGCGACTCGACGCTGCTGGTGCAGGGCACCAGTGGCACCCCGGAGGAAGCGATCCGGTACGGCTGGAACTACGCCCGGCTGCTCGCCGAAGGCCCGAGCCGGGCGGCGCTGGTGCCGAGCCCGATGATGCGGGCGATGGCCGACGGCCAGCTCGCACGGGTCGAGGAGCTGACCCGGATCCCGTCCGACGTGCAGGACACCCTGATCACGATCCTGTCCGAAAAGACCCTCCCGGTGCCGGAGCTGGGCACCGAGGTGCAGGCCCGGAAGGGCTTCAACGTGATCGCCACCGCGAACGACCGCGACCGCGGCGTGAACGAGCTGTCCAGCGCGCTGCGCCGGCGGTTCAACACGGTGGTGCTGCCGATGCCGGCCGACGCCGAGGAGGAGATCGGGATCGTGGCCCGGCGGGTGGCACAGTTGGGCCGGACCCTGGAGCTGCCCGAGGTTCCGGCGGCGATGGACGAGATCCGCAGGGTGGTCAGCGTGTTCCGGGAGCTGCGCAGCGGGCAGACCGAGGACGGCCGTACGAAGCTCAAGTCGCCGTCCGGGACGCTGTCCACCGCGGAGGCGATCTCCGTGGTCAGCGCCGGGATCGCGCTCTCGACGCACTTCGGTGACGGGACGCTGCGGCCGGCGGACGTGGCGGCCGGGATCCTCGGCGCCGTGATCAAGGACCCGGTCTCCGACGACGTGGTGTGGCGGGAGTACCTGGAGACCGTGGTACGCGAGCGCGACGGCTGGCAGGACTTCTACCGGGCGTGCCGGGACGCGTCGCGGTGACCGACGTCCATCTGCTAGGGATCCGGCACCACGGCCCCGGGTCGGCGCGGGCGGTGCGGCGTACCCTCGCGGAGCTGCGGCCCGACCTGGTGCTGGTGGAAGGGCCGCCGGAGGCCGACCCACTGGTGGAGCTGGCGGCCGACACCGAGATGAGGCCACCGGTGGCGCTGCTGGGGTACGTCGCCGACGACCCGGCGCGGTGCGCGTTCTGGCCGTTCGCCACATTCTCCCCGGAGTGGCAGGCGATCCGGTACGCGCTCGCGCACGACGTACCGGTGCGGTTCTTCGACCTGCCGGCCGCGCACACCCTGGCGCCGCCGGAAACCGCGCCCGGCACCAGGCCTGACACCGCCGACTCCCCCGCTGGCGCCAATGACGCCCCCGAGCCCGCGGAGACCGAACCCACGCCCGCCGCGCCGGCCTCCACGGAGACGGCGCCAGCGGAGACGGCACCCGCCGACCCGGTACGGGTCGACCCGCTGTCAGCACTGGCCAGCGCCGCCGGCTACGACGACCCGGAACGCTGGTGGGACGACATGATCGAGCAGCGGCTGCACGACCGGCCGCCGTTCGGGGTGATCGCCGATGCCATGGCGGAGGTACGTACTGCAGCCACCCCGCTGGCCGCCACGGACAGCGACGCGCGGCGGGAAGCGTACATGCGTACTCAGATCCGGGCGGCGCGGCGCGCGGGACACCAGAGGATCGCGGTGGTGTGCGGGGCGTGGCACGTACCGGCGCTGTCGGATCCGCTGCCCCCGGCCAAACAGGACGCCGCCCTGTTGCGGGGGTTGCCGAAGGCGAAGGTGACCGCGACCTGGGTGCCGTGGACCCACGGCCGGCTCGCCAGCGACACCGGCTACCGGGCCGGGGTCACCTCCCCTGGCTGGTACCACCACCTGTTCGGCGCCGCCCGGGACAACCTGCTGGAACGCTGGTTCGTCCAGGTGGCGCGGCTGCTGCGGGACGAGGGCCAGCCGGTCTCCAGCGCCCACGTGATCGAAGCGGTACGCCTCGCCGAGACCCTCGCCACGCTGCGGTCCCGTCCACTCGCCGGGCTCGCCGAGGTGACCGACGCGACCCGGTCGGTGATCTGCGATGGCGACGACGTACGGCTCTCATTGGTGCATCGCAGGGTGGTCGTCGGTGAGAGCTTGGGCGCGGTGCCGGCGCGGACACCGTCCGTACCGTTGCAGCGCGACCTGGAGCGGCAGCAGCGACGACTGCGACTCAAGCCCAGCGCCTCCGAACGCGACCTCGACCTGGACCTGCGCCGTGACATCGACGCCGACCGCAGCCGGCTGCTGCACCGGCTCGGGGTGCTCGACGTCCCGTGGGGCACCCCGAACGCCCGCCGCAGCACTGGGAAGGGGACGTTCCGGGAAGCCTGGTGGTGGTGCTGGAAGCCCGAGTACACGGTGCGGCTGATCGAGGCGAGCCGGTTCGGCACCACTGTGGCCAGCGCCGCCACCGAGGCGATCCGCAGGGCAGCGGCCGAGTCCGAATCACTCCCTGAGGTCACCCGGCTGGTGGAGCGGTGCCTGCTCGCCGACCTCCCAGGCGCCATGCCCGAGGTGCTCCGGGCGCTGGACACCCGCGCCGCGCGGGACACCGACGTGGCCAGACTTGCCGACGCGCTGCCACCGCTGGCCCGTACTCTGCGGTACGGCGACGTACGCGGCACCGACACCGGGACGCTCCGGACTGTCACCGCCGACCTGGTGGTACGGATCTGCGTCGGCCTTCCGGCCGCCGTCACCGGGCTCTCCGACGACGCCGCCCGGGAGCTGGTACGCGGCGTCGACGGCGTGCACGCGGCGCTCGGGCTGTTGCAGGACGAACCGCTGCGGGAGCGGTGGCTGACCGCGCTGGTGGGGCTGGCCGGCCGGGACGACATCGCCGGGCCGCTGGCGGGCCGGATCGTCCGGCTGCTGTACGACGCCGACCACTACACGGGCGAGCAGACCGCCCGGCGACTCGGTCTGGTGCTCAGCCGCGGGGTGTCGCCGGACCGGGCCGCCGGCTGGATCGAGGGGTTCTTCTCCGAGGGCGGCCTCGTACTGCTGCACGACGAGGCGCTGCTCGGTGTGGTGGACGACTGGATCCGTGGGATCGGCGGCGACGCGTTCCTCACCGTGCTGCCGCTGCTGCGGCGTACCTTCGCCACGTTCTCGGCACCGGAGCGGCGGGCCATCGGGGAACGGGTGGCGCACCCGGCGGGCACCGGATCCGGTGGCACCGCGGAGAACCCGATCGACCACGACCGGGCGGCGCGAGTGCTGCCGACACTGCACCTGCTGCTGGGACTGGAGACGGCATGACCGATCAGGACGAACGGCTGCGGCGCTGGCGCCTGGCGCTCGGCGGCGGTACGGACGGCGGCGCCGACGGCACCGGGCTGATCCTGTCCGGCCGCGACAGTCAGGTGGACGCCACGCTGGCGGCGCTGTACGACACCGCCGCGGAACGTGCGGAGACCGGGAACCGGCGGGGCGGTCTCGGCGGGTCCGCTCCCCGGGTGGCGCGCTGGCTCGGGGACATCCGGGAGTTCTTCCCGTCGTCAGTGGTGCAGGTGATGCAGGCCGACGCGGTGCAGCGGCTGGACCTCACCCGGCTGCTGCTGGAGCCGGAGATGCTGGAAGCCGTCGAGCCCGATGTGCACCTGGTGGGCACCCTGCTCTCGCTGAACCGGGCGATGCCGGAGGCGACGAAGCAGACCGCCCGTACGGTGGTCGCCGCGGTGGTGGCCGACCTGGAGCGGAGGATCGCCCAGAAGACCCGGTCCGCGGTGACCGGCGCGCTGAACCGGGCCAGCCGGATCAACCGGCCCCGACATCGCGACATCGACTGGGACCGGACGATCCGCGCCAACCTGCGGCACTACCTGCCGGAACACCGTACGGTGATCCCGGAACGCCTGGTCGGGTACGGACGGCGCACCACCTCGGTGCAGCGGGACGTGGTGCTCTGCGTCGACCAGTCCGGCTCGATGGCGGCGTCAGTGGTGTACTCCGGGGTGTTCGCCGCGGTGCTCGCGTCGATGCGGGCGCTGCGTACCTCCCTGGTGGTGTTCGACACCGCGGTGGTGGACCTGACCGACCACCTTTCGGATCCGGTGGAGGTGCTGTTCGGCACCCAGCTCGGCGGCGGCACCGACATCAACCGGGCGATCGGCTACTGCGAGCGGCTCATCACCCGGCCCTCGGACTCGATCTTCGTGCTGATCAGCGACCTGTACGAGGGCGGGGTACGGGAGGAGATGCTGCGCCGGGTGGCCGCGATGGTGACTGCCGGGGTCCAGGTGGTGGTGCTGCTCGCGCTCTCCGACGAGGGCGCACCGTCGTACGACCGGAGCAACGCCGCGGCGCTGGCGGAGCTGGGGGTGCCGGCGTTCGCGTGCACTCCTGACGTGTTCCCCGACCTGATGGCGACCGCGATCCAGCGTGGCGACCTGCGTAGCTTCGTCGAGCGTGCGACGCAGGCGTCAGCGTCCGGGGCGCCGTGACGGCCCCCGCGGGCCGGAGGCGGCAGTGCCGTGACGGAGTCAGGGGGTCAGGTCGACGGAATAGAGCACCTGGCCGTCCTGGTCGCGGAGCCGTACGGTCATCACCTCGGTGTCCCCGTCGACCGCCACCTCACCGAAGTGCTGGAAACCGTCCCACGGCGTCCAGTTCGGTTTCGGCGGTGCGTGCTGATACCTGGTCTCCGGTCCGAACGTACGGTCGAGCCGGTTCGGGCCGAACCCACCGGCGTGCAGCGGCCCGGAGACGAACTCCCAGAACGGGGTGAAGTCGTCGATCGCCGCCCGAGCGGGGTCGTAGTGGATCGCGGCGCTGTAATGCACGTCGCCGGTCAGGAACACCATCCCGGTGACACCGTTGCGGTGTGAGGCCTGGAGCACCTCGGCAAGTTGCAGCTCCCGCCCGAGCGGTACGCCGTGGTCCTCCTGCGCGACGCCCTCGTACCGGCCGGAGCCGGCGGGGACGACCAGCCCGAGCGGCAGGTCGTTCGCAATCACCTTCCAGGTGGCGGTGGACGCGGCCAGCTCCCGGATCAGCCAGTCCCGCTGCTCGGCGCCGAGCACGCCCTGCGCCGGGTCGGTGTAGCGGTTGGACGAGTTGGGGTCCTTGACCGTACGCATGTCCAGCACGAACACGTCCAGCAGCGGCCCGTACGGGATCTTCCGGTAGATCCGGCCGTTCGGGTCGGTCGGTGCGGGTTGCAACGGCAGCCACTCGTGGAACGCGCGCTTGGCCCTGGCGGCCAGGACGTCCATCCGCCGCTCGGTGTACCGCGGATCGGTCACCTCGGCACCGGGGGACCAGTTGTTCATCACCTCGTGGTCGTCCCACTGGTTGATCATCGGGACGTCGGCGAGGAAGCCGCGGACGTTGTCGTCGAGCATGTTGTACGCGAACTGTCCCCGGAACTCCGCGAGGCTCTCGGCGACCTTGGACTTCTCCTCGGTCACCCGGTTACGCCACACCCGGCCGTCGGGCAGGGTCACTGTCCCGGTCAGCGGGTTGTCGGAGTAGACCGTGTCACCGCCGCACAGGAAGAAGTCGGGCCGCAGCTGGCCCATCCGGTCGAAGATGGTGATCCCGCCCAGGTCGGGGTTGATTCCCCAGCCCTGCCCGCAAATGTCGCCGGACCACAGGAAGCGGACCCCGCGGCGGTCAGCCGGCGTGGTGCTGAACGAGCCGGTGAGCGGTTCGCTGGCCGCACCCGAGTCCAGGTCCTCGACGGTGACCCGGTAGAAGAGGCGGGAGCCTCGCGGCAGGTCGGTGAGGCGTACCTTGCCGGTGAAGTCGGTCTCCGGGGTCACCACGGGGCCGGGCACAGTCCAGGAACGGCGGAACGTCTCCGACCGGCTGACCTCGACCATCATCCGCCCGGGCCGGTCCGCGCGGGTCCACACCACACCGGATCCACCGCCGACGTCACCACTCTGGACACCGTGGGTCAGTGTCGGGCGACCACTGCGTACCAGGCCGTACGCCGCGGAGCCAGCGAGCGTGGCGCCTGCCGCCACTGCGCCTGTCAGCACCCCGCCGCGCAGCAGCGTACGGCGACTGAACCTCTGTCCCATTTTGAGGCCCCCGTTCTGTTTGCGAGGAAACGGCATGACTGTAGCGGGCGCAGGCGACGCGCAGCAGGAGGCGAACGAGGAACAGAGGCGAAACGAGCGGTGGCCACTCGACTGGCGTGCGCCATCGCGCACCATTCTGATACCGTTGCGATATGGCTATGACACTTCGACTTCCCGAGGACATCGACCGCGCCGCACGGGAACTCGCCGCGCGGGAACACCGCAGCCTGCACGGCTTCGTCGTCAACGCGGTGGACGAGTACATCCGCCGCCACGGTATGGACGTCGTCGTCGACCAGATCGGCGCCAACCTCGCCGAGCGCTATGCCGACGCACTCGACCGACTGGGCAAGTCGTGACCCACTACCTCACCGTGCGCCAGCTCGAGAGGCTTGCCGAGTTCGCCACCGGCGGCGAGGCGCTGGTCCGCGACCACGGTCTGCTCGCGTCGGCTGTCGAACGACCAGGCACCGCGCTGTTCGGCGCCGAGCAGTATCCGTCGCTGCTGGACAAAGCGGCCGCGATGTTGCATTCAATCGCACGCTTCCATCCACTGGTTGATGGGAACAAGCGACTTGCCTGGGTCGCCGCGGCGGCGCTCTGCGAAGTCAACGGAGCGTACGTGGTGGCGACGAACGACCAGGCGTACGACCTGGTGATGGCGGTCGCCGCTGGCGACCTGGACGACGTGCCGGCGATCGCCAAGGCCCTCGAACCCCTGGTACGGGTCCCGTAGCCGCACCTACACCGGCAGGGTCCGCGAGACGAACTCACCGCCCGCGCGCCACGACCAGACCTGCCGGTCGCTGTCGACGAACCGCACCATGCCGGCACCGAGGATGTCGAACGCGAAGCAGTGGTACGGCTCCGGCGGCCGCCAGTCGATCCTGGCGTGGATCGCGTCTTCGTACCGGCGCCGGTGCTCGGGATCGAGGATCTCGACAGCCCGGCCGTAGAGCTTCAGGTCCCCCTGGTTCTCCGACTCGTGCGCCTTGTCAGGGACCAGGCTGTGAATCGTGTACCGGCTGTCCCGTTGCAGGTCACGTGCCTTCGCGGACTGCCAGATCATGCCGACCATCAGGTCATCACCGACGAAGTCGCACTCCACACCGCTGATCCGCGGCGAACCGTCGGGCCGCAGCGTACCCAGCAGGAAGATCTGCTCTCGCTCGAACCGCTGCTGCGCGGCTTTCCCCAGGTCAGGGCAGACCCGCACGAACTCTGTCCATCGCATCCCGGCAGGCTAGGGCAGGGGTACGACAGCAGCGCCTTCTCAGGCGTCCGGGAACCAGAGGGCGAGCTCCCGCTTCGCGCTGTCCGGCGAGTCGGAGGCGTGCACCAGGTTCTCCCGATTCGACAGTGAGAAATCCCCCCGGATCGTGCCCGGAACCGCCTTACGCCCGTCGGTGACCCCGGTCAGGGCGCGGACCACCTCGATCGCCTGGTCACCGGAGAGGATCAGCGACACCAGCGGGCCGGACGTCATGAACTCCTTCAGCGGCGGGTAGAACGGCTTCTCCACGTGCTCGGCATAGTGCTCATCGGCCAGTGCCGGATCCATGGTGCGCAGCCGCATCGCCTCGATCCTCAGACCCTTGGCTTCGAACCTGCTGAGCACCTCACCGGCCAGGCCCCGGCGCACCGCGTCGGGTTTGATGAGTACGAGCGTGCGCTCGGACACCGCTGCCGCCTCCATGATCGTTCCGTAACGGATGGCCGTACCGTACCGCGCGGCGTACGGCGCTCCGCGGACAGTCCACCATTCCACCGTTTGGTGTCTCGTCTGCTGCACAACGTAACCATGACCGAGTTGATCAGTAGCGAAATTCAGCCTCAGGATCGTCACACCTTTACTGATCTGCGGTTTCATCAGCAGATTTGACCGTTCTGGCCTTCCTTCTGTTGACACAGAGGCATAGCCTCGCCAGGTGCGCGTACCTCCTCCCCGGCCGACACCACGTGCGGCACCGCGTCCCGCGCGTGTCAACGCGGCCCGCGCCCGGCCGACACGACCCACCAACCCGGCGCAACGCACCGCCCAGACCCGGTCGTCGGTACGCGCGATGCAGACCGCCCGGGCACGGTCCGTCGCCAAGGACACCCGGACTCTTGACGCGCTGTCCAAAGAGCGGGAGGGCGGCAAGGGCAGCTTCCGGGCCGGCAATGTGCACGGCGCGGTACATGCCCGTGGCAACGTCCTCGTGGCCGGGTTCGTGGTGTTGCTCGGTGCGTTCGTTTTCACGGCTGGATCCGGCAGCGGCAACGGGTTCGTCAGCGCGATCGGTATCGCCATCGCGATCAGCGCCGTCGTCTACGTCGTGTTCACCATCGCGAAGCATCGGTTGACGACGATGGTCGCCGGCACCGCACACATTGTCAGCGGCACAGCCCCTCCCACCGCGGCCACCCACGGGCGCTGCGAGATGCACCTCATCGTCCAGGCCCCGCGCCTGGCCGCCACCGCGGTGCTGCACCGCGACCAGTCCGTACCAGTGGCGAAATGGCCCACACCTGGCGGCAGCCTGCCGGTGCTCGTCGACCCCGGTAACCCTCGCGAGCTGCGGATCCGGTGGGATCGTGTCACCCCACACGGCCAGGCAGCCACCGCGCGGTCCACCAACAACCACACCGCCAACAACCACACCACCAACAACCACACCACCAACAACCACGACGATGCCGGGCTGACGATTCTCGCGGAGGCGAGTGGGGTCTCGGTACCCGTCAGCGCCGTCGCCGAGGCGACCGCGCCGGTGAGCCCCGCCGTCGCCCGCCAGGACGTCGTCCCGACCCCCGGCCCATCGGCGCAACCGGAGCCGCCAGTCGCCGTGGAAAGCCTCGCTGGGCCAGCGGTCTCGGCGACGGACGACACCGGTACGGCGCTCGTACCGGCGGACGTGGCATCCGAGACCGACGACACCCCCCTGGATCTCAGCTTCCTCGACCCGCCCCGGATCCACTCACTCGCCGAACGGGACCCGCTGCTCGTCGAGTACGGTTCGCCGATCCGCGAGATCGGTGTCACGTTGATCGTGTCCGACCTGCAGGCGTCCCTGGAGTTCTACCGCGACCTGCTCGGCTTCTTCGAGATCGAGAGCGGCCCCGACATGGTGCTGCTGGAAGCCCGTACCGGGCGACTGGTGCTACGGCACCGGGAGGACAGCCAGGCAAAGCCGCCCCGGCTGATGCACCTCTCGCTGGAGGTCAACGACATCGACACAGCGCACCGTACGTTGACCAAGCGCGGTGTCGAGTTCATGGACGAGCCCCGCCCCGTGCTCAGGGGCGAGATGCTGGAGCTGTGGGCGGTGTCGTTCCACGACCCCGACGGCCACGGCGTCGCGCTCACGAGCTGGTTGCCCCGCGAGGAAGACGCCGAGTCCTCCTGACCTCGTAAGAAGTACGTCGCCGGAGGGCTGGTCAGCGGCCGAGGATGGTCCGGCGTACGTACAGGACGTACCACCAGACCAGCGCGAACACCACTCCGAGGACTCCGATCGCCCACTGGAAGTACCCGCTCAGGGTCACCGCGATATTCAGCCCACCGACGATGTACCAGGTGACGTCGTACCGGAGGAACGCCGCCAGCACCACCGCCGCCACGGCAAGCGTCACGACACTGACCACCGCGGCGGGGGGCGCACCCAGCACCCGTAGCGGCACGATCGCCAGCAGCAGCGCCAGCGCCTCGAGGAGCAGCGTCCCCGCGCCGAGAGCGCGTACCGCGGCGCGCGGGTTGCGCAGCCCGGAGCGGATCGGCTCTCCGCCCTGATCCCTGGCCGCCCGGCCGGCAGCCTCAGACCCCGCGCCCTCACCACCAGCGGCCTCAGACCCCGCGCCGCTCTCAGCACCGGCAGCGTCGGCGGGCGGTCGGCTCGCGCCGTCTCCCTGCCGGCCGTCGGGTGCGGAGCCGTCGGCAGCGGCGGGATCGTCGTCGCCCTCGCGTCCGGCACCCGTCATCGCAGGAACATCTTCCGCGCGTCCGCCACGGTGACCACCGAACCGGTGACCAGGACCCCGACGCCACCGAGCCCGGCGTCATCGGCCTCCGCCAGGGTGACGGCGGTGTCGATGGCCTCCAACAGGTCAGGCGCCTCGACCACCCGCTCAGCACCGAACACCTGGCCCGCCAACGGCGCCAACTCCTCCAGCGGCAGCGCCCGAGGCGACGAGTTACGGGTCACCACCAGCGCGTCCGCCACCGGCTCGAGCTCTTCGAGCATGCCGCGTACGTCCTTGTCGCCGAGCGCGGCCACCACGGCGACCAGCCTCCGGAACCTGAACTCCTCCGTGACCGCCGCGGCGGTGGCCGCCATCCCGGACGGGTTGTGTGCCGCGTCCAGCAGTACGGCCGGCGAGGTCCGTACCCGTTCCAGCCGCCCCGGCACGGTCACCGACCCGAAGCCCTCCCGTACCACCTCGGGATCCAGTGGCCGGCTCGCGCCACCACCCAGGAACGCCTCCACCGCGGCGAGCGCCACGGCCGCGTTCTGGGCCTGGTGGGCGCCGTGCGCCGGCAGCAGGATCTCGTCGTACACGCCACTGAGGCCCTGCAGTGTGACCTGCTGGCCGCCCACCGCGAGCTCGCGGTGCAGCACGCCGAATTCACTTCCCTCCCGCGCGAGCGTGGCACCGGTTTCGGCGCAGCGTTCCGCGATCGCCGGGACCGCCTCGTCCGGCTGTACGGCACAGACCAGCGTGGCACCGTCGTGGACGATGCCGAGCTTCATCCGGGTGATCTCCTCGATCGAGTCACCCAGCCACTCGACGTGGTCGAGGCCCACCGGGGTCAGTACGCAGATCCCGGCGGAGAGCACGTTGGTGGAGTCCGTCAGGCCACCCAGCCCGACCTCGACGACCCCGACGTCGACCGGCGCGTCGGCGAACGCCGCGAACGCCAGCGCCGTGGTCATGTCGAAGTACGTCAGCGGCTCGTCGTACCGCTTGTCGACCAGCCCGGCGACCGGCTGCAGCTCCCGGTAGACGGCGACGAAGCCTTCCTCGGAGACCGGCTCGCCGTCCAGCGAGATCCGTTCCCGTACCGACTCCAGGTGCGGGCTGGTGTACCGGCCGGTACGCAGCCCGTGGGCACGCAGCAGGGCGTCGATCATCCGCGCCGTGGACGACTTGCCGTTGGTGCCCGTCAGGTGGATCGACGGGTACGCCCGCTGGGGATTGCCGAGCAGGTCGAGCAGGGTCTCGATCCGGGTCCGGTCGAACTCCATCCGGGTGAAACCGCGTTGCAGCAGTTCCCGGTCGACGGCGTCATATTCGCTGGTCACAGGGCTCCCGAGGCTCAGGCGTGGGTATCAGGCCGGGAGCGCGTCCAGTGCCGCGGTCAGCCGGGTGTGTTCGGTCTCGGCGGCGGCGAGCCGG
>JBOGDK010000026.1:0-24405 GCA_050701795.1 Micromonosporaceae bacterium
GCCGATCAGCCGCCGCAGCTTCAGGCGGTCACTGCGGCGGTGTGGCGGCAGGAGTCGATCATCGTGACGTACCGGAGTTGGGGCGGGGTGAAGACACGCTCCCTCGATCCGCTCGGCGTCGTCTGCAAGGCCGGCACCTGGTACCTGGTGGCGTTGCGTACGGACAAGCCAGCCGGACCGGCGCGCACGTAGCCACCGCTCTCGCCGACCGCTACCGCGGCCACGGGTAATCGGATGAGAAACCCGCTGACCGACCGCGGCCCTGGGCTTCTCAACAGACGCTAGCCGGGGTGGACGCCGACCGTGTCCCGCAACTCGTCGCCGCGGGCGACACCGGCGTTGCGGGCGCAACTCGCGCAGCAGAAGAACCGCCCGTCCGCCTCGACACCGTGCCCGACGATCCGGCACCGGCAGTTCTCGCAGATCGGGGCCAGCTTGTGGATCGCACATTCGAACGAATCGAACGTGTAGCTCTCGCCGCCGACCGTACGGACTTCGAACGCCATCCAGTAGTCGTTGCCGCAGACCTCACAGACCGCCATGATCCCCCCTCTGGTACGTCTGACCTGGTACTCGATGTCGAGCCTGGACCACTACCGATCACCCGGCAACCGGAACGCCGTATGTCCGGTTCCAGTTCGCGGGATGTGCCACGCGCCGCGGGATTAATGAATTGCCAGCGCCCGTACGGTCAGTGGGTGCGTTTGGAACGGACCTTCGGCGTCGTACCCCCGCCTGTGCTGGTGCTCAGTGGGGTGCTCAGCGTGCAGGTCGGTGCGGCGTTGGCGAAGCAGCTCTTCTCGTATACCGGCGCGACCGGAGTGGTGACGCTCCGGCTGGTGTTCGCCGGACTGCTGTTGCTCGCGTTGTGGCGGCCCCGGTTGCGTCTCGACGCCAAGGCCGTGGGTGTGGTGCTTGCGTTCGGCACCGTACTCGGCGCCATGAATCTCTGCTTCTACCTGTCGATCGAACGGATCCCGCTCGGGATGGCGGTCACGATCGAGTTCTGCGGCCCGCTGCTGGTCGCAGTGGCTGGATCCCGGCGCTGGTACGACGTGATCTGGGCGGTGCTGGCGGGCGCCGGAGTCGTACTGCTCACCGACGCGGGCGGCAGTGTCGACCTGGTCGGCGTGCTGCTGGCGGCCGCCGCGGGTGCCTGTTGGGGCGGGTACATCCTGCTCGGCGCGCGCCTCGGCGAGCACACCCCGGGTGGCACCGGCCTGGCTCTGGCCACGGTGTGGGCGGCGATGCTGGTCGCGCCGATCGGGATCGCACAGTCGGGTTCGGACTTGCTCTCGCCGCATCTTCTGGCGGTCGCCGCGGGCGTGGCGGTGTTGTCGTCCGTGGTGCCGTACTCCCTGGAGATCGAGGCGCTGCGGCGGATGCCGGCGAGTGTGTTCGGGGTCCTGATGAGCCTGGAGCCCGCGGTGGCGGCGCTGGCTGGGCTGGCGGTGCTGGGCGAGCAGCTGCGGGCGCCCCAGTGGCTCGCGATCGGCTGTGTGGTTGTGGCCTCGATCGGCGCGACCTGGGCCTCCCGACTCCCACCACGGGACGCGTGAGACGGCGACGGTCAGGGCTGGGCAGTGTCGTCGGCGGGCTCCAGGGTGAGTGAGATCGAGTTGATGCAGTACCGCTGGTCGGTCGGTGTGTCGTAGCCCTCGCCGGCGAAGACGTGGCCGAGGTGGGAGTCACACGTCGCGCAGCGCACTTCGGTGCGTTCCACCCCGAGGCTGCGATCGGTGAGGTAGTGGACCCGTTCGCCGGCGAGCGGGGTGTAGAACGACGGCCAGCCACAGTGGGAGTCGAACTTGGTGTTGCTGGAGAACAGCTCCGCACCGCACGCCCGGCACCGGTAGACGCCCCGGGTTTTCGTGTCGGTGTATTCACCTGTCCAGGCTGGTTCGGTGCCGGCTTCGCGCAGTACGTGGTACTCCTGCGGGCTGAGCTCGGCACGCCACTGGGCATCGGACTTCTTGGCCTCGGTCATGCCTCAACGGTACGCATCTCAGCGTGCCTGCCGAGCTGCGGATACACTCCGTCCCCATCTCGTAACACACTGCAAGACTGCTGGTCGCGGCCGTCCTCACCGGGAGGCGTTCGCTGTCCTGGGACCCGGTGACGTGAGACGATCAGTCCAGTGACGCAGGGCAGGGCAGCCCTCGCGGCGCTGAGAGTACGGCGGCTCGGGTACCTGCGGGGCGCGGACCACAGGGCCGCTTGGGAGGGGCGATGCCTGACGGTCGGCTGCTGGTCAGCTACCGACCCACCGTGCGGCAGCTGATGGGACGCACCGTGTACGTGGGCGTGATGGTGGCGCTCGCCGCCGCGGTGGCCGTCCTTGTGGTGGCTTGGTGGGGCTACCGCTCGCCGTGGCTGTATCTGTTCGTGGTGCCGGTGGCGGCGTCGGGTTGCTTCGTCGCGCTCAGCGAGCTGTTGTTGCAGGGCGGCGTCGACGCTACAGAGCATGGCCTGCGCCGGGTGACCCGGCGGGCACGTGGCACCCGGTTCGCGCCGTGGCGGCAGGTGGTGGACATCCGTACCGAGCGCCGCGGCTGGCGCACCGTGGTGGTGGTGTCCC
The DNA here is from genome assembly GCA_050701795.1 of Micromonosporaceae bacterium. Taxonomy (GTDB): domain Bacteria; phylum Actinomycetota; class Actinomycetes; order Mycobacteriales; family Micromonosporaceae; genus WHSM01. The sequence goes on from JBOGDK010000026.1 coordinate 2,579, forward strand.
ATGCCTCCGGCGCCCTGTGGCGGCTCCGCGCCCCGTACGACGGGCGGTGGCTCTCGCACGACCCCCAGTTCGAGCCCAAGCTGTTCAACCTGCGCAATCTGTGGGAGACCTACCGGACGCGGAGCATCGTCGCTCCCGACCGCGCGGCCGGGTCCGGCCCTGCGGAACGTGCGGCCGGGTCCGGCCCTGCGGACTCCGCCCCACCCGCGGCGACCCAGGTCCCCGAGCCGCCGCAAAGGTCCGCCGGCACGGGGTAGCCGCGGGCTAGGGTCACGGTCATGGTCCAGGCGGTGGAGTACCAGGTCGGCGGTCGTGCGGTACGGGTTTCCAACCCGGACAAGATCTACTTTCCGGAGCGGGGGTTCACCAAGCGCGATGTGGTGGAGTACTACCTGGCGGTGGGCGACGGAATCCTGCGGGCGCTGCGCAACCGGCCCACCACCCTGGAACGCTGGCCGGGCGGGGTGGTCGAAGGCGCCAAGCTGGTGACCCGGCAGGGCGGCCGGGGTGACGCCTTCTATCAGAAGCGGGTGCCGAAGGGGGCGCCCGACTGGGTGGACACCGCACAGGTCGCGTTTCCCAGTGGCCGCACCGCCGATGAGGTCTGTCCCGGCGAACTGGCCGTGGTGGCGTGGGCCGCGAACCTGGGTACCGTGACGTTCCACCCCTGGCCGGTACGCGCCAGCGACGCTGACCACCCGGACGAGCTGCGGATCGACCTCGACCCACAACCCGGTACCGAGTTCTCCGACGCGGTGACGGCGGCGTACGAGGCTCGAGCCCTGCTCGACGAGCTGGGCATCGTGGGCTTCCCGAAGACCTCCGGCGGGCGTGGTGTGCACGTCTACGTACGGATCCGTCCGGAGTGGACGTTTGTGCAGGTACGCCGCGCCGGTATCGCGTTGGCGCGGGAGCTGGAGCGCCGTCGTCCCGACGTCATCACCACATCGTGGTGGAAGGAGGAGCGGGGGCAACGGGTGTTCGTGGACTACAACCAGATGGCGCGGGATCGGACGATCGCCTGTGCGTACTCGCTGCGCCCGAATCGGAGGGCGACCGCGTCCACCCCGGTGACCTGGGACGAACTCCAGAACGTGGAGCCCAACGACTTCGACCTGCGTACGGTCCCCGCCCGGATCGCCGAACGGGGGGATCCGCACTCCGGGATCGACGACGTGGCGCACTCGATCGAACAGTTGCTGGAGTGGGCTGCCCGGGACGAGACCGACGGTGCGGGTGACCTCCCGTACCCACCGGATCATCCGAAGATGCCAGGGGAGCCGATGCGGGTGCAGCCGAGCCGGGCGCGCAACCCCTCGTCGCCGCAGCCCTGAGTACTCGGGCCGGGCCTGAGCCGGCGCCGCCCACGAGGTAAGGCCCGGCTCCGCGGGTTGCGGAACCGGGCCTGGCGACGTTCAGGAGGCGAGTCGTGCGGGCTGGAGCGCGGCGTCAGTCGACGGGCTGGCCTGGATCTCGGGGTCACTGCTGCCGCGGGGGAGCGCCCGGGCCTTGGAGCGGCGTCCGCCGACGCGCTTCCTGGCGGGCTTCGCTGGCGGTTCCACGGTGTAGCCCATGGACTCGAGCATGTCGATCGCGGCCTGGGTACGCCACCGGACGGCCAGAGCCTCGGCCTCGTTCAGGAAGTCCTCGATCTCGTCCTCGTACAGCTGCTCGTCGGTGAGGAGCTTGTGGACCAGCGTGATCTGGACCTTCTGGATCGTGTGAGGGTTGGCGTCCGCGAGTCGGTCCTCGGCTCCCAGCGCGGTCCGGATCAGTCGTTCTGCGATGGCGGGATCGAGATCCGAGCCGGACAGGTCATACACCACACGGGCGTTGGCGACCAGCCGGATGATGTCCACGAGCGGCTGACCAGGGGCGAACCTGCGGCGTACCGCGAGAAAGAAGCACGAGCCCAGGAACTCGCCGAAGCCGTCCTGACTTCGTCGGGCTTCGAGCTGTTGGAAGTGTTTATCGAAGTCGGTGAATTCGTCGACTAATAAGGAGCGCACGAGTGTGCTGAATTCGTCCATGATCGGCCGCCACTTGCCTAAGTAGGTACGACTCTTCGGGCTCGTGCCGCCGGCTGCACTCGCTAGATCATCCCATGCGTTTGCCCCAAAAGTCCATTCTGGGAAATCGATTTCCGATCTAAATTCACCCAGCTCACCGCCCTATGTAAAACCGCGTCACCTGAACGTTCACAGGCGGTCACAGAACGGTTCACAGGTCGTATGCAAACGCCGGGCGACAGCGGCGCACCGCCGCGGGCGGCCCGCTCGTCAGCAGGTCACTTCGGACCTGGGTGCCCGGCGATCGATCAGGTAATCGCTGACCACGTCGTTCAGGCATCCAGGCTTCGGGTACGCGGTGTGCCCCTCACCCCGGTAGGTGACCAGCACACCGGAGCCGAGCATCTTCGCCAGCTCGCCGGCCTGTTCGTACGGGGTCGCCGGGTCCCCGGTGGTACCGATCACCAGGATCGGGGGAGCGCCCTTCGCCTCGCCGTACGGGTACGGGTCATGCTGGTCCGGCCACACGGCGCAGCCCAGTACGGACAACGCCAGCGGGCCGCCGAACATCGGATACTTCTTCCGCCACTCGCCCTGCAGGTCGCGTACCTGGTCCACGGACGGGGACTTCTCCTCGTCCACGCAGTTGACCGTGGTCAGCACTTCGGCGGAGTTCGGATAGTCGCCGTCCGGCTCGCGTTCGTTGAACTGGTCCACGATGTCGAAGACCCCACGGGAACTGCCCTTGTCCAACGAATCCAGCGCGTCGGCCAGCTTGGGCCACCATTCCTGCACATACATCGTGTAGATCACCGACGAGAGCACCCATCCGGCGGTCGCCTCGCGACCGTCGGAGCCCTTCACCGGGGATTTCCGCGCCTCGCTCAGCAGCCGCTTCACCGTGGCACGCGCGTCAGGACCGATCGGGCATTCGGACTTTCCCTTTTCCTCGCACCATTTCGCGAAGTTGCCGAAGGCCCGCTCGAATCCCTTGGCCTGGTTCTCGCTGCTCTCGATCTCGCTGGTGCTGGGGTCGACGGCGCCATCGAGCACCAGGGCGCGGATCCGGTCGGGGAACAGCTTGGCGTACACCGCACCCAGCAGCGTGCCGTACGAGTATCCGAGGTACGTCAGCTTCTTGTCCCCGACGGCCTGCCGGATCGCGTCCATGTCCCGGGCGGTCTGCTCGGTGGAGAAGTACTTCAGATCCTCGCCGTACTTCTTCTCGCAGTCGTCGACCATCCCTTCGGAGAGCTCGACGATCTCGTCGAAGTCCTTCTCGCTCTTCGGGTCGGGCTCCGCGGCGTACATCCGGTCCTTGTCCTCGTCGGAGAAGCACTCCACCGGCGATGAATGGCCGACACCCCGCGGGTCGAATCCGACGATGTCGAACTCCCGTACCACCTCCATCGGGAGGGTCAGTGACAGGTAGACCGCGGTGTCGATCCCGGAGCCGCCTGGTCCACCCGGGTTGATCACCAGGGACCCGATGTGGTCTCCGGGACGCAGCCTCTCGGAACGCGCCCGGATCAGCCTCACGTCGAGAGTTTCGCCCGAGTCCGGGTCGCTCCAGTCCTGCGGCACCTTCACGGTGGCGCAGTGGTACGCGACATTCGGTGGCGGTGGCTGGCCCAGGGCATCCTCGGCGACGTCGGTGCAGGGCTGCCAGTCTGCCGCGGGGATCTTCACGCCGCCCGGTGACTCGGCCGGCGCCTCTTTGCCGGAGTCCCAGCGAGTGGTCGGCGGAGCGGTGCAGCTTGCCAGGAGGGTGACGGCGACGGCGAGCGCCACCGTCGCGGCGCCACCTCGGATCCGATGACGGCGGACGAGGTCGTGTCCTGTCGATCTTGGTCGAGCGAGACGGGATCCAGGCGGCGGTCCGGCAAGGCGCAGGTTCGCCTGGATACCGGTGTTGTATCCAGGCGGTTCTGCAACGCGGCCGGTCGTCGTCTGGGCCAGGCGCAGCCGAGTGAAGATCGGCTGGACACGACCTAGGCTCACTGCACTTCCTCCGGTTGGCCGGCGAGAACACGGTCAACGTCGAAGCGTACGGGCCGGTCCAACTGGTCGTACGTGCAGGAGGTCGGGTCCCGATCCGGGCGCCATCGTACGAACCGGGCGGTATGCCGGAATCGGTCGCCGGACTCCAGGTAGTCGTACGCGACCTCGCACACCAGGTCCGGGCGCAGCGGGTTCCAGGACAGGTCCTTGGTGCCGGACCAGCGGCTCGGCGCGCCCGGCATCCGCTGTCCGTCCGCGGTCTCGGTGCCCCACCGGGCCCACGGGTGGTCCGCCACGTCGATCCGGTACGGCTCCAGTTCGGCGACCAGCTCCTTGCGGCGGCCCATCGTGAACGACGCCGAGACCCCGACGTGGTGCAGGGTGCCCGCCTCGTCGTACAGCCCGAGCAGCATCGAGCCGACCGCGTCCCTGGACTCCACAGCGGACTTGTGCCACCGGAAACCGGCCACCACCACGTCCGCGGTACGGGCGTGCTTGATCTTGAACATCAGCCGCTTGCCGGGCTGGTACGCCAGGTCCGCGGGTTTCGCGATCAGTCCGTCCAACCCGGCGCCCTCGAACATCTGGAACCACTCGGCGGCGGTCTCCGGGTCGTTGGTGACGGGGGTCAGGTGCACCGGCGGCTGCGCCGGCCGCAGCGCCGCCTCCAGCAACTCCCGCCGGCGGGGGTACGGGTCGGCCATGTGGTCCTCGCCGTCGAGCGCCAGCAGGTCGAACGCGATGAAGCTGGCGGGTGTCTTCTCGGCCAGCATGTTCACCCGGGACGCCGCGGGATGGATGCGTTGTCCGAGGGTGTCGAAGTCGAGCCGCGGGGTGTCGTCGCGTACCACGGTCACCAGCTCCCCGTCGATCACACAACGGGAGGGCAACTGGTGCCTGGCGTACTCGACGACCTCCGGGAAATAGCGGGTAAGTGTCTTGCCGCCGCGGCTGGCCAGCTCGACCTCGTCGCCGTCCCGGAACACGATGCAGCGGAAGCCGTCCCACTTCGGCTCGTACGTCATGCCGGGGGCGGTGGGTATCTCTTTCACGCTTTTGGCGAGCATCGGCTCGACCGGAGGCATCACAGGAAGGTCCACGTCGCCAGTCAACCAGATCCCCCTGACCAGCCAGCCGGATCGTGGACGGTTGTGGTCGCTGCGGCAGCCATCGGCGTCCACGATCGGGGCAGGCCCGCGGCGGGGCTAGCGGCCGAGGTGGGCGCCTCCGTTGACGTGGATCACCTGCCCGGTGAGGTGCCCGGCCCCGGCGGAGGCGAGGAACCGTACTGTCGCGGCGATGTCGTCCGGGGTGCCGGCGCGGCCGTTGCGGGTGGCCGCCACCAGGCGCGCCGTCCGCTCGTCGGTCAGTTGGCCACGGAAGAACTCCGTGTCGACGGTCAACCCTGGAGAGACCACGTTCGAGGTGATCCCTCGTGTCCCGAGCTCGGAGGCCAGGTCCGCGCTCCAGGACTCCACGGCCGCCTTAGCGGCGCCGTACGAGCCGGAGCCCGAGCCCCGCGCCGCGATCGACCCGATGGTGACGATCCGGGCGTGGTCCGCGAGACGAGGGGTGAGCGCGGCGGTGACCAGTACCGCCGACATCAGGTTGGCGTCGAGGTTCGCCTGCCAGTCGGCGGCGAGCCCGACCAGGTCGCCGTCGGCGGCACCGGTACGGCTCCGGTTGGTGTTGCCGCCGGCGTTGTTCACCAGGACGTCCACCCGATTCGGCAGCGCGCCGAGCGCGGTGCGCACCTCGTCCGGGTCGGAGGCGTCGAACGCCACCGGGGTCGCGCCCAGCTTCTCCGCCGCCGCTTCGAGCACGTCGGTACGCCGGCCGGTGATCGTCACCCGGTCGCCGGATTCGATGAAGGACGCGGCGATGGCGTACCCGATACCGGTGCCGCCACCGGTGACAATGACCTGTCGCATGGAAACTCCTTTAGGGCTAAAGTAGCTGCGTGGACAGTAGCTCCGGTACGGACGAGCGGGCAACTCACGGCGAGGTTCACCACAACCCCGAAGCAGCGCCGCAGGTCGGAATCGCAGTGCCTGATGTGGCCGCGGCACAGGGCTGGGCGGCGCAGGGCGGGGTGTTGCAGGGCGGGGCGGCGGCACCGGACGGGGTGGACCGGATCCAGCAGGCATGGTTGCGGGAACGGCCTGGGACCCCGGTCGAATCCATCGGGGTCCTCACCCGGATCTGGCGGCTGGCCAAGATCCTCGACGACGAACGACGCCGTACGATGGCCCGCCTCGGGACAGACGCCGCCACCCTCGACCTGCTTTCGACACTGCGGCGGGCGGGAGCGCCGTACCGGCTGGCGCCCAGCGAGATCGCCCGCCGGTCCCTGGTCAGCGCCGGAGCGATCACGCAGCGGGTAGCCCGAGCGGAACGTGACGACCTGGTACGGCGTACCCGCTCGGCGGCAGACGGTCGGGGGGTGCTTGTGGAGTTGACCCCGGCTGGGCACGCGCTGGTGGAACGTACCGTCGACGGGCTACTGAGCTACGAGGAAACCTTGCTCGACAGCCTGGTCGACACGCAGCGGGAGCACCTCTCGGCGCTGCTCCGTAGCCTGCTCACCGACCTCTCCCGGCGGTTTGGGATCGAGGACCGGCCGTGAGGCGGCAGTGCTAGTCCAGACTGCCCCTCGGGGCGATCCAGGAGTGTGGCTGGCCGGTCGTCGCGGCGATGCGTTCGAAGTCGGCGTCGTGAGGGTCGTCCAGGAGTCGTTCGATCCTGCGGCGGCGGTCGGCCACGAATTCGAGAGCGGCGTTGACGGTGTCCTTCTTCGTCGTCGTGCCCAACTTCTTGGCCGCCAGGCCGAGCGCGGCGTCGTTGATGTCGATCGTCGTCTTCACACTGCCGATAGTGCGGCCACCGTCATGTACAGGTAAACCTCGCCACTCACGCGGCTCCGGTGCGGGCGGCGGCGGTACGCAGGCCGCGCTGCAGCAGCCGTACGTCGCCGAGCAACGTACGCAGCCGGCGTTCCAGGCCCGCGATCGGCACCAGATTCTGTGGCGCCCGGGGATCCTTGTACGGCGTCGACGCGAATCGGGGGAGCGTCACCGCCGCCACGTCGGCGTGCCGTACCGCCGCGGGCAGGGGCTGGTCCGCGGTGCACTCCAGGCGCACCACTCCGGCCCACGGGGCGGCGTCCGGACCGGGCAGCCGCAGATACCAGGAGTACCGGTTCCACGGGGCGCCGAGCAGGAACAGCGGGGTCCGCTGGCCCGGCCGCAGCGCGGCCACCACCCGGGCCAACGCCGGCTCCAGGTACTGCTTGTGGTGGGTCTTCGCGTACCCCAGGGTGCCCGGCAGGCTGGTACGACCTCGCAGCGGACCGTCCACCACCAGCAGATCGTCGGCGGTGTCCCGCGCGGCCCCGCTGACCTCCACCTCGAGCTGGTGCAGCTGGCGCTGCAGCTCCGGCTCGGCGAGCTCGGCACCGGTGACCCGATGCGGCCGGTACACCGCACGTGGATGCGCCGCGATCGGGCTCAACGCCGGGCCCGGAGCGAACACGCCATGGGCCACCAGGGCGTCGGCCAGCTCGGCGGCGCCGCGTTCGAGGTCGCAGCGGACCACCCCGGCGGCGTACGAGGCGCAGATCCCCTGGTGGGAGTCTCCGTCGTCGTCGGTCACCCAGACCCGGGCGTCGATCCGGCGTACCCCGTCGACCAGCAGCACCGTGCCCGGTGGGCGTACCTCTGGACCGGGCAGCAACGGCTGCCAGGCGTTCTCCGGCCGTTCCACGTTCGGGTCGACCGGTGCGGTGGTGGCCGACCGGGGGCTGTCCCCGGAGGCGTTCTCGTACGACGCCCCGTAGCTCGGGTCCCAGGCGTCGACGTGCAGCCTCACCGGTGCCACCCCTCGGTCGGGGCCACGGGCGGGTTCACCCGGACACCCGTTCCACCCGGGCGGTACGGGCGTCCTTGGAGACCTCGTACCGCACCGGGATCCGTTCGGCCAGGGCCGGTACGTGCGTCACCACCCCGACCATCCGGTCTCCCCGGGCGGCGAGCCGCTCCAGGGTGGCGGCCACCACGTCCAGGGTGCCGGCGTCCAGGGTGCCGAATCCCTCGTCGAGCACGATCGATTCCAGGCTGGTCGCCGAGGTGGACATCCCGGTGAGTTGTTCGGACAGCGCCAGCGCCAGCGCCAACGACGCCTGGAACGTCTCACCCCCCGAAAGGGTGCGTACCGCCCGGCGCAGATCCGCGTCGTGGTGGTCCACCACCGCGAACTCTCCCTTTTCGTGCACGAGATCGTATTGCCCGCCGGAGAGTTCCCGCAGGGTCTCCGACGCGCCGTCGACCAGCAGGTCCAGCGCCTCCTCCAACAGCCAACGTTCGAAGTTCGTCGCCTTCAGGTGGTTGGCGAGCGCTCTGGCGACCTGGGCCTGCCGCTCCTGCGCGGCCTGCTGGTCGCGTAGCGTCGCCGCCTGTTCCCGGCGTTCGGTCAGCCGCCGCAGCTCGCCCTCGGCGCGCTCGGTCGCCACGGCGGCCGCCCGGGCGTGGCCGGCCTGCTGCCCGGGCGGGGTCAGCTCCGCCACGCTGAACATCCGGTCGAGACGGTCGTGGAGCTGGCGTACCGCGGACTCGGCGGCGGTCACGGCGTCGGCCCGGGTGGCCCGCTCACCGGTACGCCGCTTCGCCTCGGTCGCGGTCCAGCCGGAGAGCCGGCGCCACGCCGCGGCCAGGTCGTCACGGTCGGTGGGCGGCGGACCGAGCGGGGCCAGCCCGTCCCGGGCCCGGTCGAAGGTGCGCCAGGCTTCCCGTACCGCCGACTGGGTCTGCTCCTCGGCGGCACGGGCCTGCCGCTGCCGTTGCCGGGCGGTACGCACCGCGGCGCCCGCCGTCATGACCTGCTGGGTGAGTGACTCCACGGCCGCGAGTTGGTCGGAGAGCGCCTCGGGGTCGGCGCTGCCGGCCAACGTCGCGTCCAGGTCGGCGAGTTGGCTCCTCAGCCGCTCGTGGTGGGCCCGGGCCTGGGCGAGGGAGCGTTCCAGATCCCGGGCGTCGGAGTCGGCTTTCGTACGGTGCTGCCGCGCCGTGGCCACCCCGGCCTTCGCCTCCGCCAGCGCCACCGGAGCCGGCTCGTCAGGGATCGACGCCACCGGTTGCCGGCACACCGGGCACGGCTCGCCGCTGACCAGGTGGGTACGTACTCCCGCGGCAAGGTGTGCGGTCTGCGCGTCCGCCAGCTCGGCTTCCGCGCTGGTCAGTGTCTCCTCCGCGGCATCAACCGTCTCGTGGGCGGCGCGCAACTCGGTCTCGGCGACCTCGATCGTCTCGGCGAACCGTGCCGCCTCGCCGGTGAACCGATCCCGGGCCGTGTGGTTGTCCAGCGCCCGGCGCAACGTCGCCGCGTCAGGCAGCTCGTCCAGGCGATGCCGCAGCGCGTTCTCTGCGTCCTCCGCCTCCACCACGGCGTCAGATGCTTCGGTGGCCCGTTGCCGGGCCCGCTCGGCGGCGCTCGCGAGGGAAGCGGCGTCGGCCGGTGGCCGCACCGCGGTGAGCTGGGTGATCTCGCCATCCCACCGCTGCAGCGCCTGCCGGGCCTCAGCGACCCGGGTACGTGCGGCCTCCAACTCCGGCAGTACGGCATCCACCTCACCGGCGAGCCGCCGCAGGACGGACACCCGCCGGGTCGCGGCGTCCAGCGTGGCATCGTCCACATCGGACAGATCACCGACCAGCTCGCCGATGGTCGCGACCCGCTGCTCGGCCTCCCGCTGCTGGGCCACCGCACGCTCCCGGACCCGCTCGTACACGTGCAGACCGAGCAGGTTCACCAGGATCTGCTGCCGTTGCGCACCCTTGGCGTGCAGGAACTGGGCGAACTGGCCCTGCGGCAGCACCACGCAGGTCACGAACTGCTCGTACGGCAGGCCGATCGCGGCTGTCACCGCGGCATCCATCTCGCCCGGGGTGCCGGCGAGCACTTCGCCCAGCTCGGTGATCCCGGTGTCCAGCTCCGTGAGGTCGAAGCCGTCGGGCAGCCGCTCCAGGCCCGCGTGCGCCTGCTGCACCCGGTCGCCGCCCCGGCCCACCCGGCGTACCACCCGGCTGGCGGCGTACCGGTGGCCGGAGGACTCGAAGATCAGCCGTACCCGGGCCTCCGGGCAGGACGGGGCGAGCGCATTCACCACGGAACGGACGTTGTCCCACCGGGGGACGGTGCCGTAGAGGGCGAAGCAGATCGCGTCCAGCACCGTCGACTTGCCGGACCCGGTCGGCCCCACCAGCGCGAAGAAATCCGCGCCGGTGAAGTCGACGGTGGTCTCCTCCCGGAACACCGTGAACCCGGCGAGGTCCAGCCGCAGCGGCCTCACTGTCGCCACCGCGCTGGAGTGGGCCGGGCGGCCTGCCGGGCCGCGAGGCGGTGCGTGGCGGCGGGTCGGGCCGGATTCATCGCTGCACCTCCGCGTAGAGCTGGTCGAACAACCGCCGCACGCCGGGGTCGTCGTGGCCGCGTTCGGAGAGGTAGTCGGTGAACAGCTGGCGCGGGGTACGGCCCTCGCGACGCGCCCGGGGGGTCTCGCCTGCGTCCGGCAACACCTCGGGATCGATCCGCACCTGCAGCGCCCGCGGCAGCAACTCCTGCACCTGCTCTCGCAACCCCGCCCGGGGCCTCTCCCGTACGTACACCCGCAGCCAGGCCTCGCTCGCGCCTTTGTCGGACTCGACCAGGGTGGCGAGCTCGTCCACGGTGCCGCGCACCGTCCGCAGTGGGGTGGCCGCGGACAGCGGCACGTCACGTACCTTCGCCGGAGTGTCGGCGGTGACCTCGACCAGCAGGACTCCCGGCGAGTTCTCCTCCTCTCCGAAGTCGATCGCGATCGGGCTTCCGGAGTAGTGCACCGGGCACGGCGCGTTCACCGCCTGCTGGCGATGCAGGTGGCCGAGTGCCACGTAGTGGGTCGCCGCGCTGAAGACCGTGCCGGGCACGGCGTACGCCTGGATGGTGTGCGCCTCACGCTCCCCGCCGCCCATGGTGGCGCCCACGACGGTGAGGTGTGCGGTGATCAGGTTGACCGCGGTGTTGTCGAAGTCGCTGGTCAACGCGGTGAGCAGGCGGTGCAGATGGTCGGCGTAGGTCTGGTTGGCTTCCGCGCCGGTGAGGTCGAACATCTCGGTGGCGCGTACGGCGTACCGCTGGGAGAGGAACGGCAGCGCGACGCACCGCCACGCTTCGCCGCTGCCGGCGACCCCGGTGATCAGGTGGTCGGTCGCCTGTCGGACTGTGCCGCGCACCGTGATCCCGGCCGCCTCCGCCCAGCCCCGCAACGCCTCCCACGAGGCGCCGTTGTCGTGGTTACCGGCGATCGCCACCACGTCCGCGCCGGTACGCCGCAGCGCGGACAACGCGCGGGTCACGATCCGGGTCGCCTCCGGGGTAGGGGCCGCGGTGTCATACAGGTCTCCGGCGACGATCACAAGATCGGGTCGCTCGGCGCGGGCGACCTCGACGATCTCGGCGAGGACGGCGATCTGCTCCTCGGCCCGGGACTGACCGCCGAGCACCTTGCCGATGTGCCAGTCCGAGGTGTGCAGGATCTTCACGCGCTACTCCGATGTCGGGTGGCTGTGCCTGACAGGCACTGTAGAGAAGCCCCCCGACAGCTGCCGCGTCACGCGCCGATAGATGTCAGTCGGCGTTGGTCCAGGCGAGTGGACAGCACCAGGCGGTAGCCGTCGGGGTCCTCGACTGGGCCCTACCGGGCGCCGTTCCAGTCGACCAGTTGGACGATCACGCCATTGGGGTCGCGTACCTGGAACGCTCGCTCTCCCCACTCTTCGGCAGTGAGCGGCATGGTGATCGCCACCCCTTCGGACTCCAACCGCGCCAGCTCGCCCTCCAGGTCGTCCACCACGAACGCCAGGATTTGCCCGCGCGCGTGCTCGTCACGCTGGTCAGCGGGTAGTGACGGAAGCCCCCGGCGCAGGAATACGACGTTCATGCCGGCGAGGCGGAGACCGCGCGACTGCCGGACCCTGCGCGCCCCGGCATCCGCGCTGCGGGTCACGCCTGGCTGTAGTTCTTCAGGGCCTCGCGCATCTCCTCCTCAGTGGGGGTGCTCTTCAGGGCGCCCAGCGACCAGCGGTGACCGAACGGGTCGGTGAACTCGCCGTACCGGTCGCCCCAGAACCGATCCTCCAGTGGCATGGTGACCGTGGCGCCCGCGTCCACCGCGCGCTGCCACACCGTGTCCACGTCCGCCAGCGGCAGCCGCAGGTGGATGGTCACGGGTGAGCCCCCGATCGCCTGGGGGGTGTTCGGCGTACCCCCGGACATCTCCGGAAAGTCGTCCGAGAGCATCACGATGCCGCCGTTGATCTCCAGCGAGGCATGCATCACCTTCCCGCTGCCTGGGTCGGGCATCCGGGAGGTCTCGGTGGCGCCGAACGCCCGCTGGTAGAAGCCGATGGCGGCGTTGGCATCACTGACCGTCAGGTACGGAGCGATGCCGGTTTCCTGCATGGAACTCTGCGTCATGGTGATCATCCCCTCGCCTGGCCGGGCCGTGCCCGACGTGTGCCGTCGAGTCGAAACCTAGGTCCTGGCTACGACATCCTCCGAGGTTCTGGGCGGTTTTGTCCGAGTGGGCCAGGCGCGGTCGACCGAGTGGATCGACCACGGTGGGCCGGGCGGTGGGCCGCGGTTGCCGCCGCCGGTGACCTGCGGGCAGCTGGGGCTGGCCGGCGTTGGACCAGGAACGGTGGGACAGCACCAGGCGGTAGCCGTCGGGGTCTTCGCCGGTGACGCGTGGTCGGTTTCGGCAGCGCCGATCCCATGCATGCAGATTGCATGAACCCCTTGGTATGGTGTGGCTATGGCGATTCTTCAGGTGCGAGACGTCCCCGACGACGTGATGGCTGAGTTACGGCAGCGCGCCAAGAACGAAGGAGTGTCGCTGTCGGCGTATGTGCGTGGCTTGTTGATACAGGACGTGGGGCAACCCACGATGGCGGAAGTGATCGCGGAGATCGCCACGCACGAGCCGGTCGATGTGACTGGTGAGGAGATCCTCGCCGCGATTCACGAGGGTCGTCGGTGACGGCGGTCGTCGATGCCTCGATCGTGATCACCTTGCTCGCGAACCCGACACCGGACGAGTTGTTGCGGCGGCGATTCTCAGGTATGCGGATGGTGCATGCCCCGCACCTGATCGACGCTGAGGTCGCGAGTGGACTACGTGGTCTACTGCTCGGCAGGAAAATCACGATCGACCGGGTCGCGCAGATACTTGAGATATATCGCAAGCTGCCTCTCGTACGACATCCGATGACGCCCTCTCTCCCTCGGGTGATGCAGTTGCGGGACAACTTCACCGCGTACGACGCGTGTTACGTGGCGGTGGCGGAGGCGACCCGGCTGCCACTGCTGACCCGTGACGCCAAGTTCGAGCGCGCAGTAGGTCACCGGGCACATATCCAGGTCCACCCCTGAGACGACACCCGTGCCGGGGCGGTAGCCGTCTCAGAACGGGATCTCGTCGTCCCCACCGGTCGCCGGGGCTCCCACCACAGCGAACGGGTCCGCTCCGCTGACCGCTGACCGTGCCGTACCGGGCGGGCGCTCGCCAGCCTCGGACGGTCGGGTGGCCCACGCCGGGAACGGGAACTCCACCACCAGCGGCACCGGAATGTCCGGCTGCGCCACGAACATCGTCCCCGGCTTGGCGAGTACGGCGCGCTGCCGCTGTGCCGGGGGCAGGTAGCCGTACTCGGGGCGGCTGGCCTCGGCGGCGTCGAGCCGGCCGACCACCCGGATCGCGGAGTTGGCCACGATCCGGCGTTCCACCTCGCTGGCGGTCTGCTGCGCCCCGATCAGGATCACGCCAAGTGAGCGACCCCGTTCGGCGATGTCGAGCAGGATCTCCTTGATCGGGCTGGAGCCGTCCCGGGGGGCGTACTTGTTCAGCTCGTCGAGCACCACGAACAGCAGCGGACGGGCCGCGCCGGATCGTTCCTTGTGGTCGAACTCGTTGCGCAGCGTCACGCCGACCACGAACCGCTGTGCCCGTTCCGGGAGGTTGTGCAGATCCACCACGGTCACCTGTGCGCCGCCCTCGGTGGTGATCGAGTGGGAGCGGCGCTCCGGCAGATCGCCCCGGATCAGGCGGCCCAGGTCACGGCGGCTGGACTGCAGCCGGCGCAGGAACGCGTTCGCGGTGCCGAGCCCGACCGCGCTGCCGGTCCAGTCGGCCCGGTTCTCGTCGTCGGTCAGCCGGCTCTCCAGGAACTCCACCAGGTTGGCGTAGTCGCGGATGATCTCGCCGTCGATCAGCACGGCACCGCCGTCAGCCGGCATCGCGTCCCGCGCCAGCTTGGCGGCTACCTGATGCACCACCATCGTGTACTGCTGGCGTTCGTCGTCGGCGTCGGCGAACACGTACGGCAGCAGCTTCTGCTCACAGAACTCCCGCAGCGTCCAGTAGAACGGGTCCACCCCGGTGGTACGTGACGCCACGTCCGGGGTGGCATCACGGTCACCGACCCGGGGTGGCGCGTACACGCTGACCGACTTGAATGCCTCGGCGGGCAGGCCGAGTTTCGCGTACCGGGCGCGGGTCTCGTCGTTCAGCTTCGTGTTGTCGTGGTCGAGCAGCAGCAGGTCTTCGCCCTTCACGTTGAAGATCAACGCCTTGGTGTTCACCGCCTCCGGGCCGAGCGTGGGGGAGCGGAACAGCGAGTAGAGCAACCAGGTCGCGAAGCTGGTCTTGGTGGCGACACCGGAGATCCCGGAGATCGAGACGTGGGCGCCGCGGGTGCCGTCCAGGAAGTCGGCGTTGAGGTACACCGGTTCACCGTCGCGGCCCAGGCCCGCCGGCAGCTGCCGTTCCATCCGGTCGAAGTAGAGGGCGACCGCGCGTTCGGTGTCAGTGGCGCGGTGCACCGGCTCCCCGGGCCGTGGCGGTACGTACAGCTCGGGTTCCACCCGGGTGGTGGTGATCTCCGCCGCCTCCTGCACCTCGGCGGGCAGGGTCCCCTCGGCGATCAGAAACACGTCCGAGTCGAATTGCGCGCCTTCGTGGCGGGCACGTACCTGGGTGACCACACCGGCGATCGCCACGCTCGTACCGTCCGGGAGTTGCCGGTGGGTCACCACCACGTCGTCGAGCTGCAGGTAGCGACCCTGCTCGACGGCGACCCAGAACGTCAACGGGGTCGCGTCAGCGGTCCCCAGGACACGTCCCACTGACTCGCTTCCAGGCGCCATGTGTGCTGAACCTCCGGGGCTGGTGTACCCCTGCATCGTGCCCTAAGGCTGGGTCGGCCGTGTGGACCCGTACCGGCGCGTCCGGTCAGACGCGATGGCCGAGCACGAACGCGAACCTGTCCGGAAAACTCAGCTCACCCTCCGGATACTCGCCCGCCATCTCCGCCAACCCCGCAGCGAGCTCCTGATCGGTGAAGGTGGACAGGACCGACATCCAACGGTTGCGCACCAGGTCGAAGAAGTGGTCCCGCTGGACCCTGACGGGGAACTCCTCGTACTCCAGTTCGACCCGCAGGCCCGCCGCCTCCATCGCGGCGGCGATGTCGTCAGGCTCCGGCTGGTGCGCGGCGAACCGGTCTCGGGCCGCTGCGAACAGTGGGTACGGCGGCCGGGTGGGAAGCGTCACCACGAGTAGCCGGCCACCTGTGACCAGCCAGTCGGCCAGTCCGCGAACCGTTGCCGGGATATCGGTGATGTGGTGGATCGACTCCTTCATGGTGATCGCGTCGAGCTTGTCGTACGGCAGGCTCACCGTCCCTGCCGCGACCTCCTCGGCGTAACCGTGGACCGGGACAACGTTGAGCTCGTCGGGCAGCTGATCGAGCATCCGCTGTGACGGATCGATGCACACGATCGGGTTGTCCGCGTTGACCTGCTCGGACAACGTACGCAGAAACAGCCCGGTGCCCGCCCCGATGTCCGCGACGTGGTCATCCGCGGTCAGCCGTAACCGCGACATGACCTGCCGGTTCATCCACTCCACATAGTCGGGCCGGTGCCCCCATGTCTGGTCGTACGAGTCAGCCAGTTGGTCGTAGTGTTCGGCAGCGTCGTAGCTCAACGGCGGGTCACCTTTCCATGCGGGGACGACTGAGTCGAAGCTGACGGGTCACGGCGGCGACAGGCGGGAACGGCATTCAGCCGTGAAGCGCATAGATCAGGTGGCCGAACTGTCCATTGGGTTCCACCTCCACCAACCTGACCGGCGGCGCCACCGGTCGGCGGGCCGTAGCGGGACACCAACACCGAGCGTTACTGGTGTCCCACCGAGAATAATCGCGTCCCGCTGCCCATGGTCGGCGAACCGGTCGAGCCGAGGAGTTACGCCGGTCGGCGGGCCGGGGCAGTCAGCCGGTCGGCGGGCCGACCGCGTACGTCAACTGGACGGCCTGATCGGCCCGTTCCACGTCGACCAGCCTCAGCCGGGACGACAACAGCCGCCGGGGAAGCAGCGGTGCCCCAGCACCGAGAGTCACCGGGGTGAGGGTCAGCTGAATCTCGTCCAGCAGGCCCTGGTCGGCGAACTGGCCGACCAGATCCCCGCCCCCGATCAGCCAGATGTTCTTCCCCGCCGCCGCGGCCACCATCGCTTCGTGCACCGGCCGTACGTCGTCGCGGACGAATGTCAGGTTGGCGCCCGGGATCGCGGGCAGGTCGCGGTGCGTGAACACCCAGCACGGGCGGTCGCCGTACCACTGCTGCCATTTCTCAGGGTGCTCGAGCAGATTCTCGTGCCGCAGCACCCACTCGTACGTGCTGGCACCCGCCGCCAACGCTCCGACGCCGGCTATGAAACGCGGGAACCGATCGCCGTAATCGGACGCCACGTCGAACAGCCAGTCGAGCGAGTCGTGTTCGTCGGCGATGAACCCGTCGATCGTGGTGGCGGTGTAGTACTGAGTCCTGGTCACGGCACCACGGTGCCATCCCGGTCCGACACTTCGCCGCGTAACGGCAGAGGCAACGGCAGTGCTGGCGGCCCGTCCAGGCTGGTGCCGAGGCCAAATGCACCGACTGGTGGTGAGCTGCCCAAGGCACGTGGTGGCGGTGCGCTCACAGCGGCAGGTGGGCGTTGACCTGGCGTACCGCGTCGGCGAGGTCGGTGATCTCGACCACCTCGACCCCGGCGGTACGGAGCAGCTCGTCGCCTTCGCCGTCGACGAACAGCGCCGGCTCCCGCAGCGCGTACACCACCCGTACGATCCCGGCGTCACGGATCAGCGCGGCGCAGGGACGGGGACGGGACTTCCGTGCGCCGCACGGCTCCATCGAGCTGTAGCTGGTGGTTCCCGGGGCAACCGTTCCCGCCTTGCGCAACGCCGCTTCCTCCGCGTGTTCGGTCGGGTCGCCCTCCCGGGAGTACCCGGTGGCGATCTCGCGACCGGCGGCGTCCACCAGCACCGCGCCGACCGAGAAGGCCGTCCGCGACGGTGGGCACCGCCGGGACAGCTCGATCGCCCGCTCCAGCCACCTCCGGTCGGCGCCGTGGTGCGCGCGGTCGCCGCGGCGGTCACCGTCCGCCCAGGGGCGGCCACCCCGCGGGTCAGGCATCGCGAGGCTCCAGCTCGTACCGGAGCAGGACGCAGCCGTCGACCTGGCGGGTCTCCCGTAGCGCGATCCGGCCGGCCGGTACGGCGCCGTCGGCCAGCCACCGCGGTGCCTCCGGATCCGCCACCAGCACGGGTGCGACCACCAGGTGCAGTTCGTCGGCGAGCCGCTCGGCGAGAAACAAGCTGAGAATCCCGGACCCGCCCTCGACCATCAGCCTGCGTACGCCACGTCCGGCGAGGTCGGCGAGAATGCGCGGCAGCTCCGGCGGCTCGCCGGCGTCGACCACGGTCGCCGTATCCAGCGCCCTGCGTGCCTTCGTCACGGCGGTGCTGGCCGCGTACACCAGCTTGCCGGCCTCCCCTGTCGTGAAGAACCGCGCTCCCGGGTCCAGGTCGCCGGTACGGGTAATCGTCACTTTCACCGGGTCGCAGGGCAGACCACGTCCGGCGCGGGCAGCACGGCGAGCCTCCGACCGCAGGACCAGCCGGGGATCGTCCCGGCGGATCGTGTTGGCGCCGACCAGGATCGCGTCCACGCCGGCACGTACCCCGTCGACCCGGTCCAGGTCCGCCGCCGACGAGAGGATCAGCCGCTCGGGGCTGGAGTCGTCGAGATACCCGTCGACCGAGATCGCGCAGCTCAACAGCACGTACGGACGGCTCATACGGCTCACATTAGGGTGCGGCATGCCGATCGTCACTCGGCGCGACCGGCCCAGACGCTAGGCGCTGCGTACCGAAGCGATCCGGCCGTCCGGGAAGGCACGCAGCCCTCCGAGGCGGCAGGCGATGTCGAGGGCCACGACGATCTCCCGGTTGTCGTCGGTGAGCCGTACCAGTCGCTCCAACCATTGCACGTCCTCGGGATCGGAGGCGTGGACGGCGATGGCGCGGAGCAGTGAGGACCACGGCTGGCCCGTGAGGTCGACGCGTTTGGCGACCTTCTCCAGAAGATCGATCGCATCGGGCAGCAGCGATGGGGTCAGTACCTTCTCCAGATTCCGCAACGCCCACAGGGAGCGTTTGCTGGGGAACCCCCACTCCTGCGTTGCCACCAGCACCTCGACGATCCGCTGGCCCACCGCGACTGGCTGGAACACCTCGACAGCGGGCAGCCACGGCGGTGGTCGGTCCCGGTCCTGGCGCTCGTCGTCCCACCACAGTTCGAACCGTTCCACCAGGCTTGGAACCACCGATTCGTCGCCTACCGAACGCAGCGCGAACGCCGCCCGCCGCCACAGGTGCCTGTCGTCGATGCTCGCCCGTGTCTCGCCGTCCGTTCGCCCCTGACCGTGCGTTCGGCACTCGCCGCCCAGGATGAAGTCCCGCAGCAGGGGTGCGCCGTCGCGTCGCTGCCACGTGGCGAGTGTGGCGGCCGCGCCGAGCCGTACCCGCGGGTCGTCAGACTTCTCGCTCACCCGGGACGCGAGTGTCTGCTCGGCCTCGGCCCGGTGACCTGCCAGAACCTCGGTCAGCAGATACCGCAGCCACCACGGCCGGCCCCGGTCGACCAACGCGACCGCCGCGGCGTGGGCCACGGCGGGGTGGGGCAGGTCCGCGAGCGCGGCGGCGATGGCCGGCTTTGCCGAGAGGTTCGCGTCGGTGTCGAACAGGAAGTCGAGAAGCTCGGGCGCAATCCGCGCGCCGCCGAGCGTGGTGACCGTACGTATCAACGTCTCGGTTGCGGCGATCTCTTGTTTCCGCAGGCCCGACATCAGGTCGCTGGCGGTGGCTGACATCCCGAGCGTGGCGAGCGCCTCCGCGCACGCGTTGAACAGCAGCGGCGCCTTGTGATTCGACGTCCGGAGCAGCCGGATGACGGTCGGCAGGGCGGTACGGTCGCTGAGCGCGCCGAGGGCGCGCACCACACTGGCCGCTTCTCGTTCCGTTGTCCGTGCGTCGCTGTCGAGCAGCCGCAGCAACACCGGAGTCGCCAGGCGGTGGCGCAGGTCGCCGAGGGCACGGGCGATGGCGGCCGCACCGTTGCTGGTTCGGCGCTCCAGCAGTTCGAGCAGCCGGGTCGCGGTGTCGGTGTCGCCGACGTGACCGAAGGCGCGGTACACCGCCGAGTTCGCGGCCGGATCCCGGTCGGCCAGGGCGAACAGCTCGTCGGTGACACCTCGATTGCGCATCTCGGCGAGGGCTCGGGCGGCGCGTCGCTGTGTCGCGCGGTCCGGCGGGTCGAGCAACAGCCGCTGTGTCGCCTGCACGATGCCTGGCCGCAGCCACGGGGTACGGATCTTCGGGGTGTTGGCCAGGCACCGGGCCGCGAGCAGGAGATCGCTGTGGAGTACGTCATCGTCGACGGCGAGCGGCTCGTGTGTTGCCGGCTCGCCATCCTCGGCATGCCGCCCCAGGATCCCCAGCAGCAGGGGTGAGGCGTCGTTGGTGCGGCCCGCGAGTAGCAGCAACACTTCCTCCCACCACGGGTCGTGGCGCTGCTGGACGATCTCCGTCATCGCCGCGGTGCTGCGTGCGCTCGCCGCGACCGCCGTGAAGTACTCCTGCAGGGACAGGTGCAGGAACCCGTACCAGCCGTGGGCCTGGACCTTGAGCAGGCCGTACTGGGTCGCGATCTCGTCGAGGATCGCGGTTGCGTGCTGTGGATCGATGTCGATCGTGGGTAGGAACCGCCGTACCACGCTCAGCAGTTCGTCCTCGGGGAAGTAGCGCAGGCCCCTGCGATGGAAATGCCAGGCGACCTCCTCCAGGAGGTCCCGCTTGCGATCGGTGGTGAAGTCGCTGTACCGGCGGATCTCCCGGTGGGAGTCCCACTCCTGGAGCAGGACCTCGACACAACGCCGGTACAGCTCAGCACGGCGTTCCGGGAGTTCGAGGTTTCGTTCGTACACGATCGCGATGAGGGACAGCAGGAGAGGATTCGCGGCGAGGGTCCGCATCCGGAGGTTGGTGGCCAGTGCCCGGCGCAGCCCTTCGGCCCGGGCCGGCGTTCGCTCGAACCACTTGTCGACGAAGATCTGGACCTCTCGCCAGGCGAAGTCGAGGACATCGAAGGTGTGGAACGCGGGCAATTTTCCCCGCCAGCCAGCACGACGGCAGGTGACGGCGATCGGTGCGATCGGGAACCGGTTCGCAAGTCGGTCGATCTCGGCCGAGACCCTCCGGTGGGCCGCTTCAGCCTCCTCGGCTGTCATCCCGCCGAGAACCTCGTCCAGCCCGTCCAACAGCAGGGCGCAGTGGCCAGCTTCCAGTTCCCGCTCCAGGTACAGGCGGGCCCCGTCGAACCCGTACCGGTCCCGCCATTCGCCCGCCACGTAGTCGACCAGGTCACTGGAGTCGCTGTCGGCGAACCGACGGAGCTCCACGTACACCGGAAGCTTCAGCGCCCCCGGGACCAGCTCGCCGCGTGCGATCCGAAATGTCAGGTGGCGCAGCAGTGTGGTCTTTCCGGCGCCAGGATCCCCGAGCAGGGCGATCCGGTGGAATCTGGACAGAGCCTCTTCGGGCGCCAGGGAGATCGCGGCCGCGAACTCCTCGACCGGCGCCGATGGTGCACGTCGTTCGGCCAGGATGGCCTCCGGCGCACCCTTCGCCAGTCGGGTGACCTCCTCCTCGGAGACGTACCGGACCGGATCCTGCTCGCGGACCTGAACCCGCACGTACAGGGCCTCCAGGTCCAGCGGCCTGGTCATGTCGAGGATCTTCAGGTTGCGCAGCTCCGCGATCACAGCGCGCCGGTACGCCACCGCGCGCCGGCGCAGGTCGTCCGCGTTGGCTTCCTCCTCGGCCAGCCGTGCCTGTAGCTCCGCCTCGGCTTGGGTTCGTTGTTCGCCCGCGAGCAGTTCTTCCTCGCGCAGTCTGCGTTCGGCATCGATCTGTGCCTCGAGCTCCATCCGTTGGGTGTCGAACTCCCAGCGTTGCTCCTCCATCTCGCGTTGGAAGCGGTGACTGCGCCGCAGCTGCCAGAAGCCGAATCCGCCCGCGATCAGGGCGGACAACACGGTACCTACCAGCGCTATCAGGGCGGTGCTCGAATCCGCGGACGACGATGCTGCTACCAGCGTGAGGTCCCCCGGTGTCACGCTTCACCCTTCGGTCGGTCGTTGCCGCTACGGGGAGTTCTACCCGAAGCACTGTCCAATTGCGACCCCGGGCGGTAAGCGTGCGTTCACAGAGGCGCTGACTCCTGGCGTGGAGGGTTGCTCGCTGACATACGTCGTCGGCGGGGGCCACGCGCCGGTGACATTTTTGAGGACACCATCACCTCGAACGCGGAACGTCTCAGCTGCCC
>JBOGDK010000027.1:0-24028 GCA_050701795.1 Micromonosporaceae bacterium
GTGCACGAGGTGGACCTGCTACTCGCCGAACGTGACGCGGCCGCGCCCGGCCGGGTCGAGGTGGCGCTTCCAGAATCGGTGTCGGTGTCCGTGCTGGTCGGGCTCCGGGCCGACCCGCAGCGCCTGGCGCGCCGGCTGCGCCGGCCGTTGCCGGATCGGCCCCACCCGTACGCCCGGCGGGGCACAGCGTTCCACGCCTGGGTGGAGCAGCGGTTCCAGGGTGATCAACTGCTGGACGTCGACGAGCTTCCCGGTGCCGGCGACTCCGACGCCGCACCTGAGACCGCGTTCGAGGATCTGAAGCAGGCGTTCCAGGCCAGCGAGTGGGGGGACCGTACGCCGGTTGCTGTAGAGGTCCCGTTCACCGCGGTGCTCGCCGCGGCTTCCGAGTTCGGTGGCCAGCACACGCCGCGCCAGGGCACGCCCGAGCCTTCTGGCGCCGGCGCCTCCGGCGTGGTGGTACGCGGCCGGATCGACGCGGTGTTCGCCGACCCGGACGGCGGCTATGACGTGATCGACTGGAAGACCGGGCGCCGGCCGTCCGGGCGGGACGCCGATGCGGCGGCGGTGCAGTTGGCGGCGTACCGGCTGGCGTGGGCGCGGCTGGCCGGGGTTCCGGTGGCGGAGGTGCGTGCCGGTTTCCATTACGTACCGGACAACGTCACCGTCCGTCCGGTGGACCTGCTGGACGCGGACGGCCTGTCCGCGCTGGTGGCGGAACTCCCGGAGGCACGCTCGTGGGTGGTCGGGCGATGAGTTTCTCCGGCTGGTCAGCCCAGTGCCGGCGGCGCTGGATCTGAAGGTGGCCCGGTCGCGCTGGGCGCTGCTGGCCCGGTCCGGCCTCGCAAGAAGAGGATCAAGCCCACGATGCCGCCTACCAGCCCGAAGAAGACCAGCGCCAGGCCCATGATCCGGAACCACTTGGGCGAGCTTCTCCAGTCGCTGACCTCTTCCCAGCTCTCGATGGTGATCGCGCAGCCGGATTCCTCGTCCACGAAGCCGGACGTCTTGGCCGCGCCCGCTGGCGCGCATCTCGCTTCAGGCTCGGGGTTGACGACGGTCTCCATCGGGAAGGCAACGATCCCGAGCACCATCATCACGAGCGCAGCCCACATGAGGCGCTTACCTACGGTCTTCATGACGCGAGCGAACCAGATCGGCCGTACCGGCGCAGCCCCGTACCCGGACGCCTGACTCACTCTCACGTGCAGCCGTCAGGCGCAGCGCGCTTCAGGCTGGCTGTAGCCGACCCCGGTGCCGTCGTCGCCGTTCCAGCGGTGGAGCCTCGCTCCGAGCTGGCCGTCCGAGGAGCGGAAGTACGTGAGGATGCCCTCGGACGTCACGTGCCGGGACACCACTTCACCGGTGAGTTCGTCGTCGAGGCGGGTCTGCTGGTGGTCGTTTCTCGTCGTCATGCCACCAAGTCTGCGGCGCGATATGCTTGAGTACCAGCTCAACTTTTTGGACGCAACCGTGTAAGGATTTCGCATGAACGGCTCGGTTGACCTGAGACGGCTGCACGTACTCCGGATGGTGGCGCACCACGGCACCGTGACGGCCGCAGCGGGTGCGCTGCACCTGACCCCGTCCGCGGTCTCCCACCAGATCCGACAGCTGTCCCAGGAGCTCGGCGTCACCCTGCTGGAGCCGTACGGGCGCGGGGTACGGCTGACCTCCGCGGGGGAGACCCTGGTCACGTACGCGGACTCGTTGCACGCCGACTGGGAGCGGGTGCGCGCCGAGCTGGCCACGCGCGCGGGGACCGGCGGCCCCGGGCTGCTCCGGCTGTGCGGCTACCCGACCGTCGTCGCCGCCCTGCTCGGCCCCGCGGCCCGCCGGCTCGCCGCCGAGCACCCCAACGTGACGGTACGGATCGCCGAAGCGGAGAGCGAAGAAGGCTACGACCTGATGCTCGCCGGCGAGGCCGACATCGCGATCGTCGTACCCAACCCGGACACGCCGCCGCTCGACGACGAGAAGTACGACCAGCAGCCACTGCTCTCCGAGCCGCTCGACCTGTACGTGCCGGCCGATCACCCGTTGGCCGACAAGCAGGATGTGGCGCTGGTCGACGCCGCCCACGAACCGTGGATCGTTCCCGCGCCTGGCAGCAGCGACTGCGCCCAGCTGATCTCCGCCGCCTGCACCGCCGCGGGGTTCGCGCCACGGGTGGTGCATCACGCCCGGGACGTGGTCGCCGTGGCCGCCCTGGTGGCCAACGGCCTCGGGGTGTCGCTGGAGCCCAGGCTGGCGCCGATTCCGTCGCACTACCCAGTGGTACGGATCCCGCTGCGGGACCCGGCGCCGTCCCGGCACATCCTCAGCTGCGTACGCCGGGGGAGCGACCAGCAGCCGGCGATCGCGTTGGGGCTGCGGACACTCCGGGAACTGAGCCGGGACCTGCCGCCGCCACTGGTGCCGGACACTGTCGTGTTCGACGACGAGCGCGACGCGGGCCCAGACTCGCACCGCCACGCCCGGGTGTCCTGACCCGCGACGAGTGCGGCGGGCGGCAGCCGGCAGCGCGCCCCCGCGATGAGTTTGCGTCAGCCTGGAGGTCCGCGCAGGCACGGGGCGGCACGCAGGCGAAGGCCAGCCGCACACAGGCGTAGGCCACAAGCGAAGGAGAAGCATGGTGACAGCTCCGGTGATCGCCGGGATGACCATCTCGCTCGACGGGTTCGTGCAGGATCGCGACGGCAGCGCCAGCCGGCTGTACCCGGATCTGCGGTCGCTGCGGGACACGGCGTACATGGACAGCCTGGTCGCGGAGACCGGCGCGGTGATCATGGGAAACCGGACGTTCCAGATGGCGGATCCGGACTCCTACGTCGGCAACTACGAGTTCCAGGTGCCGTTCTTCGTCGTGACGCATCACCCACCAGAGGTGACCCCGAAGCAGGACGCGCGCTTGACGATCAGCTTCGTCACCGACGGCGTCGAGTCGGCGGCCAGGCAGGCCAAGGCCGCCGCCGGGGACAGGGCGGTCCAGGTGGTCGGCGGGGTGAGCGTCACCCGGCAGATGCTCCACGCCGGGCTGGTCGATGAGTTGCGGGTGGACGTGATGCCGGTCTTCCTCGGTGCCGGACTGCGCCTGTTCGACGATCCGGACCTCGGGCACCTGCGGCTGGAGAAGCTCGGCATCTCAGAGGTCGGCGTACGGACCACCCTGCGGTTCCGGGTGCGCCCCGGGTGACCGTCGCCGGGCCGGCGGCAGGCGCTGCGGGGGGCGTCGCCGTACCGCCGGCGGGCCCTGCCGTACCACCGCCGGACCGGTGAGGTGACCGGACAAGTTACCGTCAGGTTGCGATGGCCGATGACAATTCGCCGTGGGCGAAACCGGATTCCGAATTCCAGGTGGACGTACCGAGGACGCCGCCGCGGTCTTCCGCGCCCGATGGAGGGCAGGAGTCGCTTCCGACGCCTGCCGGGCCGGGCGTACCGGCCACACCGCGGTCCGCCGCCGGCGCCGGGACACCGGGTGCCCGCCGCGCCGATCCGGGTACGGCCTTCCTGCGGAACATCGCCACCCACGAGGAGCCGTCGGAGCCGGTACGCCCCCGCACCGTGGCGCTGTTCGGGTGGACGGCCGCCGCGATCGTCGCGATCGGGCTGGTGGTGGTCCTGATCATGACGTTCAACGGCACGTTCAGCGGGCCCGGCTCGGGGGGTGTCGCCGGGTTCGGTGGCGAGCCGACGCCGGAGGAGAACGCGCCGCCGCTGGCGAAGCTGTGCCCGCCCCCGACCGGGACGCACACCCCGGAGTACGCCGAACCGGAACCGCCGCCACCCGGCGCGCGGACCGTCGACACACATGCCCGGATCTCGTACGCGAAGCACGGCGACCCGTGGACGGAGTGGAACGACGACTGGAGCGGTGGCGACCTGAAGGTCCACTACCGGGTCGGGCAGCACTTCGTCACCGAGGAGTACGCCGGCGGCAGCTACCACGCGTCGATCCTGTCCGGGTCGGTGCCAGCGACCATCAACGACGGCACGGCGCTGGATCTGAAGTGCACCGGCCGGCAGGTGGCCGCCGACGTACGAACCTCGTACTACCCGGAGCCGAACCGCCCCGACAAGATCCGGGACGAGCGGATCACGCTGGGTGGCCGGCCCGCCTGGATCACGGTGTTCCGGCTGCACTTCAACGAGCCGGGGCTCAAGGCCGACAGTGAGCTGGTCGGGGTGCTGCTGATGGACGTCGGCACCACCGAGGCGGCCGTGCTGTACGTGTCGATTCCCGGCACTCACAAGAAGTTCGACCACGTCGTCGAGGACGTCTTGGAATCGACCCGCCCGCTCGTGTAAGCCACCTCCCGTTCAAAGGCTGGCGGGCCTGTAGGGTCGACGGGTGACTCTCCACGACAGCTCATCCGAGGCGGGCCACGCCATCCCGCCGACCACATACCCACTGGAACGGTTCACGCTGCCGAACGGCTTGCGGGTGGTGCTGGCGCCTGACTCCAGCGCCCCGGTGGTGGGCGTCGCGGTGGTGTACGACGTCGGTATCCGTTCCGAACCCGAGGGGCGCACCGGGTTCGCGCACCTGTTCGAGCACCTGATGTTCCAGGGCTCGGAGAACCTGGAGAAGCTCGCCCACTTCAGGTATGTCCAGGCCTCCGGCGGTACGTTCAACGGCTCCACCCACCTGGACTACACCGACTACTACGAGATGCTCCCGTCGAACGCGTTGGAGCGCGCGTTGTTCCTGGAGGCGGACCGGATGCGCTCGCCCCGGATCACCGAGGAGAACCTCGCCAACCAGATCGAGGTGGTCAAGCAGGAGATCCGGGTCAACGTACTGAACCGCCCGTACGGCGGGTTCCCGTGGCTGAAGCTGCCACCGGTGATGTTCGATACCTTCCCGAACGCACACGACGGGTACGGCTCCTTCGAAGACCTGGAGTCCGCGACGGTCGACGACGCCGCCGACTTCTTCGCCCGGTACTACGCCCCCGGCAACGCGGTGCTGGCGATCGCCGGTGACCTCGACGTCACGGAGGCGACCCGGCTGGTGGAGCGGCACTTCGGGGGCATCGCCGGCCGCCCGGTCCCGGTACGCCCGGACTTCGACGAGCCGGATCTGACCGCCGAGCGGCGATCGTCGTACCCCGACACGTACGCGCCCCTGCCAGCCATCGCGTCCGCGTGGCGGGTGCCGGACCCGATCGGCGATCTGACCAGCTACCTGCCGTACGTGGTGCTGGCCGAGGTGCTCACCGACGGCGATGCCGCCCGGCTGCAGCAGCGCCTGGTGCTGCAGGACCGTACCGCGACCGGCGTCGGCGGCTACATCGGGTTCATGGGCGAGCCGTTCGAGGTACGCGACCCCACCGCGCTGCTGTTGCAGGCGCACCTGCCGCCGGACGGCGACTCCGACAAGGTGCTCGCCACGGTGGACGAGGAGCTGGAGCGCCTGGTCACTGACGGGCTCGACGACGGTGAGCTGGAACGCGTCGTCGCCCGGATCGGCACTCACCTGCTCCGCGAGGTCGACTCGGTGCTCGGCCGTACCCTCCAGATGGCTGTGGTGGAGCAGCAGCGCGGCGCGGACGGGTCGGGTGCGGCGCTGGTCAATGATCTGCCCAGGTTGATCGGTGAGGTGACCGCTGCGCAGGTGGTCGCCGCGGCGGCCGCGCTGACACCGCAGCGTCGTGCCTCAGTCGAAGTGATCCCGCAAGGAGCGAGCGAGTGACCGTCACGACGTTGCCGGACCTGAGGCCGGCGAAGGACCTGAGGCTGCCCGAGCAGACCGAACGGACCCTGTCCAACGGACTGACCGTGATCGTGGTGCCCCGGCCGTCCGTGCCTCTGGTGGAGGCCAGGCTGCGGGTGCCGTTCCCGAATGCGGACGTCACGCTGTCCTCGGTGCTGGCGCAGACCCTGCTGTCGGGCACGGAGTCGAAGTCCACGGTGGAGCTCGCGATCGAGTTGCAGAAGATCGGCGGCGGGCTGTCCGCGTCGGTGGACCCGGACCGGCTGCTGGTGACGGGCAACGCGCTCGCCCCTGACCTGCCACGGCTACTGGAGCTGCTCGGTGAGGTGCTGACCGGTGCGGCGTACCCGGAACACGAGGTCGAGACCGAGTCCGAGCGGCTCGCCGACCGGATCCGGGTGGCGTTGACCCAGCCGTCCCACGTGGCCCGGGTCGCCCTGCTGAAGCGGGTGTACGGCGCGCACCCGTACGCGGTGCAGGCCCCGGAGCCGGACGACGTGCTCGAGGTGGCCCCCGCGCAACTGCGGGAGTTGCACGCTTCCCGGGTGCACTCCGCGGGCGCCACGCTGATCCTGGTCGGGGACCTGGACCCGGGCGGCGCGCTGGACACCGCGGAGCGGTTGCTCTCCGGGTGGGACGGCGCCCCCGCTCCCGCGGAGCTGCCGCCGGTGCCGAAGCTGCTGCCCGGTCCGGCGCGGCTGGTGCACCGGGAGGGCTCGGTGCAGTCGTCGCTGCGGATGGCGTTCGCCGGGGTACGGCGTACCGACCCGGACCACGCCGCGCTGCAGCTGGCCAACCTGATCTTCGGTGGCTACTTCTCGTCCCGTTGGGTGGAGAACATCCGGGAGGACAAGGGCTACACGTACTCGCCGCACTCCCAGCTGGAGCATTCGGTGGCGGGCTCGACGCTGACGGTTTCGGCTGACGTCTCCACCGAGGTGACGGCGCCGTCGTTGCTGGAAACCTGGTATGAGCTGGGCCGGATCGCCACCCTCCCGGTCGCCGACGAGGAGCTGGAACAGGCCCGGCAGTACGCGCTCGGCACGCTCCAGCTCGGGTTGGCCACGCAGGCGGGGCTCGCCGGGCTGGCGAGCAGTCTCGCCGGGTTCGGGCTGCGCCTGGACTGGCTGGCCGAGCACCGTGCCAGGCTGGCGAAGGCCACCCAGGCCGATGTGTACGCCGCGGCCAGCCGCTACCTGGCGCCGGGCCGTGGAGTGACCGTGGTGGTGGGCGACGCGGACCAGGTGGCGACTCCAATGGAGGTGCTCACCCCGGTCGAGCGCGCCTGAGGGGCTCCGCGACGGAGGCGGTCAGCCCGTCTCCTTCCCGGCAGCGTGCTCGGCGTCCTGCCGCTCGAGTTTCGCGGTGGTACGCCGCCACATCCGGCGGATCGGGCGGTCCACCAGGAACCGGGGTGCCCACCGCTTGAACCACAGCACCGTCCGCGCTTCCCGGTGGGTGACCACCCGGAACCGGCCGGTACGCACCGCGTGGAAGACCTGGTCGGCCACCTGCTCCGGGGTCAGCGTGGCGCCCTCGATCCAGCGGTCGGCGAGCGCGGCCAGCACGGGGTCGGGGCCGCGCATCGACGTACCGATGTTGGTCTTCACGAACGACGGGCATACCACGGTGACGCCGACCCGATGGGGTTCCAGCTCGTACCGCAGCGTCTCTGACAGCGAGATCACGCCCGCCTTCGTGACGTTGTACGACGCCATCCCGGGCAGGTTCATCAGGCCGGCCATCGAGGCGATGTTGACCACGTGACCGGAGCGCTGCCGGGTGAAGACCGGTACGAACGTACGGCAGCCACGTACCACGCCTTTGAGGTTGATGTCGAGGATCCAGTCCCAGTCGGCCAGCTCGATACGGTCGATCCGTCCGGAGGCGGACACCCCGGCGTTGTTGACCAGTACGTCCAGGCCGCCCCACTCGGACTCGCACCAGTCGCGCAGTCGTACCCAGTCCTCGTCGGACCGTACGTCGCAGCGCTGGAACGTCGCCCCGATCTCGGCAGCGGCCGGTTCGCCGGTGCCGGCGTCGAGGTCCGCGATCAGCACCCTCCACCCGTCACGCGCGTACCGCCGCGCCATAGCCAACCCCAGCCCGCCGCCGCCCCCAGTAACCACAATCCGCCCACCCATCGGCCCAGGCTACCGGCCGGTCAGGTACCTGCTTCGTCGTCACTTGGTGGGGTCTGGGTCAGCCGACGGGGGCCAGCTCCCGGGTCGGGGCGGGGTCGGGGTCGGGGGAGCCGGACTCCTTGATGCCGTATCGGCCGTAGAGGCCACGCAGGAACGGTGGCGCCCACCAGTTGAACCGGCCCATCAGGCGCATCGTCGCCGGTACCAGCAGCAGCCGCACCAGAGTGGCGTCCAGGACGACAGCCACCAGCATTCCGACCCCGATCATCTTCACGAACGTGATCCCGCTGGTCGCGAACGCGCCCACGACGACCGCGAGCAGCAGTGCCGCGGCGGTGATGATCCCGCCGGTACGCTGCACCCCGCTGACCACCGCGGCGGTGTTGTCCCCGAGGTTGTCCCACTGTTCCCGGATCCGGGACAGCAGGAACACCTCGTAGTCCATGGAGAGCCCGAACAGCAGTGCCAGCATCAGGATCGGCTGGGTGGCCTCCAGGAACCCGGTCGACGTGAAGTCCAGGGCCCCGGCGAGGTTCCCTTCCTGGAAGATCC
This sequence comes from Micromonosporaceae bacterium, assembly GCA_050701795.1. Classification (GTDB taxonomy): domain Bacteria; phylum Actinomycetota; class Actinomycetes; order Mycobacteriales; family Micromonosporaceae; genus WHSM01. The sequence goes on from JBOGDK010000027.1 coordinate 8,416, forward strand.
AGACCACCGCCCCGAACGAGGCGCCGATCGACAGCACGTTCATCGCGATCGCCTTGATCGGCAGCACCACGGATCCAAACGCGAGGAACAGCAGCACGAACGTCACCCCGGCGACCAGCAGGCCCATCCACGGCAGTCGGTCGGCGAGCCCGTCCAGCAGGTCGACCAGGTTCGCGGTGACCCCACCGACCAGTACGTCCGCGCCGGACGGCTCGTCGAGGCCGCGAATCTCGGTCACCACCTGGCGGGCCGCTTCCGAGGTCGCCGCACCGTCGTAGGTCACGGTGATCACGGTCGATTCACCGTCGTTCGCGGTGGGTACGGCCTCACGTACCCCCTTCAGGTCTTCGATCCGTTCCGCGAAGCGGGTCGTGTCGGCCGCCGGTGCGCCACTGACCAGCACCTGGATCGGGTTTACGGGATTGCCGGGGAACTCGTCGGTGAGCCGCTCGGAGACCACGCGGCTCTCGGTGCTCTCGGGCAGCACCCGTTCGTCCACGCCACCGAACTTGACGCCCGCGAACGGGGTGGCGAGCAGCAGCAGTACGGCACCGGTGCCGACCGCGTACCACACCGGGCGGCGCATCACGCTGCCGGCGATCCGGCCCCAGAATCCGGTGTTGGCCAGCGCCCCGGTGACGCTGGGTACGGTGCGCCGCCGCGCCCATGGCAGCCGCAGCGCGTCGATCCGGTGCCCGAGTACGGCGAGCAGCGCCGGCAGTACGGTCAGGCTGGCCAGCATCGCGACCGCGACCGCGGCGACCCCACCCAGGCCCATCGAACGCAGGAACACCTGGGGGAACAGCAGCAGCCCGGACAGCGCGAGGGCCACGGTGACCCCGGAGACGGCGACGGTACGCCCCGCGGTCGCCACGGTACGGGCCACCGCCGCGGTGACCGCCGCCCGGTCGGGCCGGTACGGGTCCCGCGACCCGGCGGCGCCGTGCGCCAGCTCCTCGCGGAACCGGCTGACCACGAACAGCGCGTAGTCGACGGCGAGACCCAGGCCGAGGATCGTGATGATGTTGATCGAGAAGACCGAGACATCGGTGACCAGGGTGAGCAGGCGTACCACGGTGAACGCGCCGAGGATCGCGAGGCCGCCGACCAGCAGCGGAGTGGTCGCGGCGACCAGGCTGCCGAACACGAACACCAGCAGCACCAGCAGGATCGGTATCGAGATCATCTCGGCCTGGGCGATGTCCTCGGAGACCTGGTCGTTCACGTCCAGAAAGATCGCCTTCTGGCCTCCCACCTGCGTCCTCAGGCCGTCAGCGGCGAGTTCGTCCCGTACCTCGCTGATGGTCTCGGTGTCTGGTTCACCGGCGAGCCGGATCGCGACGTACGTGGCGTGCCGGTCGTCGGAGACCAGGTCCGGTGCCCTGGTGTCGTAGTACGACACCACGCTGGTGACCGCGTCGTGGCCGCGTGCCTTCACGGTGGCCTCGCGTACCGCGGCGGAGAACTCGGCGTCGTCGACGGTGAGTCGCTCGTCGGAGTAGAGCGCGATCAGGTCGGCGTCCTGCCGCCCGATCTCGTCGGAGATCCGTTCCACCGTCTTCTGGGACTCACTGCCGGGCTGTTCGAAGCCGCCTTCGGAGAGGCTGCCGAATACCCCCGTACCCCATATCGCGGCGATCGCGGTGAACAGCACCGCCGCTGCCAGCACGAACCATCGTGCTCTGCTCATCGCCTGGCCCCACCACGCGAACATGTCCTCGTCCTCTCCCGTTACGTGCCGTAGGCTGTACGCATCGCTCACTAGCGTTACAGGCGTTAACTATGGCGTACGGTGTTCGTGGGCGTCAATGCCATTTACGGAGGAGTGTGGTGATGGCCGCACCGACCAGACGGGAACGGCTGCGCGCGGCGACCGTGGACGAGATCAAGCAGACCGCTCGCCGGTTGCTGGTCTCCGACGGCCCCGCGGCGATCTCACTGCGCGCCATCGCCCGCGACATGGGGATGACCGCACCCGCGCTCTACCGGTACGTCCCGAGCCATGAGGCGCTGATGGACGGCGTCTGCGCCGACCTGAAGTCCGAGCTGATCGCCGAGCTGGAACGGGCGCGGGACGCCGTACCGGCCGAACGGCTGGGGGCCAGGATCCAGGCCACCTGCCGGGCCTTCCGGGACTGGGCTGTCGGCCACCCCGCCGAGTTCAGCCTGATGTTCGCCAGCACCACCCGGGCACCCGACGAGACCCCGCCAGAGTCGGCGGACTGGCTCGGCGGGGCGCACGGCGCGCACGGGGTGGCGCGGCACGACGCCGCGGTGCGGTTCGGGCGGGTGTTCCTCGACCTGATCGTGGAGCTGTGGCGGCGCCGCCCGTTCCCGGTGATCGACCCCGAGGTGTTCCCGGCGGAGCTGCGTGACCAGCTGGAACGCTTCGTCGCCGGCGCCGAGTTGGAGGTGCCGATCGGGGTGGCCTACGTGTTCCTGTCCGGCTGGGTCCGCCTGTACGGACTGGTGGCGCTGGAGGTGTTCGGGCACCTGGACTTCGCTGTCGGAAACGTCGAACCACTGTTCGAGGCGGAGATCGGCGCGATGGCGGCCCAACTCGACCTCACCCTGGACGGCTGATCCTGCACCCGCGGCGCCGGCCGAACCGCCGGGTCGCCGTCCGAGCCGCCGCGTCGCCCTGAGCCGCCATCAGGACCGGGCTGTGCGGCGGTCTCAGGGCGGCTGAGCCGGTGGTTCCGGCGTCACCAGCTGACTGACTGGCAGCACGCCTCCGGCGCGCCGGAGGGCTCCAGCTGCAGGGTGGCGTGGTCGATGCCGTATCCGTCCTGCAGGGCGGTACGCGCGGCGGCCAGCACCCCGGGGGTGCTCGCGTCCGGTGCCACGGTGAGGTGTGCGGAGGCGACCTCCATCCCCGAGGTCAGGGTCCACACGTGCAGGTCGTGCACCTCGGTGACGCCGTCCACGCCGAGCAGTTCGGCTTCGATCGCGGCGACGTCGAGGTGCTTCGGGGCCGCCTGCACCAGGATCCGTACCGCCGCGGCGGCCAGCCTCGCGGTACGCGGCAGGATGAACCCGGCCACCGCGACGGCCACGATCGGATCGGCGTACCGCCAGCCGGTGGTGAGGATGATCACGGCGGCGGCGATCGCGCCCACCGAGCCGAGAGTGTCGCCGAGCACCTCCAGGTACGCGCCCCGTACGTTCAGGCTCTCCTGGGCGCCCGGACGGAGCAGCGCGAACGCCGCCAGGTTGACCGCCAAGCCGCCGATCGCGACCAGCAGCATCGGCCCGGACCACACCTGGGGCGGATCGGTGAACCGGCGTACCGCTTCGATCACCACGTACCCGGCGACCGCGAACAGCAGGACCGCGTTGGCCAGGGCGGCCAGCACCTCGAGTCGGTAGAGCCCGAAAGTACGTTGGCTGCCGCCGCCCGGCTGGCGCGCGAAGCGGCTGGCGATGATGGCCGCTTGGATCGCGGCGAGCGCCATCCCGATCCCGAGTACGTCGGTGAACATGTGGGCGCCGTCGGAGAGCAGTGCCAGGGAGCCGGTCCACCAGGCCGCCAGCACCTCGACCAGCATGAAGCTCGCGAGCACCACCAGCGCGGCGGTCAGCCGGCGCCGGTGCCGAGCCCCGGTGCTCCCGGAGTGCGCCTCGGGGTCGCCGAGACGTGTCCCGTGATCATGTCCGGCGGCCACGCGGGTCTCCTTCGATTCTGTCATCATATGCAGACATCACTATACGACTACGTAATGTCCGGGCGTTCGACTGCCTATCGCTATCGTGTCCCCGGTGGCCACCTCACCGTTCCCGATTGTCGAGATCAACGACGCCCCACCAACGGCGGAACAGTTGCGCTACCGGGCGCTGGTCAACTACGGCCACTACACCGCGCTGCAGGTACGCGACCGCCGGGTACGGGGCCTCGACCTGCACCTGCGTCGCCTCGATGCCGCCACCCGGGAGCTGTACGGCACCGGCCTTCCCGGGGTTCGGGTGTGCGCGCACATACGCCACGCGCTCGGCGACGACATCGCCGACGCCTCGGTACGGGTCGACGTGTTCTGGCCGGAGGGCGCCGCGGAGCCGTTGGTGATGGTGACCGTACGGCCCCCGGTGCCGCCGCCGGACCGGCCGCGGCGGCTACGCAGCATGCCGTACCAGCGTCCGGTGGCGCACCTGAAGCACGTCGGTACGTTCGGGCAGATCCACTACGGCCAGCTCGCGGAACGGGACGGGTACGACGACGCCCTGCTCACCGCCGCGGGCGGGGTGATCTCCGAAGGCGGCGTCACCAACATCGGGTTCTGGGACGGCGAGACCGTGGTCTGGCCGGACGCGCCGCAGCTGTCCGGGATCACCATGCAACTGATCGAGGCCCGGTTGCCCGGGTCGGGGCTGGCCACCCGGCGGGCCACCGTACGCCTCGCCGACCTGGCCGGATTCCGTACCGTCTTCGTCACCAACTCCCACGGGGTGGCCGCCGTGTCCCAGGTCGACGACATGGCACTGCCGGTCGACGCCGAGCTGCTGCGCGAACTCACCACGCTGTACCTCGCCGTACCGGCTGACCTGCTCTGAACGGTCGACCGGCGCCGGGGTGCACGGATCGTGATCGCTGACAGCGACAGTCTCATCGCGCAGGGCGGACAATTAGGCGATTGTGTCCCGGGGGTTTGATATCGCTCGGACCGGGCACTGACATCGTATGGGCACACTTCTATGGATCATCGCCGCTGTACTGGTCATCTCTGGAATCGTCACGATCTTCCGGGGGAGTCTGATCTACGGGATCGTGCTGATCGTGGTGGGTCTGCTGGTCGGGCCTGGCGGGGTGAGCCTGTTCACCTGACCAGGGCGCGCCGGGTGCCGCCCCCGCGGGCACACGCCGCGTCGACCGATCCCGGTTCCACGAGTCGCCGGACGCGCGGCATCGTGGCCGTGGGGGACGGTTGACGGCCGCGCACCACAACCGAACGACAGTTCCAGGGCGGATCGTGGAAACCGGGTTCATCTCCCCGTCACCCGGTTTCCACGATCTCTGTGTGGCCAGCTCTGTGTGGCCAGCTCTGTGTGGCCAGGTCTGTGTGGTCGGGACGTTCCCTGGGCATAGACCCGACATGGCTGATCGGCAACGAAAAACCTCCAAACGCCAGAAATCCACCCCGCGAGCAAGCAAGAGCTCGACCAGACACCCCCGGGACGGGCACCCCGAACTGCGGACCGGCCACAGGCACGACGCGGAGCGGGCCGAATACCAGTCCAGGGCGGGACGGGGCTGGCGCGACGACCGTGACGCCCGCGTGGTCGACCACATCCGGGCGCTCGCGGCCGACGCCGTCGAGCAGGCCGGCAGCGGCCACCCCGGCACCGCGATGAGTCTCGCGCCGGCGGCGTACCTGCTGTTCCAGGAGTTCCTACGGCACGACCCCACCGACCCCGACTGGCCCGGGCGGGACCGGTTCGTACTGTCCGTGGGCCACTCCAGCCTCACCCTCTACATCCAGCTCTACCTCTCCGGGTACGGGGTGAGCCTGGCCGACCTGCGCAGCTACCGGCAGTGGGGCTCGCGTACCCCTGGCCACCCGGAGCACGGCCACACCCCGGGGGTCGAAGCGACCACCGGGCCACTCGGTCAGGGCCTCGCCGCCGCGGTCGGGATGGCGATGGCGTCCCGCCGGGAACGCGGCCTGTTCGATCCCGGCAACGGCAACGGGCAGAGCGTCTTCGACCACACCGTGTGGGTGTTCGCCTCCGACGGCGACGTCCAGGAGGGGATCAGTCACGAGGCGTCCGCGCTCGCCGGACACCAGAAGCTCGGCAACATGGTGGTGCTGTACGACGACAACCACATCTCCATCGAGGGCAACACCGACGTGGCGATGAGCGAGGACGTACTCGCCAGGTACGCCGCCTACGGCTGGCACACCCAGCGGGTCGACGACGGCGAAGACGTGGCGGCGCTGCGCAACGCGTACGCGAAGGCCCGGGACGTCCACGACCGGCCGTCCATCATCGCGGTGCGTACGGTGATCGCGTACCCGGCGCCGCACGCCCAGGACACCGGCAAGGCGCACGGCTCGGCACTCGGCGCCGAGGAGGTCGCCGCCACCAAGGAGATCCTCGGTCTGGAGCCGGGACACGAGTTCGCGATGCCGCCCGAGCTGCTCGCCCGGGCCCGCGAGGTGGTCGACCGGGGCCGCGCCGAACACGCCGGTTGGCGTAAGCGGTTCGCCGACTGGGCCGCCGCGGAGCCGGAACGGGCGGCGGCGTACCACCGGATCTACACTCGCCAGTTGCCGGGCGGCTGGTTCGAGGCGCTGCCGTCGTTCGAGCAGTCCGAGAAGGGGATGGCCACCCGGAAGGCCAGCGGTGACGTGCTCTCCGCGCTGGCGCCGGTGCTGCCGGAGCTGTGGGGCGGCTCCGCCGACCTCGCGGGTAGCAACAACACCACGATGAAGGGCGAGAAGTCCTTCCTGCCGTGGGACTCCGACACCGCCAGCCGGTACGGCCGGACCCTGCACTTCGGGATCCGGGAACACGCGATGGCGGCGATCTGCAACGGGATCACGCTGCACGGTCCGCTGCGGCCGTACTGCGGAACGTTCCTGGTGTTCAGCGACTACATGCGTCCGGCGGTACGGCTCGCCGCGCTGCAGCACCTGCCGGTGACGTTCGTCTGGACCCACGACTCGATCGGACTGGGTGAGGACGGGCCGACCCACCAGCCGGTGGAGCACCTCGCGGCGCTGCGCGCGATCCCGGGTCTCGCGGTGGTACGCCCCGCGGACGCGAACGAGACCATGTGGGCGTGGCGTTCGATCCTGGTACGCCACAGTGGAGTCAGCCCGGACGGCCCGGTTGGACTGTGCCTGACCAGGCAGAACGTGCCCACCCTGGAACAGACCGCCGACGTCGCCGACGAGGTGGCCCGCGGCGGGTACGTACTGGCCGAGGCTTCGGTGGGGCGTCCCGAGGTGATCCTGGTCGCCACCGGCAGCGAGGTGCACCTCGCGCTGCGCGCACGCAGCGAACTGGAGGCTGACGGGCTCGCCACCCGGGTGGTGTCGATGCCGTGCCGGGAGTGGTTCGCCGGGCAGTCACCCGCGTACCGGGACGGGGTGCTGCCGCCCGACATCGAGTGCCGGGTCGTGGTGGAGGCGGCCGTCTCGCAGGGCTGGCACGACGTGATCGGTGGCTTCGGGGAGTGTGTCTCGCTGGAGCACTTCGGCGCCAGCGCACCGTACCCGGTGCTGTACGAGCAGTACGGCATCACGGCCGAGCGGGTGGTCGCCGCCGTACACGCCACCCGCGCCCGCCTCGGCCGGATCAAGGGCTCCACCACCGGCAACTGAGGGGAGGAGAATCAGTGGAGGCGGACGACCAGGCAGGGGCCGCCGAGGTAGACGCCGCCGTCGATGGCGAGCGCCTTGCCGTTGGCGTACTCGTACGGCTCGGTGACGCTCGTGGGGTCCACGTGGAGATGACTCGGGATGGTGCTGTGTCCGTGCACGATCTGCCGTCCGCCCAGGATCCCGAGGACGTCGTCCGCGGTCTGCTCGCCATGGTCATCGCGGAACTCGTGGCGTGCGGTGAGCCGGCGGAAGCACAGCCACCAGTCTTCGATGTCGTCGCCTGCGAGGACCTGCTTGACCGCCGTGTTGATCTCTTCGATCGAGTTGCCGTACGACAGGTACGACGTGGTGTCGGAGTGCATCAACAGGTGTTCGTCGGCGAGCGTCACGACGCCGAGCTCCTGGAGCCACTCCACGTGGTCGTCGGTGCACCGGTCGAGGTCGCTCTGCTGACCGCCGTTGAGCAGCCACACCATCCGGAAGCTGCGCTCGGGGTAGGTGATGGGGACCACGTCGTCGTCGAACCGGTGAGTGCCCAGCAGCAGCAACTCGTGGTTACCGAGCAGCGCCCCGACGTGGCCACCGGCCGCCTCGGCGTCCTCGGCGAGGCCGCGGATCCGATCGATCACGCCGATCCCGTCCGGACCCCGGTCGGTGAAGTCGCCGAGGAACCACACGGTGGCGTTCTCGCCGCTCCATGCCCCGCTGGCGTCGACCAGCCCGGCGTTACGTAGCGAATCGTCCAGTTCTGCCAGGTGCCCGTGGGTGTCGCCGACGGCGTACAGCGGCGCCTCGCCGTCTCCAGTCCCGGCAGGCGTGCCCTCTGTGATCTGCTCCGACGCTTCACCTGACACGGGCGGATGGTATCGGTGATCACCGCTGCGTGTCGGTCCATGCACCCAAACGTTGTCGGAAATACTCCAGAGTGAGCTACGACATGTCAGGACATGAACTCAGGAGCGTGCGACGGGGACCACAGACTCGAACCAGCGCCGGCCCCCGCAGACCCGGCACGACTGAGGCACGTAGACGGTCGCGTAGTCGCCATCGGGGTCGACCGCGGACATCGCCTCCATGGTCTGTCCGGCCGCTTCACATCGGTAACACGGCACGTGCACGGTCATCGCGGCGGATGAACGATTCGCTTTCGGCATCGGCACTTACGCTACCGTCCCACGACCGCCGTCCGCTGCCGGCGCGCTGGGCGCACCCCAGCACCCCGGCGGCGCCGCTGCTCGCCGCCGCGGCGCACCGCTCCCGGCTGCGACGCTGCTCACAGCAGCAGCCAGCCGCCCCCGAGCACCGCCGCGCCGAGCGCGAACAGCCCGAACAGCACCACCCAGAACATGCCGGCGACTCCGGTCAGCCTGGCGAGTTGGTCGGCGTCGGAGTCCGGAGCCTGCCGGCGGCCGCGCTTGCGCTGCAGCTCCAGCACCGGCCAGACCCCTCCGAGCAGCAGGAACCAGGTCACGAAGTACGCGAAACCGGACTGCACCAACGCCGTACCGAACCACGAAACCCCGAAGATCACCCCGCCGGTGACGAGTACGGCGAACACGCCGTACACGTTGCGAATCGCCACCAGGAGCAGCGCCAGCAGCCCGATCGAGAGCCACAGCAGCAGCGTCACCCGGTCCAGCGCGAGTACCCCGGCGTACGCGGCACCCAGCAGTGACGGCGCGGTGTACCCGGCGAGCAGCGTGAACACCATGCCGGCGCCGCGAGGTGGGCCCACCGACACGGTGACCCCCGAGGTGTCGGAGTGCAGCTTGATGCCCCGCAGCCGGCGCCCGGTGAGCAGCGCCACAATCGCGTGGCCGGCCTCGTGGACGATCGTGACCACGTTGCGGGCCAACCGCCAGGCGGGCCGGTACACCACCACCAGCAGTGCCAGCACCCCGGTGACCGGGACCAGCCACAGTGGAGGGTTCGGCTGGGCGCCGAGCGCCTCCGAAAGCAGCTCAGTGAACGTACGAAGCTCCATGTCGGCCCTCGCGGTCGGCGTACCGGTGCGGCACAACCTACCGAATACCGGTCAGGCGGCGGGCGGGCAGGGGACCGGCGCCGGCAAGGGCGATCAGGGTCGATGCCCCCGCGCCCGCCGCGGGCCACCTCCTCGGGATACGCAACGACGCCGCCACACTACTGTCGGTGATGTGACGGCGTCGTCGGTGGATCAGACCGCAGGGCCCAGATGGTGCAGGTACGGCTCACGCTGCCGCCGGAACGCGGCCAGCTCGTCAGCCCACGCACCCTCGACGTCGGCCACCGAGGCACCGTCGTCGATCATCGTGCGGAGTCGGGTGGAGCCGGTCAACTTGTCGATCCAGTACGGCCTTCTGGTGTCCCAGGAGTCCTTTCGCCAGGCGAACGCCGGATACTTCCGGGCCTCCACCAGCATCGCGACCCCGGTGCGGATCGGCTGGAAGGCGTCGCCGTCGATCACTTTCACCGCGACACCGTTGCACAGCTCGCCTTCGAACTTGTTGAACGTCGGCCGGAAGTACGCCTCCCGGAACCGCACGCCCGGCAGGTTGTAGGCGTTGAGCCGGTCGCCCCAGTGGTAATCCAGGTCGGGGCCGCCGATCAGCTCGAACGGGCGGGTGGTGCCCCGGCCCTCAGAGATCATTCCGACCCCTTCGAACATGCACGTGCCGGGGTAGACCAGGGCGGTGTCCGGGGTGGGCATGTTCGGGCTCGGCATCACCCACGGCAGGTCCAGGTCGCCATACAGCACGTCGCGGCGCCAGCCCTGGCACCAGACCACCGCCAGGTCGACCGCCGCGGCTTCCTTGGAGAGGAACTCCCCGTTGAAGAACTGGGCCAACTCGCCCACGGTCATCCCGTGCTGCTGCACGATCTCCCGCAGCCCCACCCCGGAGGTGTAGTCCGCGGTCATCATCGGCCCGTACGCCTGGCCGCCGACCGGGTTCGGCCGGTCCAGCACGACGTACCGCAGGTCCCGCGAGGCGGCGGCCACCATCGACTGGTACATCGTCCAGATGTAGGTGTAGAACCGGGCACCGACATCCTGGATGTCGAAGACCACCGTCTCCACGCCCGCCTTGTCGAACATCGTGGCGAACTTGGTGGCGTTGGCGCCGTACGCGTCGTACACCGTCAGGCCGGTACGTTCATCGATACCGGTACCCTCGCTGCCGCCGGCCTGCGCGGAGCCGCGGAAACCGTGCTCCGGCCCGAACACCGCGACGATGTCCACCCGGTCGTCGGCGTGCATCATGTCGACGCCGTGCGCGTAGTCCTGATTCACCCCGGTCGGATTGGAGATCACGCCGACCTTCTGGCCCTCCAGTGCCGCCCAGCCATCGGCCTTCAGGGCCTCCAGTCCGGTCTTCACCGGCCGCTGGGGTGGCTCGGTCGCGTGTGCCGGAGCGGCGGTGGCCGCGCCCGCGACGCTGCCGGCCGCCACCGCGGCCGCCCCGGCCAGGAAGTTACGTCGCTGCATGGTCGTCACCAACTCAATCCGTGGCCGTACGGGTACAGGGCAGTGTCCGGGTCTCCGGCGACCGGGATCGTCACCGGCAGCTTGCCGGTCGGCGACACCTCGCCGTACAGGATGCGCGCCAGCCCCTGCATCAGCGGCGCGTTGTACGCGTACGTCACCAGGTAGGTGCTCGCCTCGGTGAAGTACCCGATGTCGTACGCGTCCCGGGCCGCCACCACGATCACCGGTCTGCCGGTGGCGACCAGGTCTTTGACCAGCTTCTGCTGCTTCGCGTTCGGGTCGGTGACCTTGGTGTCCCAGGCCTTGTTGGTGAACACCACGGTCAGGTCGTGAGTGCCGGCGGCGGCGACCGCGTCGGCGATCTGTGCGTCCGTGGGCCGGGTCCCGAACGGTTTGCGGGTCACCGTGGCGCCCCGGTCGGTGATCGCGGAGCCGAACTCCGTCGTCGAGTCGAACGTCGCGTTGTGATAGCCACAGACCAGGACCGTACGGTCCGCGGTGGACAGCGGCAGCAGGTTGTCGTCGTTCTTCACCGCGGTGATGGCGCGTTCGGCGATCTCGGTGGCGACCGCGTGGTGCTCCGGCAGCCCCACCCGCTCGGGGATCTCGTCGACGTCGACGTACGGGTGCTCGACCAGGCCGCGTTGCCACTTCATGGTCAGGATCCGGCGTACCGAATCGTCGATCCGCTCCTCGGAAACCTCACCGGACCGTACGGCCGAGAGCAACGACTGGTACGCGACATCCGGCAGCGGCGGCATCAGCAGCATGTCGACGCCGGCCTGCACCGCGAGGATCGGCACCCGGTCGTCGCCGTACTTCTCACGTACCCCGGCCATCCCGAGCGAGTCGGTCACCACGACACCGGTGAAGCCGAGCTCCTCCCGGAGCACCCCGGTCATGATCGGCCGGGACAGTGTCGCCGGGTCTTCCGCCGGGTCAAGCGAGGGAATCACGATGTGCGCGGTCATCACCATGTCGGCGCCGGCCTGGATCGCCGCCCGGAACGGCGGAGCGTCGATCTGCTCCCACTCTTCGCGGGTGTGGTCGATGTACGGCATGTCGACGTGGCTGTCGTCGGCGGTGTCGCCGTGACCGGGGAAGTGCTTGATCGTGGAGATCAGCCCGGCGCCGCGCTGGAAGCCCTCCACCTGTGACGCGGTCAGCCGGGACGCGACGGTCGGGTCGGCGGAGAAGGAACGCACCCCGATCACCGGGTTCAGCGGGTTGACGTTGACGTCGGCGACGGGCGCGTAGTTCTGGTTGATGCCCATGGCCAGCAGTTCCCGGCCGGTGAAACGCGCCGCGTCGTACGCCAGGGTCGTGTCGTTGATGGCGCCGAGCGGCATCGCGCCGGGGAACATGGTCACCGGTGGGCCGAGGCGCAGCACCACGCCGTGTTCCTGGTCGATCGCCACCATCAGCGGGGTCGGCGCTTCGCTGCGCCGCTTCAGTGAGGCCCGCTGGATGTCGTTGGACAGGGTGGCCACCTGCTCCGGGTTTTCCAGGTTGTGGGTCCAGCCGAAGTAGATCAGTCCGCCGGGGGCGTACTTGTCGATGATCTGCTTGGCGGTCTCGACGCCGTAGGTGTTCCGGTTGCTGGTGCGGTCGCCCGCCGCCGGCTCCATCGCGTGGTTGCCGTACGCGTAGAGCACGAAGAGCTGGCCGACCTTCTCTTCCAGAGACATCCGGTGCAGGGTGCTGCTCACCCAGCCCTTGACGCCCGCGGAGGGTGCGGCGCTGGCGGCGCCGCCGGTCGCGGCGAGTCCTGCGGTGGCGATGCCCGCCGCGGCGAGGAACTGGCGTCGGGTGGGGGACGGAGCGCTGTGGAAAGCGTCCTCCGGTGGCGCGTTGTGGTGGGTCTGGCCGTTATCGGTGGGCACGGCGACCTCCGGGGGTCCAATAGTGGTGTGTGCTGCGGAAATTACCTTCGTCGCAGACAGGGGGTCAAGAAGAAGAGTTACGGCCGTACGGCATCCGTTATCCGGATGCCTGGTTTGTGCGGTCGGCGTCCCGTCAGCGCGCGTGCCAGGCGGCCAGCAACTCGGCCTCCTCGGCCTCGGTGAGACCGGCGTTCACCGGGTGCTGCCGTGCGATCTCACGCTCCCAGGCGAGGACGTCCCGGGCGGACTCGCCGATGTCGCGGCAGCGCAGCCCCGCCTGGTACGAGGGGCTGGCGTCCCGGCTCGACCAGCCGGCGTACCCGGGGTGCGGCACCCACAGCGGGAGCGACCGCTTCCCCATGTACGGCTCCACGTCGTGGGCCAGCAGGAACTCCTGGTCCACCCAGGTCAGCTCCGGTCGCACCCCGATGCCGGCGGCAACCCGCTCCAGGAAATCGGCGAACCGGGTGACCGGGCCGTAGCCGTCGTACGTGCCGGTCAGGCCGGTCGCGGCCGCCTCGACCAGCCACTCCGAGAGGTCCCGTACGTCGATCACCTGGATCGGGTCGCCGGGGCTTCCCGGTGCCAGCACCTCGCCACCGCGGGCCAGCCGCACCGGCCAGTACGCGAACCGGCCACCGACGTCGTACTGGCCGCCGATCAGGCCCGCCCGCACCACGAACGCGTCCTCGCCCCGGGCGGCCCGCACCGCGTCCTCACACGCCACCTTCATCGGGCCGTACAGCTGCTGGTCGGACTCATCGGCGTCCGGCGCCGCCGGTGCCAGCAACGGCGAGGTGTCGACCCGCTGGCCGGGCGTACTGGTGTCGGCATAGACGTTGCCCGTGGACACGAACGTCCAGTGGCCGGCGTCCCCGGACAGCGCGTCGAGTGCCCGGCGCACCTGGCTCGGACGTCGCGCCACGTCCACAACGGCGTCGAACCGTTCGCCGGACAGCGGCGCGAACCCGTCCGGGTCATCACGGTCGAGGGGCACATGGCGTACCCCCTCCGGGGGTGTGCCGGACACCCCGCGACAGGCCGACGTGACGTCGTACCCCCGGTCGCGGGCGATTTCGCAGATCGTGCGGGAGAGGAAGACGGTGCCACCGAGAACCAGAAGTCGCATCCGCTGATCGTGGCCGCCGCAGGCGTGGCCGACCAGGTCTGTTCGCCCGTGGCGGATCCGCTCACAGCGCAACCACCACCGCGAAGGTCATAGGTTGCGCCATGCGGCCATTTCGGCACAGCCTCATTAGGCTGTACGACGTGAATGACCTCCTCGTCTGGATCGACTGCGAGATGACCGGCCTGGAACTGCGCCAGGACGCTCTGATCGAAGTCGCAGCCCTGGTCACCGACCCGAACCTGAACGTGCTCGGCGACGGGGTGGACGTGGTGATCCATGCCGACGACGCGGTGCTCGCCTCGATGAACGAGGTCGTCACCACGATGCACCAGAAATCCGGCCTCACCGACGCGGTACGCGCCTCCACGGTCTCGCTCGCCGACGCCGAGAAGATGGTGCTCGAGTACGTGCGGGCCCACGTACCGGACCCGCGTACCGCCCCGCTGTGTGGGAACTCGATCGCCACCGACCGGGGTTTCATCGCCCGGGACATGCCGACCCTGGACGATCACCTGCACTACCGGATGATCGACGTGTCGTCGGTGAAGGAACTGTGCCGGCGCTGGTTCCCCCGTACCTACTACGGTCAGCCGCCGAAGGGGCTCGCCCACCGGGCGCTCGCCGACATCAAGGAAAGCATCAGGGAGCTGGAGTACTACCGCCGGACGATCTTCGTGCCGCCGCCAGGGTTGGATGTCGAGTCCGCCAAGGCGGTCGCCGCCGAGCTCGTCGCGAGCGACTTCGCCGGCTTCGGGGAATCGCCGCCAGCGTCCGCGGAGGAATCCCCGTAAACCCCGTCGCGTCCAGGGGAGTGGGTGCGGCTATCATTAAACGTCGCCCGCGCCGGTGGCGCGGCATGGTGGTTGTAGCTCAGTAGGTAGAGCACCGGGTTGTGGTCCCGGGGGCCGGGGGTTCAAGTCCCCTCAGCCACCCGAGTTGGCTGGGTGGCCCCTGTCCACGGAGAGCGTGGACCGGGGCCACTCGTCATTTCGTGTGGGGGGCGACCCCCACACCCCCGCGTGCGGCGTTCGCCGTATTCCCTTTTGCGCTGTTGCGCGGCTCGGGGGTGCGTTGGTTCCTGATCCCGCTGCGGTACGCATCGCCGCTGGTCAGGTGCAGTAGTCGTCGTACCACCACTCGTCTTTGAACTCGGTGGGACACGCGCTGGGGTTCGCGCCTGGGCCTGCGGCCGGTGGTGGTGACGAGCGGTCTGGGCCGTGGTCCGACTCCGGCTCTTTCGGCGTGCTGGTGCGGGGTGGGTGCGAGCTCTCCTGGGGGCTCGTCGCCTGCGGGCTGGCCGTGGGGCTGGTCGACGGTGACCTGGCGTCCTGGCCGGTCGGAGGCGCGGGGGGCTCCTCGGGGGATGGCCAGAATGCGACGGCCAACAGCACCGCCAGCAGTGCCGCGGCGGCGCCGAGCGCGGCGAACGCGAGTCGCTTACCGGGGCGGCGGGGTCCGCCGCTGCTCTCCCCGGGCTCCACCGCTGGCCGGATCTCCGGCACCGGTTCGGTGCCGCCTGCCAGGACCGCTTCCCGGACCGTACGCAACTGGGCCACGAACGCGTCCGCGTCCGCCAGGCGCCCCTGGTGCTCCCGCCGGGTGGCCCGGTGGACCAGGTCGTCCAGGGCCGGTGGCAGACCCGGTACGAGGCCCGACGGGGCAGGCACGTCTCGCTCGACATGCTGGTACGCCACCTGCAACGGCGTGTCCGCCCGGTACGGCAGCTCGCCGGTGAGCATCTCGAAGAGCATGACGCCGGCGGAGTACACGTCGCTGCGGGCGTCCGCCCAGCCGCTGGTGACCTGTTCCGGGG
>JBOGDK010000028.1:0-24026 GCA_050701795.1 Micromonosporaceae bacterium
GCAGCACGTTGTCGAAGACGGTCAGCGACCTCACCACGCCGAGGTTCTGCCAGGTACGGGCCAGCCCGACCTGCGCCCGGCGGTGTGTCGGCAGTCTCGAGATGTCGGTGCCGGCGAACTCGACCAGACCGTGCTGCGGCTTGTAGATGCCGGTCAGGCAGTTGAAAAACGAGGTCTTGCCGGCGCCGTTCGGGCCGATCAACCCCACGATCTGGTGCTCGTAGACGTCCAGGTCGACGCCGTCGAGCACCTGCAGTCCGCCGAACCGGAGGCTGATCGCACGTACCGTCAAAAGGTCTGTCATGACCGCACCTCCTCGGGCGGTACGGGGGTCTGCGGCGGTTTGCAGCCGGCGACCTGCTCGCCGGGCTCGGCCACTGGGCGGCGGCGTGGGAACAGCGGACCACCCGCCAGCCAGCGACGCAGTGGCGCGAGCTGGTCGGCGATGCCGCCGGGGTGCAGGGTGAGGGTGAGCAGGAGCAGCAGGGCACCGATCAACGGTGTGACCACGTGCAGCGTGGCGTCGTTGAGGAAGTCCGGCCGGTTCGGGATGTGCTCCAGCCAGGTCGGCAGCACCGTCGGCAGCAGTGCGAACACCACGGAGGCGACCACCACCCCGGCACGCGACCCTAGTCCGCCGACCACCGCCATCAGCACCCAGACCAGCGCCACCTGGAAGTCGAAGTCGAGCGCCTGTACGACCTCGTTCCAGTGCGCGAACAGCGCGCCCGCGAGGCCGGCAAGGAATCCGCTCACCACGAAGGCGAGCAGCTTGTAACCGGTGACGTTGATGCCGAGGGTGGCGGCGACCCGTTCGTCATTGCGTACCGCGGCGATCGCCCTGCCCGCCTTGCTCTTCACCAGCCGCCAGTCCAGCAGCAGCACCAACCCGAGCGCACCCAGGCAGAGGTACGCGTAGGCCATCTCGGTCTCGAGCACCGCCGGCCGCGGCGCCTCCGCCCCGGCACCGCCGCCGGTGAACGCCCGCCAGTTGAACAGCGTGGTCTCGGCGGTCAGCCCGAAGGCGAGGGTGACCAGCGCCAGGTACAGGCCCCGGACTCGCAGCGCGGCGAGGCCGAGCACCACGGCGAGCGCCGCTCCGGTGAGGCTGGCGACCACCACCGCGGCCAGAAAGTCCCCTCCGAGGTTGCTGACCACGAACGCCGAGGCGAACGCGCCGATCCCGACGAACGCCTGGTGGCCCAGTGAGACCTGGCCGGCGTGGCCGGTGATCACGTTGACCGACAGCCCGATGATCCCGTAGATCGCCGCCAGCGAGATCCGCTGGTTCCAGGTGGTGTCGGAGATCCAGGGCAGCAGCGCCACCACGACCAGCAGCAGCAGCGCCACCACCACCCGCCACAGCAGCCCGGTACGGGACGGCGCGTACTCGCGTCTGACCACCGGCATGATCTGGGTCGCCGTCATGTCAGGCCTCCTTACCGAGCAGGCCCTGCGGGCGGATCAGCAGCACCAGCATCAGCAGCAGGAACACCGTCAGCTCGGAGGAGCCGGGGACCCCGAGTTCGACGCCGAGCAGGTGGTCACCGATGCCACGTGCCAGGCCGATCAGCACCCCGCCGACGAAGGCGCCCGGCAGGCTCGTCATGCCGCCCAGCACCGCCGCGGTGAACGCCGGGACCAGAGTGGTCGCGGTCATGAAGCCGGGCGTGAACACCCCGATCGGGGCCTGCAGCAGGCCGGCGAGACCGCCCAGCAGTGCCGCAAGGCCCCAGATCAGCCGGGACACCATGGGAGTGCTGATCCCGACCGCCCGACTCGCGAAGCTGTCCTGCGAGGTGGCGAGCACCGCCAGCCCCAGGTCCGTACGGGAGAAGAACCAGGCGAGCCCTACGGCCACCGCGATCAGCACCCCGACCACCAGAAACTGCTGTGGTCCGATCCCAGCGCCGAAAACTGTGACCCCGGAACCTGCGATCGCCGGCTCCATCACCCGGGGCTCGGGCTGCGCGATCAGCACCGTCAGGCCGATCAGCAGCAACGCGACACCCACCGTGGCGACCAGCAACGTGATCCGGGAGGCATCGAACAGCGGGCGTACCACCGTCTGCTCGACCAGCAGCCCCAGCGCCACCGCGGCGATCAGCGCGACCCCGAACGCCGCCCAGTACGGCATTCCGGCGTAGCTCAGCAACGCCCACGCCACGAACGCCGCCACGGTGCCGAACTCGCCCTGCGCGAAGTTGAACACCCGGGTGCCCTTGTAGACCAGGACCAGCCCGACCGCGAGCAGCCCGTACACCGTGCCCTGGAACAGGCCCACGGTGCCGGCCTTCGCCATCCCCTGGAAGACATCCAGGGACCCAGCCATCGACATCGGTTTGTGCTCCTTCTACCTGCCCCTAGAAGGAGCTGACGAACGCGTGTTCGGTCTTGTAGTAACCCGCGGCGTTGCCTCGCCGTTGGCAGACGTTGCGCAGCACATTCACCGAGCGCGCCCCGAAGTGGTTCGACGGGCTATACGCGAGCTCCGGGAATACGTTGGTCCGTACCCTCGCCCGCTCGGTGGTGGCGATGAACTTCTGCCGGCTCAGGCCCTTGCCCGCGCGCAGCAGCAGGTCGTGCAGCACCTTCGACTGGCCCCACAGCAGCCACAGGATGTCGTCCGCGTTCACCCCCGCGGCCCGCGCCGCCTTCATGAACCGCGGGTCCCACTTGCCCTGCCGGGCGTCCTCGAAGGCCGGCGCCGGGGAGAAGAACAGCCCGTTCTCGGTGGCGCCGCCGGCCTGGCAGCCGGTGGAGGCGACGGTGTCCAGGCCCATGCTGACGCCGACCCCGACGTACTGCGGCTTGCAGGGTGCCGCGGCGGCCATCTCCAGGTAGTACGTCGGCGCGGCGAGTGGGAACACCACGTCGTAGTTCTTCTGCGTGCCGGTGCACAGCCGACTGCCCATCGTCCGGCCCGGCTCGCTCTTGTCCGGGCGGAAGACTGTCACGCCCGGGTACGCGCTCTTGAACGCCTTCACCGTGTCGTCGAAGTTCGGAGAGTTGGTGATGACGGCGGCGACCTTGGACGCGTCCCGGTGGCCGAGTCGCTTGATGTAGCGGGCCAGCAGCCGGGCCTGTGTCGGGTACGACTGCGACGCCGCGAAATAGTTCTTCAGTCCCCGCAGCCCGATCTCGGTGACCCCGGCGGACATGTACGGAATCCCCTTGCCGGCGGCGTACCGGGCGCAGGCCTGGATCTGGTCGGTGCCGCCGCCGCCGATCAGCGCGAACGCCTTGCTCTGCTCGGCCATCTGCTGGCACACCTGCCGGGCGTGGGACGGCCGGTATCGGTCGTCGGCGAAGACCACCTTGATCTTGCGCCCGTACACGGTGATTGGTTTGCCGTTGTTTCCGTACCTCCAGTAGAGCTCTTTGCCGGCGTTGAACGACTCCGCCTTCAACGGGGCGGCGCCGGTCAGCGGGGCGTGAATCCCGATCGTGATGGTGTCGCCGGTAACACCTGTGGTGTCGCCCGCTCCGCCTGGGCCGCCGCTACCACCGGGACCACCGCTGCCGCTGCCCGGACCTCCGCCGCCTGGGCCGGCCCCGGAGCCGGAGTCGCCCGACGCATCCCCGGCTTCGCTGCCGTCGGCCCCGGGTTGCAACCCGTTGCCACCGCCGGCGAGCCTGTCATGGACGCCGGCGTACTGGCCGCAGCCGGCGAGCAGGGTCACGGCCGCCGTCAGCAGGACCGCGCAGCGCCGCGCCCGCATCAGCGACCCCTCCTCGCCGCGATCGCGCCTGTGAGCCGCGCCCAGGGCCCCATCGGACCCGGTATCGGCCCACCGCGCCGAGCCGCGTTCTGCCGCTTGATCAGCTCGATCACGCCGCCACCACCGGTCGACCCCGTCCCCTCGGACAACGCGCCACGGACCAGGTAGCTGGCGACCAGAGCGGCCGGGATCAGCAGCCACACGTACCACGGCATCGTTGGCTTGAACGGGGTGCCGGAGGCGAGGTCGGACGATTCACCAGGGGCCGGCGTGTCCCCGCCAGCCGGTGGCGCACCGCCGGCCGGTGCGTCCGCTCCGGGTGCGGCGCCACCGCCGGGGGCGCCGCCGACACCTCCCGGAACCGCACCGGGGTCCTTGGCCGCTCCAGGCAGGTACGTCATGGTGGCCTTGACCCGGTCGGCGGTCTTCTTGGCCTCGTCGACCGTCGGGGTGTTGGCGTTGTCCCGCTCCGGCACCTTGAGGTTGACCTGCCAGGTCTCGGTGGCGCCGGCTTCCCCCGGAACGACGCCGCTGAACACCACTCCGTGATTGCCGAACGGGTCCACGCCCCATTCGGTCGCCACCTTCGACAGGTCGAACGTCCAGGTGACCAGGCTCTCCTCGCGCTCGGCGAGGTCCTTCTCCTTGCGTACGCCCTTGGCGCATTCGGTGCCCGCCTTGGGCATGGCTTCCCAGAGCTCTGGCTCGTCAGCGGCCGTCCAACCCGAATCCGCGCTGCACGCCTGGAGCACCCGCTTGTTCGGGTTGGCGGTCGGCACCTCGCCGGCTTCGGTCTCCTCGACGATGGTGAGCTGGAACTTCGTCACCTTCGAGGCGGGCGGCACTCCACGGTCGGCGAGGTCGAACTTCAACGCCGAGACCTTGCTGGGCTCGCCGCGCTCGTACGCGATCGGCAGGGTGGTGGGGCGCTGCGGATTCGGCAGCTTCTGCCGGGTGACCGCCGGACCCGCGCCGACCTCCTGGTCCTTCTGGGGGACCCAGTACCAGGCGCTGGCATCGACGCCGGGCTTGAACGTCAGCTGCTTGGTCGCCGGGGCACCGGACCGCGGCTCGGCCGACAACGGCCCGGCGGGAATCGCGATAACCAACGCACACGCACCGAGCGCGGCGATGCGGGCCCGAATCGAGAAAGTCACGGTGAACGCCTCCAGTACGAGCACGCCCCCGACCGGATGCTCGCCGCATCCGAGTGCGCGACATGCTGGCACGTCGTTCACACCGTGCCGGGTAAGTTACCCGCCAGAAACCGGCCTGTCCACGGCAGTCGGCGAGCCTTCCCGGTTCTGGCTCGGGCCTATCCGTCGAGGAGGGTGCGCAGCCGGTCGGCCTGGGTCTGCCAGCGCCACCGCGCGGTGATCCAGGCACGTCCCGCCTTGCCCATCCGGGCCGCCAGTCCGGAGTCACCGAGCAGCTCCGCCACCCGGCCCGCGACCGCCGACACCGAACGACCATCGACCAGGAACCCGGTGTCGCCGTCGATCACGGCGTCCGGAGCGCCGCCCGAATCACCAGCCACCACGGGCAGCCCCGAGGCCGACGCCTCCAGGAACACGATGCCGAGACCCTCCACGTCCAGACCGCCGTTGCGGGTACGGCACGGCATCGCGAACACGTCCCCGGCCGCGTAGTGCGCCGGCAGTTCACTGGTGGGCACGGAACCAGTCAGCACCACGTGGTCGGCCACTCCGGAGGCTGCCGCCAACCGCCGCAGCCGCCCCCGGTACGGTCCACCGCCGACCAGCAGCAGAGCGGCGTCGCCGACCCGGCGCCGGATCTCGGGCAGGGCACGTACCAGGATGTCCTGGCCTTTACGGGGTACGAGCCGGGACACGCACACCACCACCGGGCGGCCGCTCAGGCCGTACCGGGTACGGACGGCGGATCCGTCGACGTCCGGTCCGAACACCTCGGTGTCCACCCCCGGGGCGAGCTGGCGCAACTCGGTCAGTGAGTCGAGGGCGCGGGCCAGCCGTACCCGGGTGTACTCGCCGAGGTAGGTCACCACGTCGGTGTGCCGGGCGATCCGCCGCAGCACGGTACGGGCGCCCGGCAGCATCGCCCATCCGACCTCGTGTCCGTGGGTGAGGGCGACCGCCCGGGCGACACCGGCACGCCGTAGCGCCGGGGTGAGCAGCCCGAGTGGGGCGGCGGCGCCGTACCACACGGAGTCGCAGCCGTGGCTACGTGCCAGATCCGCGGCTCGCCTGGCGACCGCGGGGGTCGGCAACAGTACGCCGGTGTCCTCGCGCACCACCTCGAACGGCTGGGCGGCGTCGAACTCGGCCGCACCCCGCCACGTGGACGCGTACACCACGAGGGAGTCCGCGGGCTGCCGGACCGCGAGCCCGTGGACGAACGACTGGATCCCGCCGGGTCGGGGCGGAAAGTCGTTGGTCACCAGCAAGGTACGTGCCACCGGACGATCGTAGGCGCGCACCGGCCACCAGCCGTACGCCGGGCACACAGACCCGGCCGTCCGGCAGTCTTCCCGGTGGTCAGGTCGGCCAGGTGCCCGTGAGCCTGCGTACCCCCGAGGCGCCGCCACGGTCCACCGCGGCTCTCACCGCGGAGAAGATCGCACCCTGGATCGCCGCCGCCAGCAGCACCTCCCCCCAGCCCCGGAACTCGTCGGTGGGGTCCGGCGCCTCCTCTTCATCGGCGATCCGTTTCCACACCTGCCGGAAGATGGCGCTGGCGAGCATCCCGCCGGCCATCCCCACGGCGAAGCTGAGGGGCTTGTACAACGCGCTCATCTCCGGCCCCTTCCCCGGCGCCGCAGCGGGAACACCATGACCAGACCTCTGCGGCGCATCAGGATCACCAGGCCCATCACCAGCGCACCCAGGCCTGCGCCGGCCAGGGCTCCGAGCATCGGGCGCGCGACTGGACGTACCGCCTCGACCATCTGGGCCCGTGCCTGCGTCATACCGTCCCGGGCACGCGACTTGACGTCCATCCGTGCGCTCAAGGCCTCGAGTGTCTCGCCCAGTTCCCGACGGGTACGCGCGATGTCCTCCGCGATCAGGGCCGGCTCCGTCGGGAAGTCGTCCTTCTGTCTGTCCGGGCGGTCCTTGGTGTTCCTGGCGGCGTGACGTCCGCGCGGACGCGTACTCCGGTCAACACCGGTGCCTGTAAGGTCCCCCGATCCGCCGGACTGGCGGCTCTCCGTCACAGGTCGGCTCTGGTTCATCGGCCCGCCCTCTCTTTCAGATATTGCGCATCAGCCTTTGCGCTCGCCACCGCACGTTCGGGGTAGGGGGATCCGATCCGACGCAGTTGACTGCGGCCGAACAACACCAGGCCGCCGACGATCAGGAACAGCACCACCCCTACGATCAGCGCCGCCAGCCAGTTCGGCAGCACCAGAGCCAGGGCGAAGATCGCGGCCGTGATCAGCGCCGCCACGCCGTACAGCGCCACCATGCCGGCCGCGCCGAACATCCCGGCCCCGATGCCCGCGTGCCGGCCCTTGGCGCGCAACTCCGCCTGTGCCAACTTCATCTCGCCGCGTGCCAGGCGGGACGCCTGCTCGGAGGCGAGCTTTATCAGGTCCGCGGTGGACATCCCGTCGGTGTCCACGCTCCGCGGGCGCGTCCAGACCCGGTCCCTGCCGGCGGCGCCGGTACGGGTGCCGTCCGGCCCGTACGCCTCGGAGTCGGCGGCACGGCCGGTCGTACCCGTGTCCGGTTCAGCTGCTGGTGTGCCGGCGACCTCCGGTGTGTCCCGAGGCGGCGCCGTGGTGCTGCTCGCGCCGGAGTCCAACGCGTTCCAGCGGCGCTCGCGCCCCTTGAGGTTTCGTCCTGACATGTCTGAATCAGTTGATATGTCCGAGCTGGAACGGCCGCGCCTGGTCGTTCGCCGTCCGGTTCTCGTGGTGTCTGCCTGGTCCCGTTCCCCCGCAACCCGCAATGATCCCGCTTCCGGCGGCCGATCGGCGGGGCTGCCTGAGGATTTTCCGGGTGTCTGCCACGTGTCCGTCATGTGATGGCACCTCCTCCCCACCCCTGTGCCCGGACCGGCCGGAATTGATGCCTGGATCGGGGCGTGGCGCCGGCCAGATCTCCAGTTGTGGCTGCTCAGGGCACGTGGCGTGGCCCCTGGGCTCCCCGGCCGCTCAGGGCGCGCAGCACGGACCCCGGGCCTTCGGTCCTTCTCCGCGAGGGGTCGTGGTCACTGGCGCTGGTGCCTGCGGGCGGCCGCGATCCGCTCCGCCGTGGTGGGATGTGACCCGAAGATCCAGTGCTCCCACATCGGCGGGTCCACGTCGGAAAGGTTGCGCAGCGCCAGCCGCCGCTGCATCGCCTCGTACCGGGCCGGGTCGCCGGTAAGCGCCAATGCATGGGCGTCCGCCCTGGCTTCGATGCGGCGGGACACCAGACTCTGTACCGGTGTTGCCAGCAGACCCACCAGCGTGATCACCGCGACCAGCAGCGCCACCCCGCGGGGGTCCACGAGATCGGACGGCTCACCGCCGAGGCCAGCTCGGCGTAACAACCCGCTCCAGGAGCCGAGCAGGTACAGCGCGCAGACCGCGGTGGCCGCGCCGATCGCCCCGAGTACGGTGCCCACCACCACGTCGTTCGCCTTGGTGTGGCCCAGTTCGTGAGCCACCACCTGCGCCACCTCATCGTCGGGGGCGGCATCCAGGAGCGTGTCGTACACGACGATCCGCCGGGTCGGGCCATACCCCGAGACGTACGCGTTCACCGTCCGGGTACGCCGTGACGCGTCGGCGACGAGTACGTCCTTCACCGGCTGGCCGTCCTGCGCCGCCAACGCCATCAGCTCGGTACGCAACGCCGACGGCTGCATCGGTGTGAACTTGTTGAAGATCGGCTCCACCAGCACCGGAAATGCCAACGACAACACCGCCACAAGTGCTGCCGCTCCCGCCGCGGCGAATGCCCACCACCAGCGCGGCGCCAACCTGGTCAGGGTGTAGAACCCGGCCAGCACCACCGCCGCGAGCACCGCGGTCAGCAGCAGCGACTTGGTCACGTCCACCGCCCAACCCGACCAGTCCTGCGTGGACAGCCCGTACCGGCGCAGGATCACGTGCCGCCAGGCTCCGAACGGAAGCACCACCAGCTGCCCCGCCAGCACCACCAGCAGGCCACCGAGCACGGCCTGCGCCAGCCAGTGACCGCCGAACGGGCGGGCCACCAGCTCCACCAGCCGGGCACCCAGCGGGGTGAGCCCGAGCAGCAGCGCCAGCACCAGACCAAGCAGCAATCCGCCGTAGCTGCCGGGGCGCAGCGCCGCGCGGAGCTCCTTGCCGAGGGAGACCTTGTCCGCGGGCAGATCGGCCACCGCGGTCAGCTGCGCGGCCCGTGACGGCGTCGCCGGGGACCCCCACGGCACGGTGAACACCACCAGCGCCAGCCAGGTCGCCGCCAGCGCGACCAGAGCGAGTACCGCCCACCCGCGGGGTGTCATTCGTCTCCCAGGTGCTCGTCGAGATAGTGCCGCCAGACGCCGACGAAGTCCTCGGTGCCGAGCCCCAGCTCGTCCCGTAGCGCGGCGTCCAACTCCGCGTCAGGGTCGCCGTCGGCGGTACTGAGCCGGCGGTAGAGGCGTACCAGCGTCTCCACGTCAGTACGTTGCGCGATCATCCGACACGCCAGCCACGCCTCCTGGTACGCCTGAGAGATCCGGGAACCGCCGGGCCGGAAGTCCGCCAGTTCGGGTAGCCGGTCCGGAAGCGTACCGTCCGCGACCTCGTGGGCCAGCTCCCGGGCGGCGCGCCGTGGACTCACCCCGGTCCCCCGGTACGCGACGTAGTCGGCGAACCCTTCCGCCAGCCAGTGCGGTGTGCCCCGGCTGGTCGCGTGCCGGGTCGCGACGTGGACGACCTCGTGGGTGAGCACCACCCGCTTCCCGAACGGCGACAGGTCACCGAACGCCTTCGGGTTGATGACGACGCGCCTGCCCACCGGTGGACCCGACGCCGGTACGTCCGCGGAAGTGAACGCCGCCATCCCGGACAGGTCACCCGGCTCCTCCACGAGCCGGCCCAGCTCGTCGGTGGTGTTCGGCACCAGGATCACCACCCGGCGCCGCCAGTCGCCCCAGACCGCGGACACCGCCGGGACCGCCTGTTCGGCGATGTCGCGAACGGTACGCATCAGGGCCTCGGATCCGGGGTGCCCCAACACCAGCACGCCGCGCCCCCGCACCACACTGACCGGCCCGAAGTGCCACAGGTTGCGTACGGTGCCGTCTGCTGTCCCGGTGCCCGTCTCGTCGGCCGGCCCGGCTGCCGCCAGCCCGTCGTCGGCCAGATACCAGCGCGTGCCGTACCGGACGAAGCGGTAGCGCGCCTGCTGCACGGTGGGTTTCGGGTCGTAGCCGGCGATGCCGTACCGCAGCCGCACCTCGGGTGCCCAGACCGCGTCGCCGTACGCCGCGGCGACCCCGGCCGGCAACAGCGTCTCCTGCTCGGGGTCCAGCCGGTACGACCAGGTCCCGATCGGCACCGCCGCCATGTGGTCGAAGAACGCCGCCTGCCGGGTGCGCAGCTCGGGCGCGGCCGGATCCACGGTGGCCAGGAAGCTGGCGCGGTCGCGCCGAATCACGGCGCGCGCCCGAGCGGCGAGCAGATCCCGTACCGCCTCGGTACGCGACCCCCGGTCCACCGCGGTGCCGCTCGGCGCGGTGCCGTCCAGGACCTCCGCAAGACCGCCACCTCGCGGCTCGGCCGGCTCGCGGATCTGATGGAGGTCCCGCGCCGCTCCTGAGACCAGGAACCCGCCGGCGACCGTCACCTCGACGGCTATCACCAGCCACGCCACCCCTGACAACCAGCGGGGTGGCTTTCGCAGCATCGCGGACCACCGCTCAGGCACCCGCCCATGGTAGGACCTCGGCGGGGCCTGTCAGCCGAGTCCGGAAACTGCCCGGATCCCGGGACGGGGCCCGCCCGACCGCCATCGGATCGGTCAGGCGGTACGCCGCCGCCTCTGAGTCTCGCGCCCGGCGACCAGCTGCAACTTCGGCACCATGCCCGCGTCGGCCAACACCTGCAGCGCCGCCTGCTCGGTGGAATCGAGTTCGACGCCCTCCGGTGGGCCGCCGAGGATCACGCTCACCACGCAGTCTCCACAACCGATCCCCCGTACCTGGCAGGTGTCGCAGTCGATGAGCATGGCACCCCTCCTCGCCCGACGCTCGCTGGTGCGCCGTGACCGGCTTTCTTGTCAACCCGAACGCTATTCCGGGGGTACGACAAAACCCCCTGGTCAGCGACAGTCACCTGCAGCGGACGATCAGCGCCGGGGCGAACTGGCGGTCGTGGTCAGGCTCGGGACATCCGGCGCAGCAGCGTGTCCGCGCCCAACGGGTAGGCGCCGTGTCGGCGTACCCCGTCGGCGACTTCGCGGTCCGAGGAGATCACCACCACCGGCCGGCCGGCGGGCTCAGCCCGTACCAGCCGCCTGATCAGGTCGTCGGCGGTCTCGCCCTTCTTGCTGAACAGCACCCGTACCCCGCGGGGCGACGGCGGCAGGCCGACAACCCGCTCAGCCCCGTCGAAGACCACGGTGACCTCCGCGCCGGTCTGCGCCGCGATCCCCGCCAGGCCGCCGACCAGCCGTTTGCGCTGCTGTTCCAGGGACAGCTCCCCGTAGCCCTGCTTGGTGACGTTGTAACCGTCGATCACCAGGTGCGCCCTGGGTAGGGCCATCAGCTGGTCCAGGCGTGCCGGGTCGTCCCGGTCGAGCGCCCGCGGGGTCGCACCAGGCTCGGCGGCGACCTCCGCCGCGGAGGCCGCCACGAAGTCGGCAGGCAGCTTGTCGGCCGGCTCCAGTGCGAGTTCCCGGCGCAGGCCGTGTGCCGCCTGACCGATGGTCTCCAGCAGCAACCACAGCCGGGCATCGTCGACCGCGCGTCCTTCCCGCCCGGCGTGCCGGGTGCCTTCCAGAGTCGCCTCGGTTTCGGCCAGCCGGGCCCTGAGCCGGCGTAGCTCCGCGTCATGATCGGCGGCCGCCCGCTGTGCCCTGCCCTTCTCGGTCGCCAGCAACTGCGCGGTCCGCCGCTGTTGTTCCTGGGCGTCCCGCAACTCCCTGCTCACCTGGCGCACCTGTTCGCGCAGGTGTCCCGCCTCCGCGGCGAGGCTTGCCGCCTGCTCCCGGAGCCGCTGCGTCTCGGCACGGGCGGCGGCCCCTTCCGCTCGGTTCCGTTCCGCGGCCCGTTCGGCCTCCCGGATCCGTTCGGCCGCCGCGTCGTCGGCCGCCGCCGTCTGAACCGCGTCGGTGGCGGCATCGACCAACTGAGCCCAGCCCTCGGGGCGCACCAGGTACGCCAGAGCCGCCACGTCCACAGGGTTCGCCGCCGCCGGAAAGGCGCCACCGCGTACCGCCTCTCCGAGATCACCGGCATGCCGTACGACACGTACCGCGACCCGCTGCCGGAAGAGTGCATCGGTGGCGAGCTGACCGGCGATCGCGGCGCCCCCGAGCTTTGCCCGGCGCTGTGGTGCGAACCGTGCGATACGCCGTAGGGCACCGGGCAACTCGTCGCCGGGTACTTCCGGGAGCACCGCGGCCACCAGCGTGATCACGCGTTGCCGTACCGGCCCGGGGAGGACCCGATCGGTCTTATCCTCACCGTCAGCGCTGCTCTGCGCCTCGTGATCGTCGTCGCCACCGGTGGCGTCGTCATCCTGGTCCTGCGGGGCCGACGCTGTGGGCCCCGGCGCGGCGCCGGATCCGGTGACCCGGTCAGAGCGGGTGACGCGGTCGGCTCCGGTGTCGGCGGCTTCGGCTGCCGGTACGTCCCCGACCGGTACGTCGCCGGACAGGTGTCGCCCGGCCAGCCGCGGTACGACTGGCCGTCGCGCGTGGTAGTCCGGCGCCGCCATGGGTCAAGTCTGACAAAGACCTGCCTCGACTCTCGTACCCGGCGCCTGGAATCATCTCAGATCCGCCCGTGCGACACCGCATGCGGCGGATAGGTGATGTACAACCCGAACGGGCCTGTCCAGGCCCCGAACCCCGCAGAAAGGCCACGACAGCGGTGACACGCACTCTGCAGGAGATCCTTCTCAGCCCAGACCGGCGCAAGGCGGTCGTCGATGACTGCCAGAAGCTCATCGACGACGAGGTGACGGCGAAGGAGGGCGCCTCCGGACTGGTCGTGAAGGCCAGCTACAAGATCGTCAAGGCAGTGAGCCCGGACATGATCCGCCACTCCTGCGACAACCTGCTTCCGGACTTCGTGGCGCGGCTGGAGCCGTTCTACGCCGCGTACCAGGCGGACTCGGGCGGCGCGTCCTTGCAGGAGTATTTCGCCGCGCGGGCGGACGAGATCTCCGACGCACTGCTCGCCGTCACTGACGAACGCGCCGCGTCGGCACGCTCCACCCTCAAGGCGGCGTACGACAAGCTCCGCCCGCAGGCCAAGAAGCACATCGGTGAGGCGCTGCCGAACCTGAGCAAGTTGATCGACAAGCACGCCGCGAGCTGACTCGCACGATCCCGCTCCGGCACACCGCCGGAGCGGGACACAATCCGCCGCCGCTCGGACGCGGCCCACCATCCCACTCCGCCGCCGCTCGGACGCGGCCCGGCTGGGCGAGGGTCTGCCCGGGTTCGGCACGAGCCCAGGCTCGGATCGTGCCGGCGCCCTGCCCCTCACGGGGCGGACCACTTCACGTTCTCTGATTCCGTGGCGGACAGGGATTCACACTATTCATTGATTCGTGAAACACGTGTATCTTCCGAAGTATGGCAAACGCTATCGCTGTATCCGGGCTGTACAAGTCGTACGGCCGTACCCGCGCGCTGGACGGGCTCGACCTGTCGGTTGCCACCGGCGAAGTTCACGGCTTTCTCGGGCCGAACGGCTCCGGAAAGACCACCACGATCCGGGTCCTGCTCGGGCTGCTGCGGGCCGATGCCGGTACCGCCACGCTGCTCGGCGGCGACCCGTGGCGGGACAGCACCGCACTGCACCGCCGCCTGGCGTACGTGCCGGGCGACGTCGCATTGTGGCCCAACCTCACCGGCGGCGAGGTGATCGACCTGCTCGGACGGCTCCGAGGTGGCCTGGACCGGCAGCGCCGGGACGACCTGCTGGAGATGTTCGAACTCGACCCCCGCAAGAAGGGCCGGGCGTACTCGAAGGGCAACCGGCAGAAGGTGGCCCTGGTGGCGGCACTCGCGTCCGACGTCGAGCTGCTCGTGCTGGACGAACCGACCTCCGGGCTCGACCCGCTGATGGAGGCGGTGTTCCAGGAGTGCATCAAGTCCGAACGGACCAGCGGCCGTACCGTACTGCTGTCCAGCCACATCCTGGCCGAGGTGGAGGCGCTCTGCGACCGGGTGAGCATCATCCGCGCCGGGCGTACGGTCGAAACCGGCACGCTGACCGAGTTGCGGCACCTGACGCGTACCTCGATCATCGCGGAGCTTGCCTCGCCGCCAAACGGGCTCACCGACCTCGCCGGAGTGCACGACCTCGCCGTCGAGGGCAACCGGGTGCGTTTCGAGGTCGACACCGACTCCCTCGACCCGGTGCTGCGCCAGCTGTCCGCCTCCGGGGTACGCAGCCTGACCAGCCAACCTCCCACCCTCGAAGAGCTGTTCCTGCGGCACTACGAGGACGCCGAGGTGACCTCCGAGAAGACCGCGGCGGTGGCGCGGTGAACGCGTTGGCCGGCACCCGGGCGTTGATCCGGCTGGCGCTTCGCCGGGATCGGGTGCTGCTACCCGTATGGCTCGCGGTGTTCGCGGGGATGGCCGCGCTGTCGGCGCAGGCCACCGCCGAGCTCTATCCCACGGTGGAATCCCGGGTGTCGGCCGCGATGGCCACCAACAGCACGCCGTCCCTGGTCGCCCTCTACGGCCGGGTGTACGACCCCACCTCGCTCGGCGCCGTCTCCATGATCAAGCTGGGCGGGATGGGCGCCGCGATGGTGGCCGTACTGACCATCATCATCGTGGTACGGCACAGCCGCGCCGAGGAGGAGTCCGGGCGCCTGGAACTGCTCGGCGCCACCGTGCTCGGACGCTACGCCCCGCTGTCCGCCGCGCTGCTGGTGGGGCTCGGGACCAACGTCGTCCTCGGGTTCCTCACCGCGGTCGGGCTGGCCGCCGCCGGCCTGCCTCTGGGTGGCTCTTTCGCATTCGGGACGGCCTGGGGCGGGGTCGGCGTCGCGTTCGCGGCGATCGCGGCGGTGATCGCGCAACTGACCAGCAGCGCCCGGGCCGCGGTGGGGCTCTCCAGCGCCACCCTGGGAGCCGTGTATCTGATCCGCGCGATCGGCGACACCGCCAGCGAGGACGGGCCGCGCTGGCTGTCCTGGCTCTCCCCGATCGGTTGGGGCCAGCAGTTCCGGCCGTACGCAGGTGACCGGTGGTGGGTGCTGCTGATCACCGTCGGGTTCGCGCTCGTGGTCAGCGGGGTGGCGTACGCCCTGGTGGCCCGCCGGGACCTGGGCGCCGGGCTGCTCGCCGACCGACCCGGACCGGCCACCGCGGCGGGTACGCTTCGCAGCCCGCTCGCTCTGGCGTGGCGACTGCACCGCGCGTCGCTGTACGGATGGACCGCCGCGGCCACGATCGGTGGCCTCGTGATCGGCAACATCGCGTCCAGCATCGAGGGTTTCCTCAAGACGCCCGAGGCGAAGCAGATGATCAGCTCTCTCGGCGGCGAAGGCGCGTTGACGGACGCGTTCCTGGCGGCCGAGTTCAGCATCATCGGTGTGATCGTCTCCGCGTACGGGATCTCGGCGGCGCTGCGGCTGCGGACCGAGGAGACCGAGCTGCGGGCCGAACCGGTGCTCGCCACCGGGGTGCCACGTAGCCGCTGGGTGACGAGTCACCTGGTGATCGCCCTGCTGGGTGCGGCGGTGCTGCTGCTCGGTGCCGGCGCGGCGGCGGGGCTCTCGCACGCCGCCCAGACCGGTGATCCCGGACAGGTGTCCCGGGTCCTGGCGGCGGCGTTGGTGCAGCTACCCGCCGTGTGGCTGCTGACCGGGATCGTGGTCGCGGTGTTCGGGTTCGCACCCAGGCTGGTGGTGCTGGGTTGGATCGCGCTGGTCGGGTTCCTGCTGCTCGGACAGCTCGGCCCGATGCTGCGCCTCGACCAGTGGGCGATGGACCTCTCCCCGTACGCCCACCTGCCGAAACTTCCCGGCGGGGAATTCACGGTGACGCCCCTGGCGTGGCTGGTCGGCATCGCGGTCGCGCTGATCGCAGCCGGCATGTACGGCTTCCGGCGCCGTGACGTCGGCTGAGAGGTGAGCCGGGATCCGACTGGGAGGAAACCGCCGAGGGGCAGATGACGAGTGCCCTTGTGACGGATGATGGGCGGTGTCGGCGAACGCAACTTTGCCAACCGGACACCTACCCGTAAGTAGGGTTCGTGGCATACCTTGCTGACAGCCAGAGAGTTCCCCGAGGATCTTGGACGTTCAGGTGCCGCACGCCTGTCCGGGATCCGCGGGGGCACCGCTCGATCAGAATGTCCTGCAGGGGGCCAACAGATGTCAGTCACCACACCCGCCGGTGAGGACCACACCGTCCTCGATGACCACGCCCCCAACGTGGCCAGGATGTTCACCGCCCGGGTCGCACAGACCCCGGACCGCCCGGCGTACCAGTACCCCCTGGGTGACGGCTGGGAGACCGTTACGTGGGCACAGACCGGCGAACGGGTACGCCATCTCGCCGCCGGCCTGGTGGCGCTCGGCGTGGCACCCGAGCAGCGGGTCGCGATCGCGTCGACCACCCGGTACGAGTGGATCCTCGCCGACCTCGCGATCATGTGCGCCGGCGCGGCGACCACCACTGTCTACCCGACCACGATGGCCGACGACGTCGCGTACATCCTGGGCGACTCGGAGAGCCGGGTGGTCTTCGCCGAGGACGACACGCAGATCGCGAAGCTCGCCGAACACCGCGCCAAGCTGCCCGAACTGTCCAAGGTGGTGACCCTGGACGGCACCCCGGACGGCGACTGGGTGATCTCCCTCGACGACCTGGCGGCGCTCGGTGCCGAGCACCTGAGCCGGGAGCCGGACCTGATCGAGCGCCGGATCGCCGACACCGGGCCGGACAGCCTGGCGACCCTGATCTACACCTCCGGCACCACCGGCCGCCCCAAAGGGGTACGCCTGGCCCACTCCTGCTGGACGTACCAGGGCGTGGCGGTACGGGCGCAGAACGTGCTCACCGCCGACGATGTGCAGTTCCTCTGGCTGCCGATGGCGCACGTGTTCGGCAAGACGTTGCTGTCCATCCAGCTCGACATCGGCTTCGTGACGGCGGTCGACGGCCGGGTGCCGAAGATCGTGGACAACCTCGCGGCGGTACGCCCGACGTTCATGGGCGCCGCGCCCCGGATCTTCGAGAAGGCACACGGCCGGATCGTCACCATGGCCCACGACGAAGGCGGCCCGAAGGCGAAGATCTTCGACTGGGCGTTCAAGGTCGGCATCGAGGTGTCCCGGCGGCGGCGTGCCGGGCAGTCCGTACCGGTGCTGTTGGCGGCGCAGCACGC
Source organism: Micromonosporaceae bacterium (assembly GCA_050701795.1). Lineage (GTDB taxonomy): Bacteria > Actinomycetota > Actinomycetes > Mycobacteriales > Micromonosporaceae > WHSM01. The sequence goes on from JBOGDK010000028.1 coordinate 17,244, forward strand.
GGTCGCCGACACCCTGGTCTTCAGCAAGATCCGGGCACGCTTCGGCGGCCGGGTCCGGTTCTTCATCTCGGGCGCCGCGGCGCTCAGCAAGGAACTCGCCGAGTGGTTCCATGCCGCCGGGGTGCTGGTGCTGGAGGGGTACGGCCTCACCGAGACCTCCGCGGGCTCCTGCCTGAACCGCCCCACGAACTTCAAGTTCGGCACGGTGGGGCCACCGTTCCCCGGCACCGAGATCAAGATCGCTGAGGACGGCGAGGTGCTGATCAAAGGGCCCGGCGTGATGCAGGGCTATCACAAACTGCCGGAGCAGACCGCCGAGACGCTCGCCGCCGACGGCTGGTTCCACACCGGAGACATCGGCGAGGTCGACGACGACGGCTTCCTGCGGATCACTGACCGCAAGAAGGACCTGTTCAAGACCTCTGGGGGCAAGTACGTGGCACCGCAGAACATCGAGGGTCAGTTCAAGGCGATCTGCCCGTACGCCAGCCAGATCATCGTGCACGGTACGGCCCGCAACTTCTGCACCGCGATCATCACGCTGGACCCGGACTCGATCGGACAGTGGGCCGAAAACCATGACCTGGGCGGAAAGCCGTACTCCGAGATCGTGACGTCGCCGCAGGCCCGCGAGATGGTTCAGGGTTACGTGGACGAGTTGAACGCGAAGCTCAACCGGTGGGAGACCATCAAGAAGTTCGTGATCCTGGAGCAGGACCTGTCGGTGGAGGGCGGCGAGATCACCCCGTCCCTGAAGGTCAAGCGCAAGGCGGTGGAGGACAAGTACCGCGACCGGCTCGACGCGCTCTACAGCTGACCGGCCACCCGAACACCGGCCACACCCCTACCGTCCACAACGACTGGTCCGGCGCGGCACGCCGGGAATGTCGTACCGGCGGCTTACCGTCTCGGCGTGGCATCCCCGGCTGGCCCGTACGTCCAGGGCACCTTCGACGAGATGGGCGAACCGCTGCGTGACACCACCTTTGTGGTGGTCGACCTGGAGACCACAGGCGGCGCGGTGGACGGGTCCGGGATCACCGAGATCGGCGCGGTCAAGGTGCGCGGCGGAGAAGTCCTCGGGGAGTTCGACACCCTGGTCGACCCCGGCTCTCCGATCCCACCGTTCATCGCCGTCCTGACCGGAATCACCGATGCGATGCTGGTGAAGGCGCCGAAGATCGAGTCGGTGCTGCCGAGCTTCCTGGAGTTCGCGCGGGGAGCGGTGCTGGTGGCGCACAACGCGCCGTACGACACCGGGTTCCTGAAGGCCGCCTGCGTGGCGCAGGGCTACCCGTGGCCGGCGTACCGGGTGGTCGACACCGTGGCGCTGGCCCGACGGGTGCTGGTACGCGACGAGGTGCCCAACTGCAAGCTCGCCACATTGGCGCGGTATTTCCGTACCCCCAACGAACCGTGTCACCGGGCACTCGCTGACGCCCGGGCCACCGCTGACGTGCTGCACCGCCTCCTGGAGCGGGTCGGCAACCAGCAGCGGGTGCACACCCTGCCCGACCTGGTGGAGTTCTCCCGTGCCCTGAGCCCGGCGCAGCGCAAGAAGCGCTACCTCGCCGAGGGTGTTCCCGCCACCCCCGGGGTGTACGTGTTCCGCGACGGGTCCGGTCGTGCCCTCTATGTGGGCACCAGCAACAATCTCGCGAACCGGGTACGCAGCTACTTCACCGCCGCGGAGACCCGGGCCCGGATATCCGAGATGCTCAACGCCGCGGAACGCCTCGAGGCGATCGAGTGCGCCCACTCGCTGGAAGCGGAGGTACGTGAGCTGCGCCTGATCGCCGCGCACAAGCCGCCGTACAACCGCCGCTCGAAGTTCCCGGAGCGGATCACCTGGCTGAAGCTGACCAACGAGGCGTACCCCCGGTTGTCGCTGGTCAAGCAGCTGCGCGACGACGCCGCCGACTACCTGGGCCCGTTCTCGTCGCGGCGCACCGCGGAGTTGGCGATGGCGGCGGTGCACGATGCGGTGCCGCTGCGGCAGTGCTCCCCGCGGTTGAGTCTGCGGAAGACCACGCCAGCGTGCGCGTTGGCCGAGATGGGGCGCTGCCCGGCGCCGTGCGAGCACCGGATCTCGGTGGCGGACTACGACAGGTACGCCGAGGTGTTCCGTACCGCGGCCACCGGCGACCCGGGCGTGTTGCTGGACCGGCTGTTGCAGCGGATCGGCGCGTTCGCGGCGGCGGAGCGGTTCGAGGAGGCCGCGACAGCACGCCGCCGGCTCGTGGCGTTCCTGCGCGCCGCGGTGCGGATGCAGCGGCTGACAAACCTGACCACGATCAGGGAGCTGGTCGCCGCTCGCCCGACCGGCGCCGGTGGTTGGGAGATCTCAGTGGTACGCCACGGTCGCCTGGTCGCCGCCGGGACATCACCGCCGGGGGTGCACCCACAACCGACGTTGGACGCGCTGCTCGCCACCGCCGAGACCGTGGCACCAGGTCCGGGGCCGGTGCCGTGCGCCACCGCGGAGGAGACCGAACGGGTGCTGGGCTGGTTGAAGCGCCCGGAGACCCGGCTGGTACGTACCGACACCGGGTGGGCGTGCCGGGTCGCCGGAGCCGAGCGTTGGCGCGACCTGTTGCACCGTGCGGAGACGGCCGCTGCGGCCGCCGACCCGTTCGCGGAGCGGGGGCTGGCGCGGCCTGGGCACCGTCCGCACCGGGCAACCGCCTGAGGCTTCTCCTAACGTCGTCCCGTCCTCGCCGAGCACACACCTTCATCGGTGACGCGCGTCTCTCCTCGCCGGCCCGACCTATGGCATGTGATCGGCGTCACCGTGCCTATCTGGAGTGCTCCAGCGTCCCCCCGCTTGGCTGTCGCTACACGACGCCGCCCGAGTTTGCGGGTTTTTGAATGGAAAAGAGGGGAACCAATACGGAACAGTGGCGAAACTGGCGGACCAGCTGTCCGCTCCGGCGAGCTGATCTTTCACTAGCATTGACGGTACGGACACACACCAGGGACGGGCAGGCTCCGCATACGTGCGGTGCGGACCGCAGGACCGGCGGGCACGGGAGGTGGCTCCCATGGACATCGACGCCGACTCGTTGCTGCCCGAGCCACGACTACCCAGGCTGGGCGACGTCACGTCAACCACCCCACCCAGCCGCCCAGCCGACCCCACCCCCGCAGCAACCGGGCATTCGCCGTCCGCTCCCGCCGTAAATCCGTCCCGGTCGCCGAGGACCGACGTCGACGTGAAGCCGACCGACGCAACCTCCGCCACCCCGGCCGACGCAATACCCGAGATCCACGGTTCCGGTACCCCTGCGCCGAAAGCTCCAAGCCGCAACGGACAGACCACGACACCACCATCCGGTGATCGCCTCGTACGGTTCGTCCGCGCGATGCTCCCGTGGCCCACCCGCCGCCACTCCCCGTTCGAAGCGCTGGTACGAGCCCACCGCAGTGTCCATCCGAAACCTGACCTACCACTGCTGCACCGGGCCCACGAGGTGGCTCACGGACTGCACGACGGTCAGGTACGCCGCAGCGGCGAACCATACATCTCGCACCCCGTGGCGGTCGCCCGGATCCTGGCCGAAATCGGCATGGACACCACCACCCTGGTCGCGGCGCTGCTGCACGACACGGTCGAGGACACCACGTACACCCTGGAGCAGCTCCGCGGCGACTTCGGGGAGTCCGTCGGGCACCTGGTCGACGGGGTCACCAAACTCGACACGGTGTTCTTCGGCGAATCCGCCGAGGTCGAGACCATCCGCAAGATGATCATCGCTGCGGGCCGGGACGTACGGGTGCTGGTGATCAAACTGGCCGACCGGCTGCACAACATGCGCACCTTGACCTTCAAGTCCCGCCCTTCCCAGCTACGCACCGCGAAAGCGACCCGGGATGTCCTGGTACCGCTCGCCGACCGGCTCGGCATCCATGTGTTCAAAAGGGAGCTGGAAGATCTCGTGCTCGCCACGCTGGAGCCCGAGGCGTACGCGCGGATCGACGCGTACCTGACCCAACGCGAGGACCCCCGCACCCTGCTGGACGAGGTGACCGGTCGGATGCGGGAACAGCTGCGCACCAGCCGGGTGCACTCGACGATCAGCGACCGTCCGCGGCACCACTGGTCGATCTTCACCGAGATGCAGAACAGCCCGGTTCCGGAGCCGCGCGACCTACCCCGGCTGGTGATTCAGGTCAACGGGCCGCCAACCGACTGTTACGCGGCTCTGGGGGCGGTGCACGCGGTCTACCGGCCCGCACCGGGGCGGTTCAAGGACTTCATCGCGACGCCGAAGTTCAACCTCTACCAGTCGCTGCACACCACGGTGATCGGCCCCGGACGGGAGCCGATCGAGGTGATGATCCGGACCGAGGAGATGCACCGCACCGCGGAGTACGGGATCGTCGCCACCTACCGGGGCAAAGACAGCCGGGCCGCCACGTCGCGTGGCCAGGAACTGGACTGGCTGCACCGGCTTCTCGACTGGCAGAGCGAGGCGATCGATTCCTCGGATTTCCTCTCGTCGTTGCGTTGCGACCTGTCGTACGGCCAGATCCAGGTCTTCACCACCCGCGGCGACCAGTTGATGTTGCCCAGCGGTGCCACCCCGGTGGACGTCGCGTACGCCCTCGCCACCAGCACCGGCGACCGGCTGATCGGGGCGTACGTTAACGGGCGCCTGGCACCCGTGACCGCGATGCTGGACGACGGCGACGTCGTCGAGATCATCACGGCGGGCGGCGCGGACTACCCCGGTCCGTCAAAGGAGTGGCTGCACGCCACCCGGAGCGCGACCGCGCAACTGCAGATCAACCAGTGGTTCGCCAACCGGGACGGCGACGGCGGCCGGCGGGAGTCAGCCGTCATCACCCAGAAGATCGCGTCCGGTCGACAAGCGGTCGGGCGGGCCCTGCGCCGCCGGGAACGCACCCTCGCCACCGACACGCCGCTGATCGCGTACGCGCAGACACTGGGTTACCCGGACGCCGAGGCCGTGTACGTCGCGGTGACAGACGGACGGCTCTCCGCCGAGGAGGTCGCCGAGGAACTCATCGCCTCGGTGGACCGCACCTGACCCGCTCGACGCACTGACTGCCCGGCGCGGCCGGTCAGCGAGCTTCTCCACAGCCGCTAGCCTGTGACGTTATGGATCACGCCGTGACAACCGCCCGGATCCGCCGCCAGCCGCCGTGGGAACGGCGGCCCGGCGAGGCCGCCGCGTGACCCGCCGCCCGGTCCCGGCCGCCCGGCTCCGGCGAGTCGGCTACCAGGTCTTCTACCGGCTTCCCCCCGCGGTACGTCGTCGTCTGGTACGGCTGGTGGCGCCCACCTACACGGTCGGCGCGGTGATCCTGGTACGCGACCGGGACGGCCGGCTGCTGCTGTTGCGGCAACCACCCGGGTTCGGTTGGTCGCTGCCAGGTGGAATGGTCGATCGCGGAGAACGTCCGGTCGACTGCGCGGCACGCGAACTCGCCGAGGAGACCGGCATCGTGGTGGGCGTCGACGACCTCACCGCCGCCGTCCCGAACGCGGTGGCCCACACCAAAGGCCGGTGGGTGGACTTCGTGTACCAGGTCACCGTCGACCCCGACGAGCAGAACGTCGCGGTGGACGGTGGGGAAGTCCTGGAAGCCCGTTGGTGCAGCCTGGAGGGGCTGCCGCCGTTGACCGTGCCGGCAGCCCGGTTGCTGGCACACTTCGGGCTGGGGCCGTACCAGGGGTATCCGGAGGTCACCACCCGATGAACATGTGCGCCGTGGTGCTCGCCGCCGGCGAGGGCACCCGGCTGCGGCCCCTGACCCTGCGAGTTCCGAAACCGCTCTGTCCGGTCGGCAACGTACGGCTGGTGGACCGTACGTTGGCGCGGCTCGCGGCGTACGGACTCGCCGGGCCGGACCAGGTCGCCCTGAACGCCTGCCACCTCGCGGACCAGATCGTCGCCGCGGTCGACGGACGCGCCCACCTGTCCGTCGAGCCGCCACCCGCCCTGGGGACGTCCGGCGGTGTCGGCAGGTTGCGGACATGGATCGGCGAACGTGCCGTACTCGCGTGCAACGCCGACGTGTATCTCGATCCGGACGGTGATGCCCAGACCTCGCTGCTGGCGGGATGGGAAGGGACGACCGTACGGATCCTGGTGGTGCCCGCCGGGGACGATGTCGGCGAGTTCGGGGAATCACGCGAGTGGCGGTTCGCCGGAATGTCGTTGCTGCCGCCCAGGGCCGTACGCGCTCTGCAGCCGCGTACCAGCGATCTGGTCACCACGGTGTGGCGTCCGGCGGAGGCCCGCGGCGCCCTGGATCTGGTGCCCTACCAGGGCACCTACTTCGACTGCGGGACCCCTGCCAACTACCTCGCGGCGAACCTGCACGCCGCGGCCGGTGGCACCCTGATCGCCGACGATGCCGTGGTGAACGGTGACGCTGAAGACAGCGTCGTCGGATCGGGGGCCGAGGTGCACGGCCGCCTGACCCGCGCTGTCGTACTCCCGGGCGGGTACGTTGATGCCTCGGAACATCTCGTCGACACCATTCGGGTCGGCCGCGATATCACCATGCAGACCCGCCGTTAGAGTGGCGGGGATCCGATCCACCGCACCATGAGGAGCACCTGGTGATCACCGCCATCGTCCTGATCGACTGCGCAACCGATTCCATCCCCGAGGTCGCACAGACCATCGCGGAGCTGCCCGGGGTGAGCGAGGTGTATTCGGTCGCCGGACACCTCGACCTGGTCGCCCTGGTACGCGTCAGAGAGTTCGACCAGATAGCCGAGGTGATCGCCGGCGGAATCAGCAAGGTGCC